>MGSI01000020.1 GCA_001798455.1 Deltaproteobacteria bacterium RIFCSPLOWO2_02_FULL_57_26 | reverse complement strand
ACGGGCACAAGGGGACTGCTTTGGGCGTGATTTACTCGAAAGCGCATTCATTGGCGCAGATGGTCATCGGTTGCATGCTGCAAGCTCGCCTGATTTGGACACAAATGTTCAGGCAATGGACTCTAAAAACCCAAAAATCGGCATTTGCGGCGACGCGGCGCCGGACCGTTGAACCGATCGGTAATTTTTGCTTGGTAACCCGGAAAGGATCGTCAAATCCGCCTTCGACCCCCCACCCCGTGATGAAAGGGATTGACTGAGCTCGGGTCTTATGGCTAGGCTGTGATCCCAAACAGACAAAAGGGAGAAGCTCGGGGAGCTTGCGACATAGAGGGGGAGTCATGGGCAAACTCAAATTAACCGTCGCCTGTTCAGAGTACGACTATCTCCAGCCGCTCATCGAGCGTAAGATTGCGCCGGAGGGCATCGACCTTAACCTGATCTTCGTTGAAAGCGGTACCCGCCACATGCGCATGTACCGTCACGGCGAATACGATGCCTGCGAGTTTTCGATGTGCTCTTATCTCGTTGCGCGCGGCCAGGACGTCGACCGGCTTCAGGCCATCCCCTTTTTCCCACGGCGGATGTTCGGCCATAAGTTCTGCTTTGTCCGCGCCGGGGGGAGAATAAAAAAACCTTCGGATCTGAAAGGAGGGAGGATCGGCCTCCGAACCTACGAAAACACGCTGGCCCTGGTCGTCAAGGGCATGTTCATGCACAACTACGATCTGCCCGTGACAGAGGTGACATGGGTGCTCGTCAACCAGGAACCAGTGGGAGTCAAGCTCCCCCCCAACATCAAAGTGGAGCGAATCGAAGGGGGGAAGAAGTTGGCGGATCTGCTGGCCGCAGGAGAGATCGACGCCGAGGTGGAGCCGGACCTGCCGCAGGCATGGCTGCGAGGAGAAAAAACCCTCGAGCGCCTTTTCCCCGATTTCAAAAGGGAGGAGCAGGAATACTACAGAAAGGCGCGGATCTTCCCCATCATGCACCCCATCGTGATCAAGAAAGAGATTCTCGATCGCGACCCGTGGGTGGCCACCAGCCTCTATGATGCCTTTTACCGCGCCCGCAAGAGCTACAACGAATTCATGCAGCAACCTCACCGGCTGAGCTTCGCGTGGGGAGGCGCCTATCTCGAAGAGGAAAAAAAGTTCTTCGGCAAGGACCCTTTCTACCAGGGGCTCAAGGAGAACCGCCACGACATCGAAACGATGATCCAGTTCGCCCAGGACCAGGGGTTGCTCGCGCGGCCACTGACCGTCGATGAGCTCTTTACGGAAAATACCCGCGGGACCTGATTCCTGGGTCGCCGAGTTCACCTTCTTCAGGATACGGATTTGTGTCCCAGGGCCTCCTCCCATGAGAGATAACGCTCCATTTGAGCCCGGGACTTTTTGAGTAGCCCGCGACTTGACAGCCTGCCAAAAAGTCCAATAGGCTAAGCTTGACCTCACGAAGGTTCCTAAGGAAAAGATTTTGGGGAAAAACGGCGAGCGGTCTTTCGTAAACAAGCTGTTATAAGGAGGCACATATGGCGGAATACCGAATCATCGACGCGGACGGTCACGTCATGGAGCTGGACAGCGAGCTCAGCGAGCATATCGGTCCTCCGTACAAGGACCTTGAGTGGCACCGGAGCTATTCCTTCTGGCCAGGTCTCACGATGGACGGGTTCCTGCGCGCGCTGCGGAATCCTGGAGGCTGGGCTGGAGGCGGAAGCGGACCCCATGCTCAGGACTGGGTTGATTTTCTCGACAAGAACGGGATTGAGATTTCGGTCCTCTATCCGACGCAGGGGCTGACTCACGCCGCCATCCGGGATCGGGATTGGGCGGTCGCCTTGGCCCGCGCCTACAACGATTGGATCCATCACCGATTCATGGGGGCCAGCCCGCGGCTCGTCGGCGTCGCGTTACTTCCAGTGCAGGACATCAACGAAGCCGTTAAGGAGCTCCGGCGCTGCGTTACGGAATTGGGGATGGTCGGCGCCGTCCTTCCGGCGGTGGCCGTCGGCGGCAAGGTCTACAGCGGGCCCGAATTTTATCCCCTGTGGGAAGAGGCGCAGAGGCTTGATGTGCCCGTCTCCACTCACGGCGGACTGAGCTTTCCAGATCTCGGCTTGGACCTCCTCAATAATTTCACCGTGGGGCATTGCCTGGAGCATCCATTCGCTCAGATGCGCCAACTGGTGAGCATGATTTTCGAGGGGGTTTTTGAGCTGTTCCCCAAGTTGCGCTACGGCTGCCTGGAATGCGGCGTTGGGTGGGTTCCCTACATGATGGATCGCATGGATGAGGAACAGGAACGGAAAGGTCAGTACTCGCCCCGATGCAAGCTTAAGCCCAGCGAATACCTTCGCCGGGGAAACATTTTCTTTGCGGCGGAGGTCGGGGAGTCCGCACTCCCGCTGGCCGCCGAGGTTTTGGGCTCCGATGCGCTCATCTGGGCATCAGACTATCCCCACGAGCGGGACCAGAGGGATTTCAGCGAGGACATCCCGACCCTGATCCGGCGCAGCGACATCAGCGACGGGCTCAAGCGCAAGATCTTTTTTGACAACACCCTGCGCTTCTATCCCCGGTTGCGTGAGAGACTGCAAAAGGGCGAACCCGTTTTCCGGTCGGCGGCGGTTTAATCCGCTGCCCCTTTCCCTTCAATTCCGTGGGAATCGGAATTGGCCCCTTGGGGATCCATCAAACGATTATCCGGCGCTAGAACCAGGAATCCCGATCGTCGCGCGCCGAGTGGCGAATTTCTAGATTGGAGGATGACACGATGGCGGATCTCATATTACGCGAGAAAGACGGTGATATCACGACGATCACCCTTAACCGGCCCGAGATTGGGAATCGGGTTAGCGACCCCATGGCAGGTCAATTAGCCGATGTGATCGACGATGCGGCAAAAGAGTCCCGACTAATTTTATTCCGGGGTGCAGGCGATGAGTTTTGTCTCGGCCGCGAGGCTATGGGGGGGCGTGGCCCTCTCCCGGAAGCCTATGAGATGCGGGGCAAGGTGGAAGTTATTTTCAATCTGTACGATGCCTTTCGCCGCGCCAAGGTACCGGTCATCGGTGTTGTTCAAGGGAGAGCCGTCGGTTTTGGCTGCGCGCTGGCCACGCTCTGCGATATTACGATCGCAAGCGAAAAGGCTCGTTTTCAGCTCCCGGAAATGGGGCATAACATCATGCCGACCATCGCCATGTCGGCCCTGATCGACCGGGTCCCGCGCAAGGCGCTGATGTATCTGGTCTACTCTACGGCTGAAATCGACGCCCACAAGGCGCTTACCTACGGCTTGGTCAGCGACGTCGTGTCCGCTGAACGGGTGGATGCCGAGGTCGAGAATCTCATCGCCCGATTGAAAAAATACCCGCCGCCCGCCCTCATGGCGGTCAAGGAATATACGAGATCCGCCTATGGCCTGAGCACCCAGGCGGCAAACGATTTTGCCAGGAATTTGCACGCTACCATTAACAGCTCCTCAGCGATGCGCCCGGACTAGGGCGCTAACCGACGGCTAAAGGGGAGAACTCTGCTTCGGCCCATCGATCAAGGTGGGATGCTCGCGATGAAGGCAGAGGCAAGATTCGATGCGGCAAACAAATAATCGACCTGCCAAAATCAAGATTGATCCTCCCTGCCCGTACTTGCGGCGCCCTTTAGTCCGTAAGTAACACCGATCAACACCACGAGTGAGATCAGGCCCATGCCCCAGAACCCTCCACTGTATCCCAGCTCCTGAACGAGAAGGCCGGCTAGCAGCGGGCCCAACATCTGTCCAAATGAGGTGGACGCGCGTGCCAACGCAAGGCCGATCGCCTTCGTCTTCTGCCCTGCTACCTGTAGGGCGAACGTCGTCGAGCCAACGTTGGTAAAGCCGAACCCCATCGTCATGAAGCATAATGGCACGAGCAGACCCCCAAACCCCGCTCCATACAGTTCCAAAATAAACATCGGAATGCCAATCAAGATCCCCCCCGCTATCACCCGTGCCGTTCCGAACCGATCGCAGAGCCAACCACCAGAAAACCGCCCCCACGTATCCGTCAGCCGCGATAGGCTCACCATGGTCCCCACCATATACAGGGTAAGCCCTCGGGATACCGCCAAAAACGGAAAGGCCACACGGGTTACGCCCGTAAGAAACAAAAAGGACTGGAAGATCGCAAGACAGGCCGCAGCGAACGGGGGCAGGCTCAACAGCCTTCGCCCCTCATGCCACAGCGACACCCGCTCAGTTATTGTGGGTTTGCCTGCCCGGTGACCGCCACTAAGAAAGACCAGGCTAAGGGTCACCGCCTGGTGAGCGGCGTAAAACAGGAAGAGCAACTCCGGGCCCCACCACGCGCCCACGACCCCCCCCAACGCCGGCCCTAGGGTGAAGCCGATTCCCAAGGCCGAGGCTACTTGCCCTTGGATACGGCCCTGTCGCTCCGGAGGCGACAGATCAAAGGCAATTTTGCGTAGCGAGAGAGCAATCATCGCCTCGGTCAGGCCGAACACCATCCAGACACTCAGGAAGACTGGCATCCATTCACGGAAAAGGATCCCCAGAATCGAGAACGCTAGACCGATTGACGTCGCTACGATCAGCAAGGTTGCGGGGTTGACGTAAGTGGCAAGGTAACCCGACAACAAGTCAGATCCGACACGCCCGAGCCCGTTGATCACGAGGGGAATCCCGACCCAACCGACTGCGAACCCTTGCGCCTTCATGTAAAAGGGAGCCAGCGTCGCTGCGCCTGAAGCGCCGGAAGACTGAAAAACCGCGGCCAGCGCATAAAGTATAGTGCCGGAAAGTTTCATAACCGCCGCATTTTACTCGGCCTGATAGGGAAAAAACCGAGCAGGAAGAAAGGATGCGGGCGCCTCTTCAAGCGCTTATACACTGGCAGAGATCCTGCCTCAAGTTGACAGATTCGCCCTCCACCGAATATGCTCTGGCAAGGATATGAATTTTGGTACGGCTGGCTGCGGTCGGGAGCTTTCAAATTCTCTCTTGCCCTTTGCTTTTTAGGGAGGCCCCATGCTCGACTTCTTTAAACCGACGCATCCGTTTGAATCGCAGACGCTCCGGCTCGTCGCCGAGGCCCAGCAGGGGGGCGGCGACGTCTTTGACATCGCCCGGGTGTGCCGTGGTCTGGAGCCAGGCGATAAAGCCGCGTGGGAGCGCGCCTGGCTGGCTTTGGCCGAGTCGACCGAAGCGAAGGCCAAGAAAACTCTTGCGGGCGGCCATCAGCAATCGGCTATGCAAAATTTTTTTCACGCGAATCAGTATTACCGGATGTCGGATGTCTTTCTCGGCGCAGAGGATAAGGCCAAAAAGACCCAGCGCTTTATCAAGTCCCAGGAAAACTTCCGGGCTGCAGCGAAGCTGCACGTCCCCCCGATCGAAATCATTACCGTCCGCTGCGGTAATGAGGAGTACGAAGGGTATTTTTGCCACCCCATCAACCCTCGTCGCGGTCCCTGGCCGGCGGTCTTCCTGATCGGCGGGGCGGACGCGTTCTCGGAGGAGATCTTTTTCAGCGGCAGGCAGGTCCTCGAGCGCGGCCGAGCCCTGCTGCTGGTTGACACTCCCGGCCGGGGCTCGTCGTTGTACGTCAAGGGGATACCTACGCGCTACGATTACGAGACCCCGTCCCGGGCCTGCGTCGACTATCTCCTCTCTCGCCCGGAAGCAGACCCCGAGCGGGTCGCGCTAATGGGCATCAGCATGGGAGGATATTATGCGCCGCGCGCGGCGGCCTTTGATCCGCGCATCAAGGCGCTAATTGGCTGGAGCGGCTGCTACAGTGTGCTCGACGATCTCTACCTGTTCTGCGAGCAGCTCCAACCCACGCTGCGGCGGCTGCTCGGGGGAATCAGCGACGCCGAAGCTCGTGAGAAGCTCAAGGCTTTCACCGTGGAAGGGGTGGCCCAGCGAATAACGTGCCCGGTGTTGATCACGCACGGAGCCGACGATCGACTCATGAACGTCGATGGCGCCAAACGCCTGTTCAGGGAGATAGGCGGTGCTGATAAGACGTTGACGATTTACGACGACCCGCATGCCGGCGGCACGATCCACTGCAGCCACGATTATTGGGCCCACAACGTGCCATACATGTTGGATTGGCTGGACGAGCGATTGTAAAAGCCGACCTGAGGTCGGCGAAAACAATTCGCTGTAGAGAAGGGACTGGCTTAAGGCGATCAGGAACCCGAAATTCTTTCAGCGGAGCCTAGTCCCTCTGCGAATGGAAACCCGGGTGGAAGGGCGTGAACGGTCCTGCTTTGCGAAGCAACTCTTCCTTTTCTTTAAGCTCGGGTTGCGAAACTGCGACCTTATCTTCTGCCTCAGACTTCAGCTCCTTTGCCTCTCTGTCCTTGGCCTGTAACAGGTTCTCTTTCTCCTCCAATTGATCTTGCAGCTCCTTTAGCCGGGCCTGAAGCGTCGTGACCTTTTCTACCGCGCTTGAGTCGCGGGCGCTCACATCGAGTTCCGAGGCCTCCAACTGTGCCTCCTTTTCGCTCAATTGCGCCTCCAACGCGTGTACCTTTACTGATGAATCTTTCTCCAGCTCCTTCAATTCAAGTTCTTTCCTGCTGAGAAGATCGTTCTTTTCCTGAAGCTCGGCCCGCAATAGGCCTACCCGACTCTCCACCTCGGCGTTGAGCTCCTTGAGTTCCCGGCTTCTCTCCAGCAGCAAACCCTCTTTCTTCGCAAGCTGGTTTTCTACTTCTCGGAGCTTCGCTGTCAAATTATTCCCCGGCTCCCCGACTGAGGATTCCTGGGGACCAAGGAGCGCATCCTTTTCCCGAAGCTGAGCCTGCAAGGCCGCGATCTTTTCCTCCAGCTCGCCCCGCTGATCTTTCAACTCCGCTTTTTTGGCCTCTTGGCTCGCAAGTTTATCTTCCAGCTCTACAATCTTTGCCGTCGTATTCGTTTCGAGTTCTCTCAGCGCTTCATCTTTTTTGCCTAAGAGCTCTTCTTTTTCACGTAGCTGCGCTTTCAGCGTCGAAATGTTTCGCCCCGCCTTCGACGCGATATCTTTAACTTGCCAGTTCCGTGACTCCACCAAGCCCTCTTTCACTTCAAGCCTTGACTCCAGATCATCGAATCTGGCCAGCAGATTTTCTTCCAAGTCTCTGAGGGTTGACTCTTTCCCTTGAAGAAGCTTTTCTATTTCACCCAGGTGACCTTCCAACGGACCCAATTGCTCTTCAAGACCGTCCTTCAGTCCCGGCAGTCCTTGGACTTCTCTTGCGGCCTCGGCGTCGGCCGCTAAAACGGCGGCCTCCATTTTGTCGATGCGTTTGATGACAGTTTTTTCCAGTCTGCTGATTCCGAATGACATAAAACCAGGCATCCGCCCTGCCTCGTTGAAAAAGAAGTAGACGTAGACGCCCATACCCGCAAGGGCGAATCCGAATGCGATATACGCGGTCATGGCTACCGAATCGCTCTTTGCCGTGCCCATAAGGTATGGCCAGGAAACAAGGAACATCCAGTAAATAACGAACAGAAATGTAGTCAAAAGGGAGAATCTGATTCTGCCAGAAAGGATAAAAAAAGTAACCAGGCAGATATAGAGCATCATCTGCCAAACTGGAAGCGGTAGCTCGAAAGATCCCAAACTCAGTAATGATTCCATCAACCCCATCCCTAACAACAGAATAGAAGCGAGCAAATTTGGGGCCAACTGTTTGTTTAGGATTTCTCTAAGAAAAAGGGGTTAGTGGATTACCTGAAATGGCAAAATAACGTCAAAAGTGTCGCAATTTGGCACCATCTGGTCTCGGGGAGGAATGATTATCACAGGCCTGAATTTATCGGAGCCTTGCTCTTCTTGGTTCGTTTTTTGGGGAAGGAATCTCGGCTGCAAAATTCGCCTCCAGCTCTCGTAGTGTATACTGCCCCCATTGAAAGCGTAGGTCAGCACCCCCGGTCTCACCATCATTCAGCGGCGTAAATTTGGTCTCGAGTATTATGTCGAGCCTCTCTCCCCGCCCTATTTCCTGCGCTCGCGTTTCGTCAGCGTCCGTGGCAGCCGAGTCCACCTGATCGGTCCATGTAAAGAGATCCTTTGTCGGTTTCTCCTGATCTCTCCGAGCAAAGGCTGGAAACCACCTGCCTTGGTCAAAAAACATGAAGAAAGCGCATACCGATAGCCCAGCTACTGAAAACCCCAACAGGATGTAAGTCATGTCTGAACCTCCAAGCCGAGATCAGTTTCGAGCTTAGAAGCAATTCGTGGGCCAATTTCCTGCACTAACTGTCTTGGAAAGAAGGGCCGACGTTTTGGGAGCAGAAAAACGGCAGGTTAGCGCGAAATTGTCGTAAAATGGCGGCCTTATGCTTGCGCTGCGTCCTTAGGCCAAGCGATCCCTGTGAGGTCAATTGACGGGTGTCACCCCCGTTGGGACCGGTTTCTCACTGTTCTGGTGGGCTCCATCGGGACCAATTATGTTCGTGCGGCCCCTATAAACTGCCGTCTGGTCGAGGTAAGCGGAGGTCAACGTTTTATATCTTGACCGTTTATACCGAACTCATATAATTGTTAATTGGCTCGTGCAGGCATGACGCCGGATCCGTCCGCAAAGAGACAGAGGTCCTACACATGATCGTCAAGATGTCGCGCGGCGCAACGCCGGATGAAGTTTCTGCGGTTGAAGAAAAACTTCGCGGATGGGGATACACGACCGGCAAAATGGTCGGTGAGGAGATTACCCTCATCGGTGTCTACGGCGATATCAGCCTGCTTCCCGTAGGCGAGCTCCAGGAGATGGGCGGCGTTGAGAGCCTGATTCCAATCTCACGCGCCTACAAACGGGCCGCCCAGAAGGGCTCTCCCGGAAATCTGATTCACCGTACGGTCCGCATCGGAAACGTGGAGGTCGGCGGCGATCAGCTCACCGTGATCGGCGGACCCTGCTCGGTGGAAAGCGAAGCCCAGATCATGGAGGCCGCCCGTTTCGTGAAG
>MGSI01000019.1:49844-53505 GCA_001798455.1 Deltaproteobacteria bacterium RIFCSPLOWO2_02_FULL_57_26 | reverse complement strand
ATAAGGTCGGACCGGCCTTAGCCGCCGGCAACTCCGTAATCATTAAACCGGCGACTGATACCCCTCTATCGGCGCTGAGGCTCACAGAGATCCTGCTGGAGGCGGGGCTCCCTCCACAGGGGATTCAGTGCCTTACCGGTTCTGGGGCTGACATCGGAGACGTCCTCGTCTCCGACCGCCGCGTGCGCAAGATCACATTTACGGGAAGCCGGGAAATCGGCGAGCGAATCTGCCGTATGGCCGGTCTCAAGAAGGTCACCATGGAACTCGGTTCCAATTCTCCTCTGATTATCATGCCCGATGCTGATCTGGACAGAGTGGCGACAGCCGTTGTCGCCACTGGGTATGGCAATGCCGGTCAGACGTGCATCTCCACACAAAGGGTTCTGACCGCGAGCAAGGTGTATAGCGATTTTTTGAGCGCTCTGGGCCCTAAGGTGCAAGCCCTGACCACGGGGAACCAGCTTGACGAGCAGACCAATGTGGGTCCAATGATCCGGGAAGGGGACGCTGTGCGCGTGGAGGAGTGGGTGCGGGAGGCTGTTGGGGGCGGTGCCCGGGTCGTCGCTGGCGGCATGAGGCGGGGAGCGATCTATCACCCCACGGTGGTAGCAGACGTGAAACCCGAAATGCGTATCTCCTGTGATGAGCTCTTCGGCCCGGCGGTAGCAGTGACCCCCTTTAATTCCATTGATGAGGCCATCGCGCTGGCCAACGATACTGTTTATGGTCTCTCAGCCGGTATCTTCACAGAGAACCTGGAGTGGGCTATGAGGTTTGCCCGTGAAGTGGAATCGGGCAACTTGCACATCAACTGGGGTCCCCAGTGGCGGGCGGATCTGATGCCTTACGGCGGTCTGAAGGAGTCGGGCTTCGGCAAGGAAGGGCCGGGCTACGCCGTCGAGGAGATGACGGAGCTTAAAATGGTGGTCTTTCACCTGAGTACATAGCGATGCGGGCAGACGGGCGCAAGACTACGCAATTAAGGCCCATCACCATCACGCCGGGCTACATCAAGCATGCCGATGGCTCGGTCCTGATCGAGATGGGCGATACGCGCGTCATCTGCACGGCCAAGCTGGAGGATAAGGTTCCTCCTTTTTTGCGCAACAGCGGCAAGGGCTGGATCACTGCCGAGTATGGGATGCTGCCGTCCTCCTCCCAGGTCCGTATTTCGCGCGAGGCGGCGCGGGGTAGGATTGGCGGAAGGACCCACGAGATCCAGCGCCTGATTGGACGCAGCCTGCGGGCGGTTGCCGATCTAGATAGGATGGGGGAGAGGACCGTGTGGATCGACTGCGATGTGATTCAGGCAGACGGCGGTACCCGCACCGCTTCCATCACTGGGGCCTATGTGGCTTTGGCACAGGCTCACCACCGCTGGCTCAAACAGGGCGTGATATCGAGTGATCTGATCCGCGACTCGGTTGCCGCGGTCAGCGTGGGGGTCGTCGACGGTCGGGTCCTGTTGGACCTCACCTATGCAGAGGACAGCCGGGCAGCCGTGGATATGAATTTCGTCATGACCGGGGCGGGGAAGTTTGTCGAGGTCCAGGGGACCGCGGAGAGCGATCCGTTCACTAAGAAGAGACTGGATAAGATGGCCGAGCTCGCCGGCCAGGGTATTCGCGACCTTCTGAGGGTCCAGAAAAAGGTTCTCGCCCAAATAAAGTCATAGAAGTTCTGCGGGCTGCCGTTGACGAAAGTCTTTAAACTCAATAAACTTACAAGAAGAGCAGAAAATGCCAACAATAGATTACAGGTATACAGCCATCTTCGAGCCCTTAGAGGGAGGGGGCTATCAAGTGATCGTTCCGGCCCTTCCCGAAATAGTCACCGCTGGTCGCTCACTCGAAGAGGCCCGCGAGATGGCCCGTGATGCCATCCGTTGCGCTCTGGAAGGGATGGCCAAGGAAAAGGTCCCTTTTCCTAAAGATATCCCCAAAAAACCACGCACTGAAAAGCTCCGCGTAAGCCTTAAAGCCGCGTGAGTAAAAAAATACCTGCCCTTAAACCCCGCCGTATCCTTCGAGCACTACTCAAACTTGGTTTCTTCATTCAGCACCAAACTGGCTCCCACATAAGACTACGGCATCCTCAAAAGCCAAACCCTATTACCCTCGTGCGGCATGATCGCATCGAGCTCTATCACCCAATAACACAGAGGATGCTGCGCCAGACTGGGATCAGAGAGGAAGAGTTTTGGGATTCCCTTTAGACCAGGTGGGTCCTTTAGCCATGGAACTTCTAGTCGGAACGACCAATGCAGGAAAGCTCGCCGAAATTGAGGCGGTCCTCAAGGGTCTCCCGATTCAAATCGTGCCTCTTAGCAGTCTCGGCGGGTATCCCGAAGTCATCGAGGATGGGAAGAGCTTTGAAGAGAATGCCCTGAAGAAAGCTCGGACCCTTGCGGACTTCTCCGGTATACTGACCCTGGCCGACGATTCCGGACTCGAAGTGGAAGCCTTGGGTGGGGCGCCAGGGGTCCATTCGGCGCGCTATAGCGGCGAGGATGCAGACGATGCTCGGAATAACGAGAAGCTTCTGCAAGCCCTGACCGGTCTGCCCCGAGAGCAGCGGCAAGCCCGCTTTGTCTGCGTGCTCGCGCTGTGCCTACCGACTTCAGGGGCCCGCAGGGAATGGCTGTTTCGCGCGGAGTGCGAGGGCTGGATCGCCTTTGCCCCCAGAGGGAAGAACGGGTTTGGGTACGATCCGCTCTTTTTTTATCCTCCTTTCGGTAAGACCTTTGGCGAGGTCGACCGGGAAACCAAAGGGCGCGTCAGCCATCGGGGGAAAGCGCTCCGGAAGCTAGCGCAAGCGCTCCCGTCGCTGCTTCCATTGCTCCGTTAGCGTCTGAATCTGCGGGCTTCGGGACTGCCCTCGCTCCACGGCCTCGCAGCGACCCTCGCACTTGCTAGGACGAACCTTCCGGAATGTCTTTGACACGCTGCTCCTCGTGGGCGACTCTTCCGACCGCAGCCGATGGGCCAATTCCTTGAGGGCCGCTCCCCAACCCCTTGTCTGCTTACTTCAACCGTCAGGGCCTTGAGGGAACCTGTCTACTCCTACGTCTGCGATCTTCAGATTCGCCCCCTCAGAGCCTATGTTCCGCACGTGCTCGGTGTCTCGCTGCTGCTTTGTTCATGTTACGCTCAGAAAGCCTAGTCAGCCCCTCATTTGACGCAACCCTTTGCTCGGTCCTCCTTGATTTCACTCCGAGCATGTGTAGAATGATTTTTTGTTCGCGCGTGACGGGGCGTAGCGCAGCCTGGTAGCGCACCTGCCTTGGGCGCAGGGGGTCGGACGTTCAAATCGTCTCGCCCCGACCAACATTACGGTCAATTGTGAACAGGCAACAGTGAATGGTAGACAGTCGTTTGAAGAAGGCGGAGGGGTCGGGGACTGTTCACTATTGACTATTTACTGATTGCTGTTTTAGGGCGCCAGTAGCTCAGTTGGATAGAGCAACGGCCTTCTAAGCCGTAGGTCAGGGGTTCGAATCCCTTCTGGCGCGCCAGCATCGCCTTCGATACGGTGAGTGTAGCTCAATTTGGTTAGAGCACTGGACTGTGGCTCCAGGGGTTGAGGGTTCAAATCCCTTCACTCACCCCAAGCCCTTTGGGATGGCGAATCTCAAATTTCAGATTGCTGATGATTTGAG
>MGSI01000019.1:48582-49769 GCA_001798455.1 Deltaproteobacteria bacterium RIFCSPLOWO2_02_FULL_57_26 | reverse complement strand
GTAGACCTGCCGTCTGGTAGCGACGGATCCCCGGGCTCAAATTGACGTAGGGCTACCTCGGACAGTCCCCCGCGTCAAAACGGGCATTGGCGGGTTGATTTCCTATCGGCCTTGACAAGGACCCAGGAAACAGATAATCAGATTATCATGAAATCAGTCAAAGCGGATGGTATTCCGGTTCAAAAAGGCCGGACAAAGGGAAAACGACAACCAACCAGCCCCGTCGCTCATAAACCGGCTCACACCCTCTCGGCGACGCAAGCAGCACGAACCTTCTCCGACCTGCTCAACCGCGTCCGCTACCGTGGCGAGGCGTTTGTGATTGAGCGGGGAGGCGAGCCTGTGTGTGAAATCTCGCCGGTCAGGCCCCCTAGATTTACCGGAGCCGATTTGTTGGCATTGCTCCGCTCTCTGCCAAAACCCGACGCAGGCTTCTGGGATGCAGTGGAAGAAGCAACTCGACAAGAGACTGGAGTCCCGGAATCAGCATGGGAGCGCTGATCGACTCAAGCGTTCTGATTGCTGCAGAACGTGGACATCTCGACCTTGAAGCGTTGCTTGCCGAGCACGCGCAAGAAGATTTCGCTATCTCAGCGGTCACCGCGTCAGAGTTACTCCACGGTGTGCACCGGGCAAGGACGCCAGCACAACGGAACCGCCGGGAAGCATTTGTGGAGGGTCTGTTGGCTCGGCTTCCGGTGATCCCCTTTGATCTTCTGGCGGCTCGCATCCATGCGCGCCTGTCGGCAGAGCTGGCCACGAGAAAAATAGTCATCGGACCGCATGACCTGGTGATTGCGGCGACAGCTATTGCCAAGGGGTACGGTGTTGCCACCCGCGATGAGCGAAGCTTCCCCAAGATCCCCAGCCTTTCCCTCCTGCGCTGGTGAAATGACGATATTAGTCGGGTCATTGTCGGGACTCTTAATCAGCGGGTCCGGGGTTCGAGTCTCCGGCGGCCCACCAAATCTTAAAACCCAGCCTTCCTCCTCAAATTGTCCATCAAGCCCCTCCTCTAATAATAAGCGTCGAGTGCGTTCCACACAGAGGTTGCGCTGGTACGGGTGCTGCATCAGCAAAGGCGGGAAAGCGGAGGTGAACCATGTCTCATGTCTTAGCTGAGGAGTTGGCCCGTACGTTGCGGGTCGCCCACCTGCTGGGCTTGGTCAGCCTGCTCGGCCATGCGA
>MGSI01000019.1:0-48571 GCA_001798455.1 Deltaproteobacteria bacterium RIFCSPLOWO2_02_FULL_57_26 | reverse complement strand
AGCCTGCTCGGCCATGCGAGCGTTAAGATTGGTGAGGAGAGGTTTCTCGTTACGCCTGGCAGGGCTCCGGGCAGCCCGCCGCCGAACCGGCTGCGCGCTTCCGACTTGCTGGCAGTCGGAATGGATGGGCGAGTGCTGGAGGGGGAATTCCCTGCTCCGCACGATCTCGCCATGCATTTGGCCATCTACCGCGCCCGGCCGGACGTTAGCGCAGTATTGCATACGCACCAGCCTGAGATGCTCGCCTTCGGGCTGGTGGAGCGGGGGCTGCTCGCTTTGGCTCATCAGGGCGCTGACCTGATCCAGTCACCTCTGCCACGCTACGGCCGCGGGGAGCTCGTCACCACGCCAGGTCAGGCCGATGCCCTTGCTCGCGTCTTGGGTCGGGCTCCAGCCTGCCAGCTCCCTGGCCACGGACTGCTGGTCGTGGGCTCTGGGTTGGCCGAGGTGCTTTGCCGCGCCCAGCAACTTGAGGAGCTTGCGAGGCTGAGCCGTCTTGCGGCTTCCATGGGAAAACTCAAAACCGTCAGCCGCCAGCACGCCGAGCGCATAGCTGCGCAAAGGGCCAGCATGGAAGACTTCCGTGCTTATTACGCCACGCTGGATCCAGGTTCCAAGCCACCACCGCCGCCCAACCCAAGCCCGGACTCGGTCGAGGGCGTCAAGAAGTTGGTGGCAAGCGCTTGCCATATCCTGCGGCGCTTCGGCGTCGTCCGGCATTTGGAGCATGTAAGCCACCGCCTGCCCAACTCAGATCGATTTGTCATCAGCCCGCGCGGTGATCTCGGGCGGCTGCAAGCTGAAGAGCTGGCAACCGTCGATATGGCGGGCCATTGGGTGGACGGTCCCCTGGAGCCTCCCCCCTTCCGCTTCCTCCACCGCGACATCTTTATGGCTAGACCCGATGTCCGTGCGATCGTTCACACGCACGAGACCTACGGTCGCCTCTACCCTGCCGCCGGGCTTGACATCCCGCCCGTTCATCGAACAGGCGCCGAAGTTGTGCGCCATGACCTGCCGGTCTTCGACGTACCCGACCTTATCTTTGACGAGGGGCCAAGGCGGGCGGTGCTCGCCTTGCTCGGCCAGGGGCCCATCGTTCATGAGCGGGCTCACGGTACCGACTATGTGGCGGCGACTGTCGAGGAGGCCACAGCCGCAGGGCTTCACCGTGAGTGGATTGCGGAACTGCATCACCGTGCAGCGCAGCTCGGCACGCCGCAAGCGTTGAGCCACTCTTTGATCGCGCAGTTGCCCTGTGAGGAACCTTCCGCGGGGGAGTGGTGGGATTATTGGTTGGGGCTTTGATGGAATCCGCAGGTGAAAAAATCCCAGCGGAGCAGAAACCATCTCGCCCGTGCGTGAATAGGGATACGCTTGGGCCTGCCTTATAGAACCGCCAAGCCTTCTATTTCCACCTTTGCTCCGGGTTCGTAAAGGCTCTTGACCTCGACCAGCGTCATGGTGGGAAAGTGTTTTCCCATATGTCGGCGGTAGACCAGCCCCAACTCTTTCTGAGCGGCGAGGTAAGCCTCTTTGTCGGTGACGTAGAGGTTGAGTTTGACGATGCTTTCAGGCTCGCCGCCCGCCGCTTTCACAACGGCGAGGATATTTTGCAGAGCCTTGTCAAACTGGGCGACGACATCGTTTTCTCCGACAAGGCGGCCGTCTTGGTCCCATCCCACTTGTCCGCCGAGAAAAAGTAGGGTAGCCGCCCCGGTTATTTTGAATCCATGGTTGTACCCTCTGGGCTGCACCAGTTGCGGCGGGTTGATAACGATCGCTTCCATAACCTGAGATCCTCCCGTTTCTGATTCGACGCATTGATGATTTTAACCGTGGGCGCCGATCCGTCTTTGTTTTAGCACACTCGTTTGAAGATGGGCTGACCAGCGCTTTGCGCAAGATCCGTACCAAGAGAAAGAGGGAAAGCTTTGAGCTGGATCACACCCGCCGGACTTTCATCCCATAGGAGTTGACTTTCTAGGAAATGGGAAAGGGGAGCCCGCTTTTTTCCAAATTCTGGGAATCGGGTCTATATCCGATAAAAAGGAAGTTATGATGGTGTTACGCGCCGCCACGTGTCCTGTTTGCATTCTCTATGAAAAGATTTCACAAACCGGGTCATTCGCCGGGTTCGCTCTCGCCTTGCGGACAAAACTTTAATGATTACTTGACATGCTTTCTTTTGTTCCTTACTCTTCTTCCTTGGCAGGATCGCTTGTGGGGCTTCTTAAGCATGGCGGGTCAGGAGCCGAAGCTCTTCTAGCCCACCGATCTTGTGGGGCGCGAGAGTGGCGGAATTGGCAGACGCACTAGACTTAGGATCTAGCGGGTAACCCGTGGGGGTTCGAGTCCCCCCTCTCGCACCACAGACCATGGTTCCCCTCATACCGACTGATGGAAAATGAAAGTCGACCTCGACATCTTAAGCTCGATTCGGCGTAGAATCCGCGTGGAGCTTCCTGCGGAGGCAGTGAACCAGGAATTTTTCCGTACCTACGAAGGGCTCGGCAGGCGCGTCAAGATCCGCGGGTTTCGACCCGGCAAGGCGCCACGCTCTCTGCTGGAAGGCCTCTACGGGGGCGAAGTTCGAGGGCAGGTTCGTTCGCGTTTGGTGGAGCAGTCCTTAAGTGAAATCATCAAAGAGAAGGGGCTCCGGGTGGTCTCCCATCCTGAAGTCGAGGCCGACCCCTTGGAAGAAGATAGGACCTTTACATTCTCCGCGGTGGTTGAGGTCAAGCCAGACATCGAGGCGAAAAACTATCTCGGGTTAGAGGTGGAAAAGCTCAAACTCAAGGTGGAAGATGAGCAGGTGGACGAGGCGCTTCGCCGTCTGCAGCACAGCCACGCCCAATTGGAACCCGTGGAGGGGCGCGACGCGGTCGAGCGAGGGGATTTCGTGGTGCTCGATTTTACCGGTTCCATCGGTGGCAAACCGTTTTCGGGAGGCGAGGCCCGGAACTATCCTGTTGAGATCGGCAGCGGCGATGCACTGCCTCAGTTTGAAGCGGCCCTCATTGGGTTGAAAATGGATGGAGAACATCATATTAGTGTCGCGTACCCGGAAGATTATTTTAATCGAGAGCTAGCGGGAAGAGTGGTTGAGTTTTCCGTTACCGTTCGGGACATCAAAAAAAAGATCCTGCCTCCTCTCGATGATGAGTTTGCCAAGGACCGCGGCGAATGCGGCTCTCTCGAGGAGTTGCGCCAGAAAATCCGTGCCCGCCTTGAGAACGAGCTCAAAGAGCTTCAGACGAGAGACCTGAAAGAACAGCTGCTCACTCGCTTGATCGAGGTCCATCCCTTCGAGGTTCCAGCCGCCATGGTGGAGCGCCAGCTTCGCTACCTGTTGGAGCGCCAGCAGGCGCGCCTCCCGAACGAGGGGTCTGGCCAAGTGCCGGCGCCGGAGCGGTTGCGGAAAGAGTTGGAGCCGCAGGCCGAGCGCCAGGTGCGCGCTACGCTCTTGATCGAGAAGATTGCGCAGCTGGAAAAGACCTCGGTTTCGGACGATGAGATCCGAGAGCGGATCGATCAAATGGCACGGTCAGCCGGGGAGAAGGGACCGACCGTGCACCGCATCTATGCCCGAGACGATGCGCGAGAAGAGCTTCGTTCCCAGATGGTTTTCGAGCGGACGGTTGATATTTTATTCGACCATGCCAAAGTGACCGAGAAGGATTGGAGCGGGTCAAAGGTTGATGCGCAGGGTAAAAAAAGTTAGAATGGTTTAGTTGCGGAAGGATTGATCCCGAAGATGAACTTCATCCCGATCGTCGTCGAGCAAACGGGGCGGGGCGAAAGAGCCTATGACATCTACTCGCGCTTGCTCAAGGACCGGATCGTCTTTTTGGGGACGGTGATCACGGACGAGGTGGCCAATTTGATTACCGCCCAGCTCCTTTTTCTGGAGTCTGAGGATCCGGAGCGGGATATTTATTTCTACATCAACACCCCCGGGGGCTCGGTGACCGCGGGTCTCGCTGTCTACGATACCATGCAGTACGTGAAGCCCCAGATCTCGACGGTCTGCATCGGTCAGGCCGCTAGCATGGGAGCCCTCCTTTTAGCGGCGGGGACGAAGGGAAAGCGTTATGCGCTTCCCCACGCCCGGATCATGATTCACCAGCCTTTGGGGGGCTTTCAGGGCACAGCGGCCGACGTGGATATACAGGCGCGCGAGATCTTGCGTGTAAGGGAAGAGCTTAACAACATCCTTATGCTACATACGGGACAGAGCCTGAAGCGAATCGAGAAGGACACGGATCGCGACCTTTTTATGAGCGGGAAGCAGGCCATGGAGTACGGTTTGGTGGATGAGGTGATCGTGAACCGGCCGGAAACCAATTCCAAGAAGTGAGGCGGGGATTCTATGCCAAAGCACGGTGAAGACCGATCGGGTAATCTTGTTTGCTCGTTTTGCGGCAAGAGTCAGGATGAGGTTCGCAAGCTCATCGCCGGCCCGACCGTTTACATCTGTGACGAATGCATCGATTTGTGCAACGATATCATCGCGGAGGAGGTTGACCATGAAGAAGCTCTGGCCTCCTCTTCTAATGTTCCCAAGCCGGTCGAGATTAAGCGAGTCTTAGACCAGTACGTCATCGGCCAGGAGCGGGCGAAGAAAATTTTAGCAGTCGCCGTCCACAACCACTACAAGCGGATCGACAGCCAGATGATGACGGGGGATGTGGAATTGCAGAAGAGCAACATCCTGCTGCTGGGGCCCACCGGCTCGGGGAAAACGCTGCTGGCACAAACGCTGGCACGTTTTCTGCAGGTTCCCTTTACCATCGCGGACGCGACGAGCCTGACCGAGGCGGGCTACGTAGGCGAGGATGTGGAGAACATCATCCTTAACCTCCTTCAAGCGGCGGACTACGATGTGGAAAAAGCCCAAAGAGGGATTGTGTACATCGACGAAATCGATAAGATCTCGCGTAAATCGGATAATCCCTCGATTACCCGGGACGTCTCGGGCGAAGGGGTACAACAGGCGCTCCTGAAGATTATTGAGGGGACCATGGCAAGCGTGCCGCCCAAAGGGGGTAGAAAGCACCCCCAGCAGGAATTTCTCCAGGTTGACACCACGAACATCCTGTTTATCTGCGGGGGGGCCTTTGTTGGCTTGGAGGACATCATCCGCAAGCGGACCGGGCGCAAGCGCATGGGTTTCGGCGGTGAGCTGGAAGAGCGCGACGGCCGGCGCACGAGTGAGCTCCTGCACGAAGTCCAACCCCAAGACCTGCTCAAATTTGGCCTGATCCCCGAGTTTATCGGCCGGCTGCCGGTCGTGGCCACGCTTGATGAGCTCGATGAGGCGGCGCTAGTGCGGATCCTCAAGGAACCCAAGAACGCGCTCACCAAACAGTATTGGAAGCTCTTTGAGATGGAGAGTGTCCATCTCAAGTTTACCGAGGAGGCGCTTCAGGCGATCGCCCGGGAGGCCATGAAGAGAAAATCCGGAGCCCGTGGTCTCAGGGCGATCATGGAAAACATCATGCTCGATGTCATGTACGAGATGCCTTCCCAGCTCAACATCAAGGAGGTCATCATCTCCGACGAGGTCGTGGTCCGCAACGAGCCTCCAATTGTGGTATACAGCAAGGCCGCCGAGAGCGCCTAGGGGGGAAGTTATGTTGTTTCGCAACGACAAGAAAGACGACAAGGAAAAGGAGGCCAACGGCTCCGTGGGAGTGCCTCTGCTGCCGCTAAGGGACATCATTGTTTTCCCTCACATGGTGGTGCCCCTTTTTGTGGGTCGGCAGCGATCGATTAAGGCTCTGGAGGAGGCGACGCAAAAACAGGGGCCGATTTTTCTCTCATCACAGAGAGATGCGAAGACCAATGACCCCACCGAAAATGACATTTATCGAGTGGGGACATTGGGAAACGTCGTGCAGATGCTGAGGCTCCCCGACGGCACCGTCAAAGTCCTGATCGAGGGCAAAAAGCGGGCTCAGGTCACCCGTTATTTGAGCCACCCGGACTTTTTTCTGGTGGAGGTCGAGGAGATCGCCGAAGTAGTGGAGCAGAACACGGAGGTCAAGGCCCTGATCCGAGAAGTCCACGGCACCTTTGAAAATTACGTCAAATTGAAGAAGAAAATCCCGCCCGAGATGGTCACGTCGGTCTCCTCGATCGACGAGCCGGCGCGGCTCGCGGATACGATTGTGGCCCATCTCGGGATCAAGCTGGAGGATCGGCAGAATCTGATCGAGACTTTTAACGCCGCCGAGCGCTTAGAGAAGGTGTTGGGTCACATGCGCGCGGAAATCGAGATCCTGGAGGTGGAGCGGCGAATTCGTTCGCGCGTCAAGAAGCAAATGGAGCGCTCCCAGAAAGAGTATTATCTGAACGAGCAGATGCGCGCGATCCAGAAGGAGCTCGGCGAGAAGGACGAGTTCAAAAACGAGATTCAGGAGATCGAGGAGAAGATCAAGGAAAAGAAACTCTCCGCCGAGGCTCGGGACAAGGTCGAAAAGGAGCTGAAGAAACTCAAGATGATGTCCCCGATGTCGGCGGAGGCCACGGTGGTCAGGAACTACATCGATTGGATCCTGGGCCTTCCATGGAACGAATTTACCGATGATAAGCTGGACATCAAGGAGGCCGAACGGGTACTAGAGGAGGACCACTACGGCTTGGGGAAGGTGAAGCAGCGGATCCTCGAATATCTGGCCGTTCAGAGCCTGGTGGGGAAGATGAAGGGTCCGATCCTCTGCCTGGTGGGACCTCCGGGGGTCGGCAAGACCTCGCTGGGGCGCTCCATCGCCCGGGCGACCGGACGGAAATTTATCCGCGTATCTCTCGGTGGGGTGCGCGATGAGGCGGAGATCCGCGGGCATCGCCGCACCTATATCGGAGCCCTTCCGGGGAAAATCATTCAGTTCATGAAGAAGGCCGGCTCGAGCAATCCGGTCTTTCTCATGGATGAGGTCGATAAAATGTCGACAGATTTTCGCGGCGACCCGTCTTCAGCCCTGCTGGAGGTGTTGGATCCGGAGCAGAACTTCGCCTTTAACGATCACTACCTGGATTTGGACTACGATCTTTCCAAGGTGATGTTCATCACCACCGCGAATACCTTAGATCGAATTCCCCGCCCGCTTGAGGACCGGATGGAGGTTATCCGGATTGCTGGATACACGGAACTGGAGAAGCTCAACATCGCCAAGAAATACCTGGTGGAAAAGCAGCGGGAGGCCAACGGCCTGACCAAGGAAAATATCTTTTTCACCGACAACTCCATTCTCGGATTGATCCGTCATTACACCAAAGAGGCCGGCGTGCGGAATCTGGACCGCGAGATCGCCTCGATCTGCCGCAAGGTAGCGGTGGAGGTGGTCAAGAAGGACAGGAATGCGAGTATCCGAGTCGCTGCAAAGAGCTTGCACAAGTATCTGGGAGCGCCCAAGTTTCGTTATGGGAAGGCGGAGGTGGAAGAGCGTATCGGAGTGACCACGGGTCTCGCCTGGACCGAGATGGGAGGCGAGCTGCTGGAGACCGAGGTGACGATCATGCCGGGCAAGGGCCAGCTCATCATTACGGGTAAGTTGGGCGACGTCATGCAGGAATCGGCCCAAGCAGCCATGAGCTATGTCCGCTCGCGTGCGGAGGAACTGGGGCTGGAGAGGGATTTCTACCAGAAGGTTGATGTCCACATCCACGTGCCCGAGGGCGCGATTCCCAAGGATGGACCCTCTGCAGGGATCACCATGGCGACTTCCCTGGTTTCTGCTCTGACACGAACCCCCGTCCGTCCCGATCTCGCCATGACCGGAGAGATCACGTTGCGGGGCAACATTCTCCCCATCGGTGGGTTGAAAGAAAAAGTTTTGGCGGCTCACCGGGGTGGGATCAAGACCGTGCTGATTCCGGCGGAAAACGAGAAGGACATCGAGGAGGTCCCACAGACGATTTTAAAGACGGTCGAGCTTGTCATGGTCGCCCACATGGATGAGGTTTTGAAAAAGGCGCTCGTGCTAGCGGATCCAGAGAGCTTTTTGAAGAAAAAGGCGGAATCGGGCCAAGCCAGCGAGGATCACCCCGCCTATAGTGAAAAAGAGGAAGAGGGTCCCGGGGCAGGTATCTTGCCGCAGTGAGTCGGGTACCCGATAAAACGGGGTCCGGATGATTGACACCGGGGCCGGCCTGTGATTATAAAGAATCTTTGCCCTGCGAGTAAGCTCGGTGGGATGAACTAGAGTCATGACAAAGGCGGATTTGGTCGACTCGGTGGCGAACAAGACCGAGATTCCTAAGGAGAAGGCTGAAGAGATCGTCAATAGCCTCTTTGACGACATCATCGCCGCCTTGAAGAACGGCGAAAAGGTCAACATCTCTGGATTCGGAACTTTTTCGGTTTCCCATCGTAAGGCCAGGACGGGGAGAAACCCCAAGACCGGAGAGGCCATTCAGATTGCCTCCTCCCGAGCCGCTAAGTTTAAGGCGGGCAAAACCCTGAAAGAGTCCCTCAGCTAAACTCAATCTACTTCGTTTGAGAACGGACGAGAACTTGAGACGAGAGGGGTCGGGGTTAGTCTCAAGTGAGGGTTAGGAGGCTGGTGTTTTCGGCCGAAGGGGCGGTTAGCTCAGCGGGAGAGCATCGGCCTTACAAGCCGGGGGTCACAGGTTCAAATCCTGTACCGCCCACTGAATTAGCGAATGGTGAATAGTAATTGGTGAGTACAGGGGGAGCAGAAATTTTGGGCGGTGGGACGGAGCACTAGTAACTATAGGCTGTTTGCTATTAGCTAAGACGGGGTCGTAGTTCAGTTGGTTAGAACGCCGGCCTGTCACGCCGGAGGTCGCGAGTTCGAGTCTCGTCGGCCCCGCCAATTTCAGGGCTGGCAGGTGCTTCGAGCTGCTAGCAGAGCGGGATATCGAGATCGGTGTGAAGACGTATCAGATGAAATCCAAGGAAGCCCTCTCCCAGCGGCAGTGGTATGTGGTGGATGCGTACGGTAAGGTGTTGGGGCGGCTGGCCAGCGCGGTGGCAAAGATCCTGCGCGGGAAGCACAAGCCCGGCTTTACTGCCCATGTGGATGGGGGGGACTTTGTTATTGTCATCAACGCGCGCAGGGTCAAGCTTACGGGTAGGAAACTCGAGCAGAAGATTTATTACCGGCATACCGAATATCCCGGAGGCATTCGGGAGACGGCTGCCGGCAAGCTGCTGGAGAAGAAGCCCGAAACCCTTATTCGGGCGGCGGTGAAGGGGATGCTGCCCCGGAACCGTTTGGGGAGAAGGCTTGTTACCAAATTAAAGGTTTATTCCGGCCCCGATCATCCCCACCAAGCGCAAAAACCTCAACCGCTGAGTTTGTAGGAGTTCAGACATGCCGGACAAGGTATTTTATGCCACCGGGCGGAGAAAGACCTCGGTAGCGCGTGTCTACCTGAAAGAGGGAAAGGGCAATGTGCTCATCAACGATCGGGCTTTGGAGGAGTATTTTGGCCGTGAGACGGCCCGCATGATCGTGCTTCAACCCTTTGAGGTGACGCAGACCGCGGGCCATTTTGATACCGAAGTGAACGTGACCGGAGGGGGCATCTCAGGCCAGGCAGGCGCCATACGCCACGGCATTACCCGCGCCCTCATTCAGGCTAGCCCCGAATTTCGCTCCCCGCTGAAGAAAGCCGGCTTCGTCACACGCGACCCGCGCGCGGTGGAGCGGAAAAAATACGGCCGGCACAAGGCGCGCAAGCGGCCCCAGTACTCAAAGCGTTGAAATATTCAGCTCAGACAGCTTCCCGAGCTAGACGCGCCGGTCTGCGCGTGGCGGTGCTTGGGGCTACGGGTTATACCGGGATCGAGCTGCTCCGGATCCTCCTGCAACATCCGCGAGTGAGAGTTGCCGTGGTCACCTCCCAGCAATTTGCGGGGAAGCGGATCAGCGAGATCCATCATTCCCTTGCGGGCAAGTGCGAACTCTTCTTAGAAGACATCCAGGTCGAGAAGGTGGCCTCGCGGTGCGAGCTTGCGTTCGCCGCCCTTCCCCATAAAACGTCCATGGATGCCGTGGCCCGGCTCGTGGAGCAGGGCACGAGGGTGATTGATCTCAGCGCCGATTTTCGCCTTCACGATCCGGAGCTCTATCGCCAGTGGTATAGCCCACACAAGGCCCCCCATCTTTTGCGGCGGGCGGTCTACGGTCTAACAGAGATTCACCGCAGGGCCATCGCCAAGGCTCGTCTTGTGGCCAATCCCGGTTGCTATCCCACGGGGGCCGTCCTTGGATTGGCCCCCGTTTTTGCCGCCAGAGTGGTTCGGGGAACGGTCCTGATCGACGCCAAATCAGGAGTCACTGGGGCAGGCAGGAGCAGCGCCGTGGAGCTTTCCTTTAGTGAGGTCAATGAGAACTTCAAAGCCTACAGCGTCGGAGTACATCGCCATGCCCCTGAAATCGAGCAAGAGCTGAGCCAGATCGCTCGGCGATCGGTTGCGGTCCTTTTCGCCCCTCACTTGGTTCCCATGAACCGGGGTATTTTGTCGACGATGTACGTGGAGCTCAAAAAGCCGCTCTCGGAGGCGAAACTGGCCGAGCTCTACGAGTCCTTTTACCATCAGGACCCTTTCGTGCGCGTCTTGCCCTATGGGGTCTTCCCCGAGACCAAAGAGGTCAGAGGCTCCAACGACTGCGTCATTGGGTTTCGCTATGACCCCCACGCCAAACGTCTTGTGGTGATCACGGCGCTCGACAATTTGGTCAAAGGGGCGGCCGGCCAAGCCGTGCAAAATATGAATCTCATGTTCGGTTGGCCTGAGATCGAAGGTTTGGGGGGGACGGCTTTGGTCCCTTAAGCGCTAGCTAATCCTCGGCAAGGGAGAAGAAAAATCCGATTAGGGCCAGGGTTAGGTTGGGCACCCAGGCCGCAATCCACGGGTTCACCGCTCCACTATGACCGAGGGAGACGGAGAAGGCCGTCAAAAACCAGTAACCCAAGCCCACCAAGAGGCTGATTCCGAAGCTCAGGGCCATGCCTCCGCTGGGACCGTGTTTGAGGGCGAAGGGGATGCCCAAAAGAACCAGCAGGGGAGAGAGCAGCGGCAGGGCGAATTTTATCTGCAGATCGACTTCGTATTCTTTGGTGTCGATGCCCTTTCCCCTGAGGTCGGCAATCTGTTTCCTGAGCTCGAAGAGGCTGAATTCTTCGGGCTCCCGAATGAAGAGCTTGAGATCCTCGGGCGTCTCCGAAAGGGGTACGGACACATCCAGTCTGCGCCGCCTCATCTGTCCATTCGGCAGGAATGTCCACTCCGTGGCTTCCTTGGCCTCCCAGCGCGCGCCATTCCAGCGCGCCGTGGGAGCCTCGATAAGGCCGCTTAGGCTGAAGTCGCGATGGAGCAGAAAAACGGAGACGCCTTTGAGAGTGTTTTCCCTGGTATCAAAGTGATCCACGCGGATGAAACTGCCCGCTCCCGGGATCCAGAAGTCCTCCGTCCCGAGCACGCTCCGGAGGGGTTTTTTTCTGACCTCCGTTTTGTAGATGTCTTGGGCCTTGCGAGTAAAGATGGGGACTAAGGCTTCGTTGCAGAAAAAGACAAGCAAAGCGAGAAAGAGCGAGCACAAAAGGAGCGGTAGCGAGATCCGGCGCAGGCTCAGGCCGCTAGAGCGCATGGCCGTAATTTCCTGATTCCGTGACAAGGTCCCGAGAAAGAAAAGCGTGGAGAACAACGCCGCAAAGCCCACGACACGGGAGATCAGCAGCGGAAGCTTGTAGAGAAAGTATCGGAGCGAGGTCCATAGCGGGGCCCCTGCCTTTAAAAGGTTTTCGATGCGGTCAAAAAAGTCTACGACCAGGTAAAGAGCGGTGAGGCACAGGAGACTGAGGGCAAAAATCTTGAGAAACCCGGCGATCAGATACCGGTCGAGCAGGCTTCCCAGCGGAAACGACACAAGCAGATCGGCTTTTTTCAAGTTGGGTTGCCTCAAGGAGCCCTTTGCTTGAAGCCTGCAAGCCTTCGCAGCCAGGCGGAGAACAGGCTTTCCACTTGCGTGAGGAATCGCAGAGGGGATTCCTTAACCGCCTTGCGAAAGAAATGTGCGGCCATGAGACCCAAAACTACGGTGGGGAGCCAGAGGGCGGGGGCGGGGGGCAAGATTTGCCGTTCGGCGAGCGCCTTTCCCAGGGAGAGCAGGGCGTAGTAGGCGAGAAACCAGAAGAGGCAGACCGAGAGCCCCCAGGATCGAGTGGCGCGTGCGCGCGTCGGCATCAGGACGAAGGAGAGCCCGAGCAGACTCAACACCAGCGGGGCCAGAGCCAAAGAGAGCCTCTGATGATACTCTACGATCTCGTCGTTGGGTTGGAGGCCTTGTTCTCGCTTCAAAAAGATGGTTTTGACCAGTCGACGCAGCGACATCTCCCGAGGTCCCCGCTCTTTTTTTTGAGTGGGGCTAAACGCCTCCTCAAGGTCGAGCTTAAAATGGTAGATGTTAAAGTGGGTCTGGCTGAATCCGGGCCGATTCCGTTCGCGTTCGTAAACCATCCCGTCCAGGAGCTTCAGGCTGACGGTCTTGGATTCCTCGTCGGGAAGGATCAGCGCGACCTTGGCGAAGATAATCATTTCCCTTGCAGGATTGCGCCGATCCACAATGAGCACTCCCTGGGAAGAGTTTCCCGGTGGTACTAGCTCTTCGACATAGATGAGAACGTTGGGAAAGTCGTCGTTGAAGACTCTTTCTTTAAGTCCGGAGGCGATGTGGGTTTTGGCAATGTCGTAGAGTTCTTTTTTTACGGCGAGAAGGGCGTGGGGTCGCAGCCAGGCGGCCGTGAGAAAGGTGATCAGCGAGACCAACACGGCGAGCAGGCCGACCGGTCGAAGCATATAAAAAGGGCTGATTCCCGATGCCTTCAACGCGAGGATCTCTTGATCGTTTGAGAGCCTGGTGAGGCCCAAAAAAATTCCCAGCAGGAGCGCCATGGGCAGGGTCAATTCCAAGAAGGTGGGCAGGATCAGGCCAAGCAGCTTCATGATCCGGAGCAGCGGGAGGCCGCGGGTGACGACCAGCTCGACAAGCCTGAGTATGCGGGCGGTCAGCAGAATCACGGTGAAGGCCAGGAGCCCGATCAGGAACGGCGGCAAGATCTCGGAGAGGATGTATCTCTCTAAGGTTCTCTTCACAACGACAACATGTTATCCGGTGCTTCGGTTTTTGTAAAATGTTCCCAAAATAACGGCGACCCCTGATATGCAGACCGAACGAAAACCTGTTCTCCTGTTTGGGATCAATCCGGTTTTGGAAAAACTCAGGGCCTCGCCTGCTGAGGTATGGGAAGTGATGCTCGTTACGGAGAGGAGGAGCGCCTCCTTGCGCTCTATCGATCAGGAGGCACGGCGCCGCGGCCTCTCGGTCCGTTATGTGGAGGCAGGGCGGCTGGACACACTGGCTGAGGGGCGGAACCATCAGGGGGTGGTCGCTCGGGTGGCACCGTATCCTTACTGCGATTTTGCCGACCTCCTCGGCGACCTCCCAGCGTCGCCCGGACACCATTGGGTTTTGCTATTAGACGGCCTCAATGACCCACGCAATTTCGGTGCGGTGTTGCGGTGCGCGGAAGGGGTGGGAATTCAGCAAGTCGTGATCCCCAAGGATCGGTCGGTGGGCGTGACGCCGGTGGTGGCCAAGACCTCGGCGGGCGCTGTTCACCATTTGAAGATCTACCGGGTTCCCAATCTCAGACGGGCGATTGGGGCGCTCAAAAAAAAAGGTTACTGGGCGGTCGGTTTGGATGCCGGCGCAAAGGAGGGGGCCTACCAAAGAATCTATCCCGAAAAGCTCGCAGTGGTCCTGGGGTCCGAGGGGTCGGGGTTGCGGCCTATGATCCGGCAGGAATGTGACTTTTTGGTTTCGCTCCCCATGCGTGGAAAAGTGGAGTCCCTAAACGTTGCGGTCGCCGGCGGCATCTTCCTCTATGAGCTGCTGCGCCAAAAGGAGCAAGAACCGCGGATCGGAGCTTTCGGGAGCGTCGGGCGGGAGGCGAGTTGAGGCTGTTGACAAGGGGAGACAAAGGTGTTTTAAATAGCAGTTTATAATCATTGGGTTCTCTATTCTATTAGCTGTCATTCACCAAAAAGGTTGAAAAGCTAGGCCCTAATTTTTTCCGTGCATCTTTATTGCCAGGATTAGCGGGCGGGGAAGAGAATTCTTGCGTGCGGGCGTGGGAGAGTTGACGTCAGGGTCGAGGCTGGCGTAGCTCAACGGCAGAGCAGCTGATTTGTAATCAGCAGGTTGTAGGTTCAAGTCCTATCGCCAGCTCCAAAAAGAGATCGGTTCAGGCTGTCTCCATTGAATAAAGCGCTAAGGTTTGTCCCTGGACAGTGTGCGGATGGGGTCTAGGGGTAGAGGAGGAGAGGTTCCCGAGTGGCCAAAGGGAGCAGACTGTAAATCTGCCGCCGTACGGCTTCGGAGGTTCGAATCCTCCCCTCTCCACCAAGATGCGGGAATAGCTCAGTTGGTAGAGCGCGAGCCTTCCAAGCTCGGGGTCGCGGGTTCGAGTCCCGTTTCCCGCTCCACTTTGCAAGGGCTCAAGATGCCCAGGTAGCTCAGTCGGTAGAGCACGTCCTTGGTAAGGACGAGGTCGGCGGTTCGATCCCGCTCCTGGGCTTTCGCCTGGGAGGTCGCGAACGGAAAGTTTTGAACGGGCAACGACGCGATTGTGCGAATGGGGAACGGAAATGAATAGGAGGACGAGATGAGCAAGCAGAAATTTGAACGGAAAAAACCCCACCTGAATATTGGGACGATCGGACACGTGGATCACGGTAAAACCACCCTGACCGCCTGTATCACTAAAATTCTGGAAAAAAAGGGTATGGCCAAATTTATGG
This sequence comes from Deltaproteobacteria bacterium RIFCSPLOWO2_02_FULL_57_26, assembly GCA_001798455.1. GTDB lineage: Bacteria > Desulfobacterota > Binatia > UBA9968 > UBA9968 > 2-12-FULL-57-22. Next base: position 33,735 of record MGSI01000019.1, on the reverse strand, counting down.
CCTACGATCAGATCGATAAGGCGCCGGAGGAAAAAGAACGGGGTCTCACGATCAACATCGCTCATGTGGAATATGAGACGCCGAATCGCCATTACGCCCATGTCGATTGTCCGGGCCACGCTGACTATGTCAAAAACATGATCACCGGTGCGGCGCAGATGGACGGCGCCATCTTGGTGGTCTCGGCGGCGGATGGCCCCATGCCTCAGACCCGCGAGCATATCCTGCTGGCGCGGCAGGTGGGTGTCCCTGCGATGGTGGTCTTTCTCAATAAAGCCGACATGGTGGACGACAAAGAGCTGTTGGAATTGGTCGAGCTTGAGGTCAGAGAGCTGCTTTCGAAATATCAGTTTCCGGGCGATGACGTGCCAGTGGTCATCGGTAGCGCCGTCAAAGCTTTGGAGTGCGGCTGTGCCAAGGACGATTGTCCCCACTGCGGCCCTATTTTGAAGCTGATGGCGGCGGTAGATAGCTATATTAAGGAGCCTGTGCGCGACGTGGATAAGCCCTTCCTCATGCCTGTGGAGGATGTGTTTACCATCAGTGGTCGCGGTACCGTGGTGACGGGGAGGGTCGAGCGCGGCATTGTCAAGGTGGGCGAGGAGGTGGAGATCGTGGGCTTCAAGGCGACCCAGAAGACCGTCGCGACCGGCGTGGAGATGTTCCGCAAGCTTCTGGACGAGGGGCGCGCCGGAGACAACATCGGGGTCCTGCTCAGGGGGACCAAGCGAGAAGAAGTAGAAAGGGGCCAAGTCCTCGCCAAGCCGGGGAGCATTACCCCCCACACGCAATGCAACGCCGAGGCCTATGTGCTGACCAAGGAGGAGGGTGGTAGGCATACCCCCTTCTTTAACGGGTACCGTCCGCAATTTTATTTTCGCACAACGGATGTGACCGGCGTGGTGAAACTGCCCGAAGGGACCGAGATGGTCATGCCCGGCGACAACGTGACCATAGAAATTTCGCTGATCACCCCGATCGCCATGGAAGAAGGGGTAAGGTTCGCCATCCGGGAGGGCGGCCGGACGGTTGGGGCAGGGGTGGTTACGAAGATTATTCAATAGCGGGAATCTGGGGGACAAGCCATGCGGGAACTCATAGGGTTTGCCTGTGATCAGTGTAAGCGGAAGAACTATACGACGACCAAGAACAGAAAGAGGACTACAGACAAGCTAGCCTTGAAGAAATTTTGTCCCTTCTGCCGGACCCACACCCTGCACCGAGAGGTCAAGTTATAAAAAAGGAGATCTTGGGGTCAGTAGCTCCAACTGGATAGAGCACCGGACTCCAAATCCGGTGGTTGCAGGTTCGAATCCTGCCTGACCCGCCACCGCACTGCGTTCGGCATCCTCATGGGAGAATGGTTAAAGAAGGTTCGGGCAACCCTTCAGCACGCGATCGAGTTCTTTAAAGAGGCCTGGCAGGAGCTGAAAAAGGTTCATTGGCCCTCTCGAAAGGAGACCTATGCGGCGACTTCGGTCGTCATCATCGTGGTTCTGATCATCGGTCTGTTCTTGGCGCTGGTAGATTTCGGCCTGACGCGCGCGATTCAGGCCATCATTCGTTAGCCTCATTCAGGTTCTCCAGTATGGCGAAGAAGAATTGGTACGTAGTGCATACGTTTTCGGGTTATGAACACAAGGTGAAGACGGCCTTGGAGGAGCGGATCAAGACCCTGGGCAAACAAGAGTTGTTCGGCGAAATCTTGGTCCCGATGGAAAAGGTGGTGGAGTTGGTCAAGGGGAAGAAGAAGACCTCCTCGAGGAAGTTCTTCCCGGGTTACATTCTGGTGCAGATGGAGCTCGATGACGAGACCTGGCACATCGTCAAGGGCACTCCGAAGGTTACCGGGTTTGTCGGCGGAACCACCCAACCGCCTTCGGTGAGCGAGGAGGAAATCAAGACCATCACGCAGCAGATCGAAGAGGGGGCGATCAAGCCCAAGCCCCGGATGCTTTTCTCCGCGGGGGAGAGCGTGAAGGTTGTGGATGGGCCTTTTGTTGATTTTAATGGGGTTGTCGAGGAGGTGCGGCCTGAGAAGGGGAAACTCAGGGTGTTGATCAGCATCTTTGGCCGTGCCACCCCTGTGGAACTGGATTTTGTTCAGGTAGAAAGGAACTAATAAACTAAAGTTCAAACCATTCAATCCGTTCAACGATTTGAACCTCTTAAACGACTTAAACAGTGTAATTTATGGCTAAGAAGGTTATCGGTGAGGTCAAGCTTCAGATTCCGGCGGGCCAAGCGAATCCGAGCCCTCCGGTAGGTCCCGCCCTGGGGCAGCGTGGGGTCAACATCATGGAGTTCTGCAAAGCCTTTAATGCGGCAACCCAATCGCAGCAAGGGATGATTATTCCGGTGATCGTGACGGTCTACGCGGATCGTTCCTTCACCTTTGTGACCAAGACTCCTCCTGCCTCCGTTCTGCTTAAAAAGGCTGCCGGGATTGAGAAGGGATCGGCTGAGCCCAGCAAAGTCAAGGTGGGGAAGGTAACCCGAGCCCAGGTGCGCGAGATTGCCCAGCTCAAAATGAGGGATTTAACCGCAAGTGATTTGACTGCGGCGGAAAAGACAGTGGCGGGAACCGCACGCAGCCTCGGCTTGGAAATCGAAGATTAGGTGAGGGACCTATGAGCGGCAAAGGCAAGTCTTATCGTGCGGCTTTGGCCAAGATCGATCGCAACCACAGGTATACGCTGGAAGAGGGGATTCGCCTGGTGCACGAGACCGCGCGGGCGAAGTTCGATGAGACCGTGGAGATGGCGATCCGATTGGGTGTCGACCCCAGGCAGGCGGATCAGAACGTGCGCGGGACCGTCGTCCTCCCCCATGGGAAGGGCAAGCCGGTGCGGGTTTTGGCCTTCGCCAAAGGGGAAAAGGAGCGAGAGGCGCAGGAGGCCGGCGCGGACTACATCGGAGCCGAGGAGCTGATCAAAAAAATCAGCGAGGGCTGGCTCGAATTCGACAAGACGGTCGCCACCCCGGACATGATGGGCGCGGTCGGCAGGATCGGTAAGATCCTGGGCCCACGGGGATTGATGCCCAACCCTAAGACCGGCACGGTCACGATGGATATCGGTAAGGCGGTAAAAGAGATTAAGGCGGGAAAGCTTGAGTTCAGGGTCGATAAGGCAGGGATTGTCCACGTGGCGATCGGAAGGATCGCCTTCGGGGCGGAAAAACTCGCGGACAATGCCAAGGTGGTCTTGAGCGCGATCCTGCGGGCGAAGCCCGCCTCGGCCAAGGGCAATTACGTTGAGGGAGTGACGCTCTGCACCACGATGGGGCCGGGCGTCAAGATCGATTTGGCCCAGGTCCGCACGATGGCGGCGTAAAGAAGGCGCCAGGAGTCCGCGGCAGGAGTGGATTGACCGATCTGAGTGGAGAGCGCAATGGCAGAGTTAGCGACGGCGAGTTTGATTCGCGAAGAGAAGACCAAGAGAATTGCTGAGGTCCAGGAGAAGCTAAGGGCCGCCAAGATGGCGATCGTGACGGATTACCGGGGCCTGACGGTTGCGCAGATGACGCGTCTGCGCCGGCAGATCCGTGAGGCCGCGGGAGAATACCAGGTGATCAAGAATACCTTGGCGCGCCGCGCGCTAAAGGACACCGCCTATGGCTCGCTGGATTCTCTACTGGAGGGGCCCAATGGGTGGGTCTTCGCCTACGAAGATCCCGTGACGCTCTCGAAAGCGCTGGTCAAATTTATTAATGAAAACGACAAGCTTGCGATTAAGGGAGGCGTGCTGGACGGAGAGTACATGGACCAGGCCAAGGTCAAGGTCCTTGCCCAGATGCTCAGCCGTGCGGGGCTGCAGGCGAAGCTGCTTGCTCTCCTGCAAGCCCCCGCAGTGCAACTGCTTCGGCTCATCCAGGAACCTGGGGCGAGGGTAGTCAGGCTGCTGGAGACTCTGCGTAAAGGGAAGTCGGAAGCTTAATTTGGCAATTGTAGTTGGGAAATTCAAAGAAAGGGGATAATCCATGGCAGAAACGACACGAGAACAGGTCAAGGACTATATCAAGAACATGACCCTGATGGACGCGGCCGCGCTGGTTAAGGAGTTGGAGGAGGAGCTAGGGGTGAGTGCTGCAGCGCCGGTGGCCATCGCCGCCGCGCAAGCCGGGCCAGCCGCCGCTCAGGAGGAGAAGACCGAATTCAACGTGGTCCTCGCCGAGGTCGGAGAGAAGAAAATTCAGGTCATCAAGGTGGTTCGAGAGCTCACCGGTCTGGGCTTGAAAGAGGCGAAGGATCTGGTCGATGGGGCCCCGAAGCCGCTCAAAGAAGGTGTTTCTAAGGCTGAGGCGGAGACGATCAAGAAAAAAATCGAGGAGGTCGGAGGCAAGGTCGAGATCAAGTAAACGGGTCATGAACCGTTGCGGCCAATGAGTCTCTGACGGCGCTTAAAGCGACGCCGTGGAGGCGATCAACGCAACGGGAAGAGGAGATAACATGGCATTCCAAGTGGCTAACAATCTGAGATTCCGCCGTAATTTCGGCCGAATCAAAAAGATCATTGATCTTCCCTATCTGATCGAGATCCAGAAAAACTCTTACGACCTCTTTTTGCAGAAAGATGTCCCCGCCGACCAGCGCCAGAACGGGGGGCTCCATGGCGTCTTTCGGTCTGTTTTCCCCATCAAAGATTTCAACGAAACGGCCTCTCTGGAGTTTGTGAGCTACAAGCTCGGAGAGCCGAAATACGACGTGGAGGAGTGTCATCAGCGGGGCATGACCTTTGCCGCCCCCCTGAAGGTCACCGTGCAGCTCATCCTCTGGGACGTCGATCCCCAGAGCGGCAGCCGCAGCATCAAAAACGTCAAGGAGCAGGAGGTCTATTTCGGGGAGGTCCCCTTGATGACAAAAAATGGGACCTTTATGATCAACGGGACGGAACGCGTCATCGTGAGCCAGCTCCACCGCTCGCCCGGCGCTTTCTTCGAGCACGACAAAGGCAAGACCCACGCGAGCGGCAAGCTGCTTTACTCCGCCCGCGTCATCCCCTACCGGGGCTCCTGGCTCGATTTTGAGTTCGATCCCCGAGATATCCTCTACGTGCGCATCGATCGACGGCGCAAGTTCCATGCCACCGCATTGCTGAGGGCTCTCGGGATGACCACGGAGGATCTGCTCAACTACTACTACAAGACCGATACGATCGTGTTCGACGGGCGCAAGCCCATGCTGGGTTTCAACCCCGAACAACTGATTGGAATCAAGGCCGGCTCCGACGTGCGCGATCCCAAGAGCGACGAGCTCATCGTCAAGGAGGGAAAAAAGCTGACCCGGCCGCTCATCCGCCAGATGGAGCAGGCCCGGATCAAGCACGTGCCGATCGCCTGGGAGGACCTGCTCGGCCGCGTCTCCGCCCGCGATATCGTGGACCCGAGGAGCAGTCAGGTCCTGGTGGAGTGCAACCAGGAGATCACGCAAGAGCGTCTGGACCTGATCCGGGAAAAGGGCATCACAGAAATCCAGTTGCTCTTCATTGAGGAGTCCCGCGTGGGCCCGTTCCTGCGCAACACCTTACTCCAGGACAGAATTCGCTCGCCCCAGGAGGCCCTTGTGGAGATCTACCGCAGGCTCAGGCCGGGCGATCCCCCCACGTTGGAGTCCGCCACCACCTTTTTCAACAACCTCTTTTTCAACGCCGACCGCTATGATCTCTCCAAGGTGGGACGGCTGAAATTGAATCACCGGCTTAAAGTCAATATGCCCCTGGAGCAGGGGACGCTGCGCAAGGAAGATATTTTAGAGGTGGTCCGTTACCTGATGGAGCTCAGAAACGGCATTGGTTCGGTGGATGACATTGACCATCTCGGTAATCGGCGGGTCCGACCCGTCGGGGAGCTCGTCGAGAATCATTTTCGCGTCGGGCTCGTCAGGATGGAGCGAGCCATCAAGGAAAAGATGAGCCTACAGGACATCGAGACCCTGATGCCGCAGGAACTGATCAACTACAAGCCGGTCTCGGCGGCTCTGAAGGAGTTTTTCGGCTCCAGCCAGCTCTCCCAGTTCATGGATCAGACCAACCCGCTTTCCGAGATTACCCACAAGCGCCGGCTATCGGCGCTCGGTCCCGGCGGCCTCACGCGCGAGCGCGCTGGCTTTGAGGTGCGCGACGTCCATCCGACCCACTACGGCAGAGTGTGCCCGATCGAGACCCCGGAAGGCCCCAACATTGGGTTGATCGCCTCTCTGACCACTTACGCCAGAGTGAACGAGTTCGGTTTTATCGAGACCCCCTATCGCGAAGTCGAAAGCGGGCGGGTGACAGATCGGATCCGTTATCTCTCTGCCTTGGAGGAGGAGGATCATGTCATCGCTCAAGCCAACGCGCCGCTCGACAGCCGGGGCTACTTTACGGTCGATCTCGTCTCGGCCCGTAAGGGGGGAGAATTCATCATGGGCCGGCCGGACGAGGTCGACTTCATGGACGTCTCGCCCAACCAGCTGGTGAGCGTGGCGGCCTCGCTCATCCCCTTTCTGGAAAACGATGATGCCAACCGCGCGCTCATGGGTTCGAACATGCAGCGCCAGGCTGTTCCCCTGCTGCGCACCGAGGCGCCTTTGGTCGGCACCGGGATGGAGAAGGTGGTGGCGCGGGATTCTGGCGTAACGGTCGTGGCGGTGCGGGATGGGGTGGTGGAGAGCGAGGACTCGACGCGCATTGTGGTCAAGGCCGATCGCCCCTCCGGATCCCGGGATACAGGGGTGGATATCTACAACCTGGTCAAATACCAGCGCTCTAATCAGAATACCTGCATCAACCAGAGGCCGATCGTGGTCGTGGGGGATCACGTCAAGGCCGGAGACGTCATCGCCGATGGGCCCTCAACGGAGATGGGCGAGCTGGCGCTGGGTCGTAATGTCTTGGTCGCCTTCATGCCCTGGGGCGGATACAACTTCGAAGATTCAATTCTGATCAGCGAGCGTGTGGTCAAGGAGGATATCTACACCTCCATCCACATAGAGGAGTTCGAGTGCGTCTCGCGCGACACCAAGCTCGGTCCAGAGGAGATCACTCGGGATATTCCCAACGTCGGCGACGAGGCGTTGGCGGAACTGGATGAGAGCGGCATCATCCGCATCGGGGCGGAGGTCAAGCCCGGAGATATCCTGGTGGGCAAGATCACCCCGAAGGGAGAAACCCAGCTCTCTCCCGAAGAAAAGCTTCTCAGAGCTATTTTCGGAGAGAAGGCAGGGGAGGTTCGGGACACCTCGCTCAGGGTGCCTCCGGGAGTCGAGGGGACCGTCATCAATGTGCGGATCTTCTCGCGCAAGGGACTGACCAAGGACGAGAGGAGTCGGGTCATCGAGGACGAGGAGATCGCGCGCCTCAAGAAGGATCAGCAAGAGGAGGTCCGCATCATCCAGGAGGGAACCCTCAAGCGGCTGAAAAAACTCTTCGTGGGCCGGCGCGCGGCCGCACGGGTGAGCGATGACAACCGCAAGGTGCTTCTCAACAAGGGCAAGGAGATCACCGAAGAGGATCTCGAGCAGATCCCCATGGCCTATTGGGGAGAGATCCGGGTCGATAATGAAGCCGTGGACGCGGAGCTCAAGCGGATCGTGGAGAGCACCACGGAGCAGATCGATCTGATCAAGCTGGTCTTCCAGGACAAGATGAACAAGCTCAAGAGCGGAGACGAATTGCCGCCTGGAGTGATCAAGATGGTGAAGGTCTTTGTCGCGATCAAGCGTAAACTCCAGGTCGGCGACAAGATGGCGGGGAGGCACGGAAACAAGGGCGTCATCTCCCGTATTCTGCCGGAAGAGGACATGCCCTATCTGGAGGATGGGACCCCCGTGGACATCGTGCTCAATCCTTTGGGAGTCCCCTCGCGGATGAACGTGGGACAGATCCTCGAGGCCCATTTGGGCTGGGCGGCGCGCAGTCTGGGCCAGCAGATCGGCGAGCAGCTTCACAACGGCCGGCCGGATATGGATGCCATTCGCCACCGGCTCAAGGAGTGTCTGGCCTCGCGTGACATCAATGAGTTCGTCGACGGCGTCAAGGACCCGGACTTGTTGAGGCTGGCCGAAAAGTATCGCAGCGGGGTGCATCTAGCTTCGCCGGTCTTTGACGGCGCGACGCAGGAGGAGACCTTCAACCTGCTGAGAAAGGCCGGGCTTCCCGTGACGGGGCAGGTGACCCTTCACGATGGCCGATCGGGAGTGCCGTTCGATGAGAAGGTGACCGTCGGGGTTATGTACATCATGAAGCTGCATCACCTCGTGGACGATAAGATCCACGCCCGTTCCACCGGACCCTATTCGCTCGTCACGCAGCAGCCGCTCGGCGGCAAGGCCCAGTTCGGTGGGCAGCGCCTGGGGGAGATGGAGGTCTGGGCGCTGGAGGCCTACGGGGCGGCTTTTACGCTCCAGGAGATGCTCACGGTGAAATCGGACGACGTCATCGGGCGGACGCGTATGTACGAGGCGATCGTGAAGGGAGAAAACCTGCTGGAGCCGGGGTTGCCGGAATCTTTCAACGTGATGATCAAGGAGTTACAGAGCCTCGGGCTGGATGTGGAACTGTTGGAGGAGAAAAGCTGAACGGAGCAGTCGCGGTCGAGGAGTCGGGATCGCAGGCTGAATTCTGAATTGTAGAGGTGGAACTGATGGAAGATCTATTCAATCTCTTTGAAAAACCCAAGAATCCAATAAGCTTCAACGCCATTCGCATTTCGCTCGCGTCGCCGGAAAAGATTCGTTCCTGGTCTCACGGCGAGGTCAAAAAGCCCGAAACGATCAATTATCGGACCTTCAAACCGGAGCGTGACGGGCTGTTTTGCGCCAAGATCTTTGGCCCCACCAAGGACTACGAATGTAACTGCGGCAAATACAAAAGGATGCGCCATCGGGGCGTGGTGTGCGAGAAGTGCGGGGTGGAGGTGATCCAATCGAAAGTTCGCCGGGAGCGGATGGGGCATATCGAGCTGGCGAGCCCCGTGGTTCACATCTGGTTTTTGAAGAGCCTTCCCAGCCGCATCGGCGCCCTGCTCGATATGTCGCTCAAGGACATCGAGAAAATCCTCTATTTTGAGAGTTATGTCGTCACGGATGCGGGTTCGACGCCGCTCCATTACAAGGAGCTCCTGACGGAGGCCCGCTACCGTAAGGCCCTGGAAGAGCATGGGTCCACCTTTACCGCTCAGATGGGGGCCGAGGCGATCCGCAAGCTTCTGAAGGCCGTCGACGTCGCCAAGCTCTCGGAGGAGCTGCGCCAAGAGATGCGAGAGGTCAACTCTGAGGTGCGGCGCAAGAAGGTGGCGAAGCGGCTGAAAGTTGTTAACGCGTTCAAAAATTCAGGCAACCGTCCCGAGTGGATGGTCCTCGAGGTGATCCCGGTGATTCCTCCGGACCTGCGCCCGCTCGTGCCTTTGGACGGGGGTCGGTTCGCTACTTCGGATCTCAACGATCTCTATCGTCGGGTAATCAACCGCAATAATCGGCTCAAACGGCTCATGGAGCTCAACGCTCCGGATATGATCATCCGCAACGAGAAACGAATGCTGCAGGAGGCAGTGGATGCCCTATTTGACAACGGGCGCCGAGGAAGAGCGATCACGGGGCAGAACCGCCGCCCGCTCAAGTCCTTGAGCGACATGCTGAAGGGCAAGACCGGACGCTTTCGCCAGAACCTGCTCGGAAAGAGAGTCGATTACTCGGGGCGCTCGGTGATCGTGGTCGGTCCGGAGCTCCGCTTGCATCAGTGCGGGCTGCCAAAAAAAATGGCCTTGGAGCTGTTCAAGCCATTTATCTACAACAAGCTGGAAGAGAGGGGTTACGTCACCACGATCAAAAGTGCCAAAAAGCTGGTGGAGAAGGAGCGGCCGGAGGTTTGGGATATCCTCGACGAGGTGATTCGTGAACATCCCATATTGCTCAACCGTGCGCCGACCCTGCACCGGCTCGGGATCCAAGCCTTCGAACCGATCCTTATTGAGGGCAAGGCGATCCAGCTCCATCCGCTGGTGTGCGCTGCCTACAACGCGGACTTCGACGGTGACCAGATGGCCGTCCACATCCCGCTCTCCTTGGAGGCCCAGGTCGAGGCGCGCGCTCTGATGATGTCGACCAATAACATCCTCTCGCCGGCCAACGGCAAGCCGATCATCGTGCCCACGCAGGATATCGTTCTCGGGCTCTACTACATGACGCGCGAGCGTCCCAGCGCGAAAGGGACGGGTTGGGTGTTTGCCAATCCACAAGAAGTGCGTGTCGCCTACGATCAAGGCGAGGTCGAACTTCAGGCGGCGATCACCGTTCGCATCGACGGTGAGCGGGTGGAGACGACGGCGGGCCGAGTTCTCGTCTACGAAGTGGTTCCGCCCGAGCTCCCCTTCGGGGAGATCAACCGAGTCCTCAAAAAGAAAGAGCTCGCGAACCTCATCGATATCTGTTACCGCCTGGCGGGGAACAAGGCGACGGTCATTCTCGCCGACAAGCTCAAGGACATCGGTTTCGAGTATGCGACCAAGGCAGGCATATCCATTGCGATCAAGGACATGATGATCCCCTCGAGCAAAGAGAAGCTGCTCAAGAAGGCGTACGAGGATGTGCGCGAGATCGAAGAGCAGTACAAGAACGGTCTGATCACGGACGGGGAACGCTACAATAAAGTCGTCGACATCTGGGCTGAGGTGACCGACCGAATCGCCGATGAGATGCTACGCGATCTGGGAACCGAGACAATGACGGATGAGAAGGGACACAAGGTCACGGTTCCGAGCTTCAATCCGATCTTCATGATGGCCGATTCCGGCGCTAGGGGTAGCGCACAGCAGATCCGCCAGCTCGCCGGGATGCGCGGCCTTATGGCCAAGCCCTCCGGGGAGATCATCGAAACGCCGATCACCGCCAACTTCCGCGAGGGCCTGACCGTGTTGCAGTACTTTATCTCGACCCACGGGGCTCGTAAGGGACTGGCGGATACGGCCCTCAAGACGGCGAACTCGGGCTACCTCACTCGCCGGCTCGTGGACGTCGCGCAGGATTCCGTGATTTCGGAGGATAACTGCGGCACGCTCGACGGGATCGAGATGACGCCGCTCATGGAAGGAGGCGAGATCATTGAGCCGTTGGGAGACCGCGTGCTCGGCCGGGGGGCCCTGGAAGACATCAAAGACCCGTTCAGCGGCGAGGTGATCGCGCGTGCGAATCAGGAAATCGACGAGGAGCTGGTCCAGCGCATCGAGGATGCGGGCTTGGAGAGGATCAAGATTCGCTCCGTGCTCACCTGCCAGTCTAAGCGCGGTGTTTGCGTTATGTGCTACGGGCGCGACCTCGCGCGCGGGCACATGGTCAACCACGGTGAGGCGATCGGTGTAATCGCGGCCCAATCGATCGGCGAGCCGGGGACCCAGCTCACGATGCGGACCTTCCACATCGGCGGTACGGCCAGTCGACGGGCGGAGCAAACCACTCTGGAGGCCCGCAACGACGGCTTTCTCAAGTTCGTTAATGTGAGTACGGTCATCAATAAGGATGGCGACCTGGTGGTGATGAACCGCAACGGCGAGGTCGCCATTGTGGATTACCCGGAGGGCGGGGACAAAGGCAGAGAGAGGGAAAGAGAGCGCTACCCCGTGGTCTACGGTGCCAAGCTGAAGAAGAAAGGTGGCGCGAGGATCAAAGGCGGCGAGCTTTTGGCGGAATGGGATCCCTATACCATCCCCATCCTCACCGAGGTCGGCGGAGGGGTCAAGTTCGGCGATATGGTCGAAGGGATTACGATGGAGGAGCGGGTGGACGAGCGCACCGGCCTTTCGACGAAAGTCATCATTGACTTTAAGGACCTGGAGAAGCGGCCCCGCATCTCGATCAAGGATGAGAAGGGGCAGACCGCCCGTCTCTCGCCGACCGCCGAGGCGCGGTATCTCCTGCCGGTCGGCGCCCATATCAACGTGCAGGAGGGGCAATCGGTCTATCCGGGTGATGCCCTCGCAAAAATTCCCCGCGAGACAACCAAGACCAAGGACATCACAGGTGGGTTACCCCGGGTGGCGGAGCTGTTCGAGGCCCGTAAGCCGAAGGAGTTTGCGGTCATCAGCGAGATCGATGGCGTGGTCTCGTTTGGCAAGGATACGAAGGGCAAGCGAAAGGTGGTGATCACCCCGGAAGTGGGTGAGCCGCGTGAGTACCTGATTCCCAAGGGCAAGCATATCAGCGTCCACGAGGGCGATCGCGTCAAAGCTGGGGAAGCCTTGATGGATGGTTCATCTAATCCGCATGACATCCTGAACATCTTGGGAGAGAAGGCTTTGGCGAAGTACCTCGTCGACGAGGTGCAGGAGATTTATCGGCTGCAGGGGGTGCGGATCAACGACAAGCACATCGAAGTGATCGTGCGCCAGATGCTGCGCCGAGTGAGAATCAAAGAGGTCGGCGGTAGCGATTTTCTGGTCGGCGACCAGGTCGAAAAGTGGCGCTTCGAAGAAGAGAACCAGAGGGTAATTGCCCAGGGCGCCAAGCCGGCCGTGGCCGAACCCCTCCTCTTGGGCATCACCAAGGCTTCGCTCTCCACCGAGAGCTTCATCTCGGCGGCCTCCTTCCAGGAGACGACCAAGGTTTTGACCGAGGCGGGCATTCAGGGCAAGGTCGACGTCCTGAGGGGTCTCAAAGAAAACATCATCATGGGCCGGCTGATCCCTGCCGGCACGGGACTGGCCCGATATTCCAAGGTGGAGCTGGAGGTGGAGGAGCCTGGAGCGGAGGAATTGGAGGTTCCCCAAGCGGCGGAAGGGTAGGGCTTTGACAAGGTGTGTTTTGTTTGTTAAGTTACAAGCTTTTGTAGGAATTTTACTTGTGACGAGGAAATCCGTTTTTTCAAGCACCCGGTAGACTATATGCCGACGATTAATCAGCTGGTTCGCCACAGTCGGGAAAAGCAGCGGCGAAAGTTTACCGCTCCGGCGCTGGAGGGATGCCCTCAGAAGCGAGGGGTTTGTACCCGCGTGTATACGACGACGCCGAAAAAGCCCAACTCGGCGCTGCGCAAGGTAGCCCGAGTCCGCCTGACCAACGGGATCGAGGTGACGTCCTACATTCCCGGCGTGGGCCATAACTTGCAGGAGCACTCGGTGGTGTTGATCCGCGGCGGTCGCGTGAAGGATCTGCCTGGGGTCCGCTATCACATCATCCGCGGCACCCTGGATTCGATCGGGGTGCAGGAGCGACGGCAGAGCCGCTCCAAGTACGGGGCTAAAAAACCAAAGTAGGGCGATATGCCACGCAAAGGAGAAGTAAAGAAGAGAGAGGTTTTGCCGGATCCCAAATACGGGGATAAGCTCGTGACTAAGTTTATCAACACGATCATGACACGAGGCAAGAAGAGCGTGGCCGAAAAGACCCTATACAGCTCCCTGGATCTCATGGCCGCGAGGACCAAGGAAGATTCCCTGGGGCTCTTTAAGCGGGCCGTGGACAACGCCAAGCCCGTCCTGGAGGTGCGGTCCCGGCGTGTGGGAGGCGCAACCTATCAGGTTCCCATCGAGGTCCGGCCGCAGCGACGCCTGTCGCTGGGCATGCGCTGGCTCGTCCAGGCGGCGCGGCTGCGCGAGGGCAAATCAATGGAGGAGAAACTGGCCGCAGAACTGATCGATGCCGCTAACAGTCGGGGGGGCGCGATCAAGAAGAAGGAAGATACGCATCGGATGGCCGAAGCCAACCGGGCCTTTGCCCACTACCGTTGGTAGTTCGGCTCAAGGAGTTCACAGCTGATTGAAGGAGGCGGTATGACCGCCTCCTTTTTTTCCCGGTTACGAGGGAAAATGGCAAGGATTGTCACGTTAGATAAGACCCGCAACATTGGCATCATGGCCCACATTGATGCGGGCAAAACCACGACGACCGAGCGGATCCTCTACTACACGGGCATTACCTACAAGATCGGCGAGGTCGATGAGGGAACCGCGACCATGGACTGGATGGTGCAGGAGCAGGAGCGGGGTATCACGATCACCTCAGCGGCGACGACCTGCTTTTGGCGCGATCACCGGATCAACATCATCGACACGCCCGGGCACGTGGACTTCACGGTCGAAGTCGAACGTTCCCTGAGGGTCCTTGACGGGGCGATCGCGGTCTTCTGCTCTGTCGGCGGGGTGGAGCCGCAGACTGAGACGGTGTGGCGCCAGGCGGACAAGTACCGCGTTCCCCGCATCGCGTTCGTCAACAAGATGGATCGTGTCGGCGCCGATTTTTTCCGGGTCGTGCGGATGATTCAGGATCGCCTGGGCGCTCACCCGCTTCCCATCCAACTCCCCATCGGAGCCGAGGACCACTTCAAAGGAATCGTCGATCTCGTGCAGATGGAGGCGGTCTTGTGGGACGAGGAGAGCCCCGGGGCGAAGTACCGCATCGAGCCGATCCCCGAGGATCTGAGGGGTTTGGCACAGGAGCACCGGGAGAAGCTACTGGAGAAACTGGCGGATTGCGACGAGTCGATCATGGAGCAGTATCTGGAAGGGCGAGAGATTCCCGCGGAGGAGCTCCGCAGGGCCATTCGTAAAGCCGGCCTCGATCTCAAATTGGTCCCGGTATTGTGTGGTGCCGCCTTCAGGAACAAGGGGGTCCAACTTCTGCTGGATGCTGTCCTCGACTATCTTCCCTCGCCCCTCGATGTTCCTCCGGTTAAGGGCAAGCATCCGGTTTCGCAGAAGGACGAGGAGCGGGCGCCACGAGATGACGCCCCCTTTTCCGCCTTGGCCTTTAAGATCATGACTGATCCTTTCGTGGGAACGCTCACGTTTTTCCGGGTTTACTCTGGGGCCCTGTTCTCGGGCTCCAGTATTTATAACTCGAGCAAAGGGAAAAGGGAGCGCATCGGTCGGCTGCTGAAAATGCACGCCAACAAACGGGAGGAGATCAAGGAGGTCTATGCCGGTGACATCGCCGCAGCCGTGGGGTTGAGGAACGCCTCGACGGGAGACACCTTGTGCGAGGAGACCCACCCAGTGCTGCTCGAGTCTATCGAGTTTCCCGAGCCCGTGATTTCGATCGCCATCGAGCCGAAGAGCAAGGCCGATCAGGAAAAACTCGGGCTTTCCCTGCAAAAGCTGACCGTCGAAGATCCCTCTTTCCGGGTGCGCACCGACGAGGAAACGGGTCAAACGATCATCTCGGGGATGGGGGAGCTGCACCTGGAAATAATCGTGGACCGCCTCTTGAGGGAATTCAACGTAGGGGCTAACGTTGGTAAGCCTCAGGTCGCCTATAAGGAGACCATCCGCCGCGCGGTGGAGCATGAGGGGAAGTTCATCCGCCAAACCGGAGGCCGCGGCCAATACGGTCATGTCTATCTCAAGGTGGAGCCGCAGCCAGCGGGCGCTGGTTTTGAGTTCGTCGACGCCGTCAAGGGGGGCGCGATCCCGCGGGAGTATATCCCGGCGGTCGAAGACGGGGTCGAGGAGGCGCTGGAGAGTGGCCCGTTGGCCGGCTATCCCATGGTGGATGTCAAGGTAACTCTGCTCGATGGAAGCTACCACGAGGTCGACTCCTCCGAGATCGCTTTCAAGATTGCCGGCTCGTTGGCTTATAAGGAGGCGGTGGGCAAGGCGCGCCCCGTACTTCTGGAGCCGATCATGGCCGTGGAAGTGGTGGTGCCGGAGGAATTCATGGGCGAGGTGATCGGAGACATCAGCTCGCGGCGCGGCAAGGTCCTCGGCATGGATTCACGGCCCGCTGCGCAGGTCATCGAGGCGCGTGTACCCCTGGCCGAGATGTTCGGGTATGCCACCGACCTGCGGTCGATGACCCAGGGAAGGGCTACCTACACCATGCAGTTCTCGCATTACGAGCCCGTGCCGGCGCCCATCTCCGAGGAGATCAGCGCCAAGGCTGTTGGGTTATAGAATCTTGAGTGCCGTATGAACGAGAAGATTCGTATTCGCTTAAAGGCGTATGATCACCGGGTCTTGGACCAGTCGGTCGGGGAGATCGTGGAGACAGTTAAGCGGACCGGGGGAAGGGTGGCGGGACCCATCCCTCTGCCAACGCGGATTGAGCGCTTTACCGTGAACCGTTCCCCGCATGTCGACAAGAAGTCCAGAGAGCAATTTGAAATTCGGACCCATAAGCGTTTGCTGGATATCCTGGAACCGACCCAGCAGACGATCGACGCCTTGGGCAAGCTGGATCTTGCGGCCGGTGTGGATGTGGAGATCAAGCTCCAGTAGCGATCTCAGATTTCAGATCTCACATGGCAGATTTGATTTGAGATATGAGTTTTGAAATTTGAGATTCATTCTTATGAACGGACTCATAGGAAAGAAAATCGGGACGACGCAGGTCTTCGCGCCCGATGGAAGCGTGGTTCCCGTTACAGTCATTGAGACGGGCCCGTGCGTCGTCGTGCAAAAGAAGGAAGCAGCGCGGGACGGCTATGACGCCGTGCAACTTGGATTCGGCAGCAAGAAGGGTCAGAGAGTCAATAAGCCTCAGCAGGGGCATATGCTCAAGGCAGGCAAAGGCGCCTTTCAGGTTCTGCGCGAGTTTCGATCGGATAAGGTGTCTCAGTTTGAATTGGGGCAGGAGATCAAGGTCTCTGACCTGTTTAAGACTGGCGATCGGATCGATGTCGCCGGGACATCGAAGGGAAGAGGTTTTACTGGCGTGATCAAGCGATGGGGGTTTGGCGGTTTTCCTGCTTCTCACGGCACGCATGAATATTTTCGCCACGGTGGATCGATCGGCAACCGGTCGTTCCCAGGGCGCGTTTTCAAGGGAAAGAGGATGGCGGGCCATTGGGGGAACGAAAAGGTTTCAGTCCAGAACCTTGAGGTCGTCGACGTTCGACCCGAGACTCATTTGCTGCTGGTCAAAGGGTCCGTCCCCGGTCCCAAACGGGGTATCGTTTTGGTCCGGCGCGCGGCGAAGGAGAGAAAGTAGATGGAAGCTCGGGTGATCCATCCTGAGTTGAAGGAGGAAATCTTCGGGGTAAAGACTCGCCCTTATCTGCTCCAGCAAGTGGTCAACATGCAGATGAGCAGCCGCCGTGCGGGCACGGCCTCGACCAAAACCCGCGGCCTCGTTCGGGGCGGAGGGAAAAAGCCTTGGCGGCAGAAGGGGACGGGAAGGGCGCGCGCCGGGAGCATCCGGTCGCCGGTCTGGGTTGGAGGCGGGACGATCTTTGGACCGCTGCCGAAAGACTATTCCTACCGGCTCCCCAAACGGGCGCGGCGGGAAGCGCTGCTCTCGGCCTTGAGTCTCAAGAAGCAGGATGGAAAGATCATCGTCCTAGAGAAGCTGGAGATCGAGGAGCCCAAGACCAAGCTCATGCGCAAGCTGCTTGAGGGTCTTCAGGTCAAGAGTGCCCTGCTCGTGATCCCCCAGCCGGATGAAAAGATTGAGCGGTCGACGCGGAATCTTCCCGGGGTGAAGGTGCTCCGGGTCGAGGGACTCAACGTCTACGATTTGTTGCGCTACGAGCACCTCATTTTGACCGAGGCGTCCGTGCGGGTTCTCGAAGAGAGGCTGCCGACATGAGTGACCCCCACGACATCATTCAGGCGCCGATGATCACCGAAAAGGGCTCCCTGCTCGGCGAGAAGGCCAATCAGGTGCTTTTTAAGGTTCGGCCCGACGCAAACAAGATCGAGGTGAAAAAGGCGGTGGAAGCGCTCTTTAAGGTGAAGGTCCTCAAGGTCAGGGTGATGCGCTGTCTCGGGAAGGTCCGTCGAGTGGGCAGGAACGCAGGGCGTTTGCCCGAGTGGAAAAAAGCCTATGTGACGCTCAAAGAGGGCGATAAAATCGACTTTTTCGGCGGCGCCTAATCGTTGGCGATGCAAGGCAGAGCCGTTCCATGCGTTAACGATTTGAACGATAAACGGCTTGAGCGGCTCCCTATGAAGAGATTCGAAATATGGCTATAAAGAGTTATCGACCCACCTCTGCGGGAATCCGGTTTCGGACCGGGCTCGGCTTTGAGGAGATCACCAAGACCGAACCGGAAAAGGGTTTGGTGGTTGCTCTGAAGCGCAGCGGCGGGCGAAACAACGCTGGCCGGATCACGAGCGACCACCGCGGCGGAGGCCACAAGCGTCTTTACCGGACCATCGATTTTAAGCGCGATAAGCCGGGCATTCCCGCGAGGGTGGAGGCGATCGAGTATGATCCGAACCGCTCCGCTCGCATCGCGCTGCTCTGTTATGCCGACGGCGAGCGCCGCTATATTTTAGCTCCTGACCAGATCCGCGTGGGAGATTCGCTGATCGCCGGGGAAGATAGGGTCGATATCAGGCCGGGCAATTCACTCCCTATGAAATTCATCCCGGCGGGGACGGTGATTCACAATATCGAGCTGAAAACGGGCAAGGGAGGCCAGTTAGTCCGCAGCGCCGGGGCAGGCGCGCAATTGATGGCGAAAGAGGGGAATTACGCGCTTCTGAAGCTTCCCTCCGGAGAGCTCCGCTACGTCCGCGCCGAGTGCCGAGCAACGGTGGGACAAGTCGGAAATCTCGACCAGGGAAATATCTCCTTTGGGAAGGCGGGAAGAAGGCGGTGGCTGGGAAGAAGACCTGTGACACGGGGGATGGCGATGAACCCTGTGGATCATCCACACGGTGGAGGGGAAGGTCGGTCCAAGGGGAACCATCCCCAGACGCCGTGGGGAAAGCCGACCAAGGGGTACAAGACAAGGAAAAACCACGCGTCGGATAAGTATATCGTGAAACGGAGAGAGGTCAGGTAGCGATGGCACGTTCGATAAAAAAAGGGCCCTTTGTGGATGATCACCTGAGGCGAAAGATCGAGGCCATGAACGAGACGCGGGAGAAGCGCGTGCTGAAAACCTGGTCGCGGCGCTCTATGGTCACCCCGGAGATGGTGGGCCACACCATCGCGGTCCACAACGGGAGAAAATTCATCCCGGTTTTCATCACGGAAAATATGGTGGGCCACAAACTGGGGGAGTTTGCGCCGACCCGTACCTTTCATGTTCACTCCGGCGATCGCAAGGGAGAGGCCAAAGAGACGGGGCCGAGCCGGGGTCCGGCTCCGGGGGCTCCCCAGCCGCCGGCGGCGCAGACGAGCTAGGGGTTTTTGCTTATGGAGGCACGAGCTATAACCCGGTTTGTTCGACTCTCTCCCCGAAAGGCAAGACTTGTGGCGGATCAGGTCAGGGGGAAAAGGGTTGAGGATGCCCTGAACATCCTTAAATTTGTGCCCAAGCGCTCGGCTTCCATTCTGGCCAAGACGCTGAGGTCGGCGGTGGCCAATGCGGAGGCCACGCAGAGCGTGGATGTGGACCGGCTTTATGTAAAGCGAATCACGGTGGATGAAGGCGGGATGTGGAAGCGCTTCATGCCCCGCGCCATGGGCCGGGCGACCCGCGTCCGCAAGCGGCTAAGCCATATCACGGTAGTCGTGGACGAGAAGGGGTAGAGGAGGGAGATCTTTATGGGGCAGAAGACGCATCCAAAACTCTTCCGCGTCGGCGTTATTGAATCTTGGGACTCCAAGTGGTACGCGCGCCACGACTATGCCAAGCTGCTCCATGAGGATTTGAAGGTCAAAAAATTTCTAAAGCAGCGCCTCTATCATGCAGGCATCTCCCGGATCGATATAGAACGAGCGGCGAGCAAAGCAAAGATCAATATTCATACCGCGCGCCCCGGGATCGTCATCGGCAAGAAAGGGGCGGAAATCGAAAAGCTTAAGGAGGAACTGGCCCGCCTCACGGATCGCGAGATCTATCTCAACATCATCGAGGTGCGCCGGCCTGACCTCGACGCGCAGCTCGTTTCTGAAAACGTGGCTCTCCAGCTAGAGCGTCGAGTAGCCTTCCGCCGGGCCATGAAGGAAAGCGTCTCGCGGGCGATGCGCATGGGGGCCCAGGGGATCAAGATTCAGTGCGCGGGGAGGCTTGGGGGGACGGAAATCGCGCGGACCGAATGGTACCGCGAGGGCCGGGTGCCGCTGCATACTCTCAGGGCGGATATCAGTTACGGATTTGCCGAGTCGCGCACTACTTATGGAGCGATCGGCGTCAAGGCCTGGATCTTTCGCGGTGAGGTCTTGACGGAAGAGGAAGAGCAGCAGAAGGCAGCCCTGGGAATGTAATCATTTATGCTGGAGCCGAAAAAGGTAAAATACCGTAAGCAGCAGAAGGGTAGGATGCGTGGAACGGCATCGAGGGGATCGACGCTGGCTTTCGGGGACTACGGCTTGAAAGCGGTGGCAAGAGGGCGGTTAACCGCACGCGAGATTGAGGCCGCTCGCGTGGCTCTCACCCGCTATCTTAAGCGGGGCGGGAAGGTCTGGATTCGCATCTTCCCGGACAAACCGATAACCAAGAAGCCGGCTGAGACGCGCATGGGCAAAGGAAAGGGCGCCCTTGAGGGATGGGTGGCAGTGATCCAACCCGGCAGAATCCTGTTCGAGATGGAGGGGGTGGAGACCGGGTTGGCTCAAGAGGCGTTTCGCTTGGCGTCTCACAAGCTTTCCATCGCCACCCGATTTGTCGAGCGAAGGGTAGAGGCGCATGGAAGCTAAAAAGCTTAGGGAGATGAGCCCGGATGAGCTTTCGCAAAAGCGCCGCGAGCTGAAAGAAGAAATCTTTCATTTGCGGCTTAGGCGGACCACGGCGCGGCTGGAAAACCCGATGAAGCTCAGGGAAACGAGGCGTGATCTTGCGCGGGTAGAGACCATTTTGAGGGAGCGGTCGCGCTGACCTAAGGAAGGGTGATATGAGCCGGGAAAGGATGCGGAAGGAGCGCCAAGGGGTGGTGATCAGTAACCGGATGCAAAAGACCGTCGTCGTCGCGGTGGAACGGACGGTCATGCATCCCAAGTATAAAAAGTATATTCGGGTTCGGAACAAGATGAAGGCCCACGACGAAGGCAAGCAGTGCCAAATAGGAGATCGCGTGCTCATCGAGGAGACTCGGCCTCTCAGCCGGGATAAACGTTGGCGGGTCAGCCGCATCCTGCAGCGGGCTGTGGCCGCACGGGCTGAGGAGCCCAGTGCTTCTTCTGCCGGGGTCTAAATCTCACGGGTGAGGGGAACCGATGATTCAGGCGAGAACGGTGCTGGAGGTGGCGGACAACTCGGGCGCGCGCAGGGTCCAGTGCATCAAAGTCCTGGGGGGGACAAAGCGGAAGTACGCTTCGATCGGCGATATTATTGTGGTCTCGGTCAAGGAGGCGATCCCCAACGCCAAAGTGAAGAAGGGGGATGTCATGAAAGCGGTCGTGGTGCGCACAGCCAAGGAGTTAGGCCGACCCGATGGGACCTACATCCGGTTCGATAACAACTCAGCGGTTCTCATCGATAACCAGAGGGAGCCGGTCGGGACGCGCATCTTCGGGCCGGTGGCACGGGAGCTTCGGGCGAAGAAGTTTATGAAGATCATCTCGCTCGCACCGGAGGTACTCTAGAAAGGCAATAGGCAAAAGGCATGAGGCACATTAAAGAACTTGTTGCCTAATGCCTTGTGGCCGGAGATCATGCAGATTCGCAAGAATGACAGTGTGATGGTGATCGCTGGCAGAGAGCGAGGCAAGACCGGCAAGGTGCTGAGGGTGATTCCCAGTAAGCAGGCGGCTGTGATCGAGCGTGTCAATCTGGTCAAGCGGCATGCCCGTGCGCGTGGTCCGCAGCAGCCAAGCGGCATCATCGAGAAGGAGGCGCCGATTCACATCTCTAATCTGATGGTGATGTGTGACAAGTGCAACGCGCCGGTCCGGGTAGGAAGAAAGATTTTGGCTGATGGCGAGAAGCTCCGCGTGTGTCGGCGCTGCGGTGAGGCGATTGATTAGTTTTTAGTTAAATAACTCAAAACTCAAAACTAAAAATTAGAGAGATGCTGGCACGGCTCAAAAGCAAATACCGGGAAGAGGTGGTTGCAACCATGATGAAGGAGTTTGGTTATCAGAACCCTCTTCAGGTGCCGCGGTTGGAAAAGATTACCGTGAATGTAGGCCTGGGTGAGGCGATCCAAAATGTCAAGGCTCTAGACGGGGCCGTGGCTGAGGTCATGGCCATCACCGGACAGAAGCCGGTGGTCACGCGGGCCAAGAAAGCGATTGCGAATTTTAAACTGCGCGAGGGGATGTCCATAGGCTGTATGGTGACGCTTAGACGCGAGCGGATGTACGAGTTCCTGGACCGATTGATCCATGTGGCGCTCCCTCGCGTCCGGGACTTCAAAGGGGTGTCGGAACGCGCTTTTGACGGCCAGGGCAATTATTCGCTGGGAATCCGCGAACAGATCATTTTTCCCGAAATCCAGGCTGATAAGGTAGACAAAATCCATGGACTGACCATTTCCATCGTCACTACGGCGAAGACGGATGAGGAAGGGAGGGCCTTGCTTAGGCATATGGGCATGCCCTTCGCGAGTTCGCAGGGAGAATTGAGTGGCTAAAACGTGTCTTCGGGTTAAGGCGGAGAGGCCGAATAAATTCAAGGTGCGCCAGTACAACCGCTGCCCGCTTTGCGGGAGGTCGCGGGCCTTTTACCGGCGTTTTCGGATGTGTCGAATTTGTCTCAGAGAGAATGCTCGTCGGGGCCAGATCCCCGGGCTGATCAAAGCCAGCTGGTGAGGTTGCAGAGGCTAAGATGGGAATGACGGATCCGATTGCAGACATGCTGACTCGCATTCGCAATGCCACCCGTGCGCGGCACGAGAGTGTGGGAGTGCCTTGGTCGCGCACCAAAGAGGAGATCGCGAGGCTACTGGTGGCGGAAGGTTTTTTGCAGGAGGTCAGGAAGCTCAAGTCCAAGGAGCGGGTCGGAGACGAGCTCCTGATCCAGCTAAAGTTTGATCGGGAGAAGCAGCCGATCATCTCCGGGCTCAAACGGATCAGTCGGCCCGGGCGTAGAGTCTACGTGGGCGCCACAGAGATTCCTCCCATCCGCGGAGGGCTGGGGCTCAATATCCTGTCGACGCCGAAGGGCATCTTGGCGGATCGGGAGGCGAGGAAGGCCAACGTCGGCGGCGAGCTGATCTGCTCGGTTTGGTAAACTGGAGGAAAGTGTAACGTGTCGCGCATCGGAAGGCTGCCCATATCGCTCCCTGAAGGGGTCAAGGTTACGGTGGAGGATCGCGCCATCCAGGTGGAGGGGCCGAAGGGAAAACTCCGGGCCGAACTGCCGCAAGGGATTGAAGCGCGGATGGAGGGAAATGCGCTCAAGATCCTGCGGGGCAGCGATGAGAGGCGAGTCAAGGCCCTGCACGGGATGGCCCGCAGTCTCGTTGCGAACATGGTACATGGCGTCAGCCGAGGGTTTAGCCGGGTCCTCGAGATCAACGGAGTGGGTTACCGCGCTGAGGTCAAGGGGGCCGAATTGCACCTGGCCCTGGGCTTTTCTCATCCCGTGGCGCTCTCGTTGCCTCCGGGGGTGACGGCAACGGTTGAACGGCAGACCATCGTTACACTGAACGGCGCTGACAAGCAGATTCTTGGGGAAATCGCCGCTAAGATTCGCGGCCTTAAGCCGCCGGAGCCCTACAAGGGTAAGGGGATCAAGTATCAAGGGGAAGTGGTTCGGCGCAAGGCCGGAAAGGCCGTGGGCGCAGCGGGAGCGGCTTAGCAATCGAGGGCGAAGCCATGCTTAGCAACCAGCGAGAAAGCGGAAGAGAGCGGCGTCAGAAGCGGGTGCGGAAAAAGGTCTGGGGCACCGATGCCCGGCCCCGTGTGTGCGTATTCCGTAGTCTCAAGCATACTTACGTGCAGGTTATTTCGGATGAAAGCCGTGTCACCCTGCTTTCGGTTTCGACGGTTTCCAAGGGGCTGCGCGACAGCCTCAAGAAAACCAAGGGAGTGGCAGCGGCCAAGCAAGTGGGGCTCGTATTGGCCCAAGCGTGCAAGGATAAGAACATCACGCGTGTGGTCTTTGACCGCAACGGGTTTCTCTACCACGGTCGGGTGAAGGCCCTGGCCGAGGGCGCGCGCGAAGGAGGACTGACTTTCTAGCCGACAGATGATGGCTGAGAGCTAAGAGCTTTTATGGAACGCATCGATCCGACGGGTTTGGAACTCAAAGAGAAAGTCGTTCATATCAGCCGTGTGGCCAAAGTGGTCAAGGGAGGCCGTCGCTTCAGTTTTAACGCTTTGGTGGTGGTTGGGGACTCAAAGTCGACGGTAGGCTATGGCATGGGCAAAGCCAAAGAGGTGCCCGAAGCGATCCGCAAGGGCCTGGAGCACGCCAAGAAAAGCTTGATCCGCGTGCCGATCCTGGAAGGAACGATCCCCTTTGAAGTCACGGGCCGTTTTGGGGCCGGCTATGTGATCCTGAAACCGGCGTCTGAAGGAACCGGGGTGATTGCCGGTGGCGGAGTGCGAGCGGTTGTGGAGGCTGCCGGTATCCAGAACGTCCTAACCAAGTGCATCGGCTCTTCCAATCCCCATAACATGGTCAAAGCCACCTTCGAGGCCCTCAAAGTTCTCAAATTTCCCGATGAGCTAGCGGCCCGGAGAGGAAAGGCTTTAGCAGAGATTCGTTGAAACCTATGGACTTAAGTCGCTTAAAACCCGCCCCTGGATCGCAGAAGAAGCGCAAGCGCGTGGGCCGCGGAGAGGGCTCGGGACACGGAAAGACCTCTTGCCGCGGACATAAGGGACAAAAAGCCCGTTCGGGCGGCGGGCCGCGTCCGGGATTTGAAGGGGGTCAGATGCCGCTTAAGCGGCGTGTGCCCAAGCGCGGCTTTCACAACCCCTTTAGGGACATCCCGGCCATCGTCAATGTCAGCCAGCTTGAGATCTTCGCTCCCGGAAGCGAAGTAACGCCCCAGCTATTGCAGCAGCGGGGTGTGGTCCGCGCGAGGGAGGCTCGGATAAAAATTTTGGGTGATGGCTCTTTGAGTAAAGCCCTCATCGTAAAGGCCCACGGTTTCTCCTCCAAGGCCAAGGAGAAGATCGAGGCGGTAGGCGGGAAAGTCGAGTTAATCGCTTCTCATGCTTGAAGGGTTTCAGAACGTAACCAGGATTCCCGAGCTTAGACGCAGGCTCTTTTTTTCTCTGATCATGCTGGCCGTCTACCGCCTGGGTGTCCACATTCCGACCCCTGGGATTGATCGGCAAGCCCTGGCCGCTTTTTTCGCGCAAGTTGAAGGCACAATATTCGGACTGTTCAACCTGTTTTCGGGCGGAGCCTTGGAGCAGTTCTCGGTTTTTTCCCTGGGCATCATGCCCTATATCAGCGCCTCGATCATCCTTCAGCTCCTCACTGTGGTTTTTCCTTATCTGGAGCGCCTCTCGAAGGAAGGCGAGGTGGGTCGCAGGAAGATCACTCAGTATACCCGCTACGGGACGGTGCTGCTCTCCATTATCCAGGGGCTCATGATCGCCGCCGGGCTAGAGGGGACGCGTGGGCCTGGGGGGGAGGCGATCGTATTGGATCCCGGTTGGCGGTTTCGGCTGATGACCATGATCACGCTGACCTCGGGGACCGCCTTTATCATGTGGTTAGGCGAGCAGATCACAGAACGGGGTATCGGCAATGGCATTTCCCTGATCATTTTTGCCGGGATCGTCGCCCGGCTGCCGTCGGCCCTCACGTCGACGCTGCAGTTCGTTCGGGAGGGGGAGTTGGGCATTCTGGTCGTGCTCTTTATCCTGGTGGTTGTGGTCGTGGTGGTGGGAGTGATCATTTTCATGGAGCGGGGCCAGAGAAGGATTCCGGTTCAGTATGCCAAACGGGTGGTTGGCCGCCGGATGTACGGAGGACAGAGTTCGCACTTGCCGCTTAAGATCAACACCTCGGGCGTGATCCCGCCCATCTTCGCCTCTTCCATCCTGATCTTCCCGGCTACGGTGGCCCAGTTCGTCCAAAATCCTTGGGCCCAAGCGGCCGCGGCCTACCTCGCCCCTGGCCGGTGGCTGCATGACGTCCTGTATGTCGGCTTTATTGTCTTCTTTTGTTATTTTTATACGGCGGTGGTTTTTAATCCGGTGGATGTGGCTGAGAACATGAAGAAATTTGGCGGCTATATCCCGGGGATCAGACCGGGGCAGAAGACGGCGGAATTTATCGACCGCGTGCTCTCAAGGATCACCTTAGGTGGGACCATCTATCTTTCCGCGGTTGCCCTTCTACCGACTATCTTGATCAGCCAATTTAACGTGCCCTTTTTCTTCGGCGGGACTGCGCTCCTGATCGTGGTGGGTGTCGCTCTGGACACAGTGGCCCAGGCCGAAACCCATATGATTACCCGCAACTACGAAGGGTTTATGAAACGGGGGCGCCTGCGTGGGAGAAGGGCTTAGTTTTGACCGATGAGGCTGCTGTGCGCGTGCTCTTGTTGGGTCCGCCGGGGGCGGGTAAAGGGACTCAGGCGAAGTTGCTGAAGGAGCAATTCGGAGCCTGCCAGGTTTCGACCGGAGATATCCTGCGCCGCGCGGCGGCGGAGAGGAGTCCTCTGGGAGAAAAGGCCGCAGCGCTTATGGCGAAAGGCGAGCTGGTTCCCGACGGGCTGATGATTGATCTTGTGGCTGAGCGGCTGCGCGGGGACGACTGCCTGGCCGGGTTTATCTTAGATGGGTTTCCGCGTACTCTGGATCAAGCCGAGGGTCTGGAGGCGATTCTTGAAGCGATGGGCTCTGGGCTCGATTGTGTTTTTTCGATCTGGGTCCCCCACAATGTGATCATTCTGCGGCTGGAGGGGAGGCGGAGCTGCAAGACGTGCGGCGCGCTGTATCATCTGGTTTCTCAACCGCCCCGGCGAATCGGGGTTTGTGATCGCTGCGGGGGAGAACTCTATCAGCGGGAGGACGATCGGGTCGAGACCATCCGGGCGCGCCTGCGCGTCTACGAGGCCCAAACCGCGCCGCTGGTCGACTATTATCGCAAGAAGGGTCTGCTGAAAGAAATTGACGGCGTTGGGAGCGTCGAAGAAATCCGCTGCCGCATGCTCCTAGCGTTGGGGGAAGTGGGAACGTGATCGCCCTTAAGTCGGCGCGGGAAATTGAGATTCTGAGGCGTGCGAACGTCATCGTGGCCGAGATCCTGCAAGAACTGAAGAGCAGGGTAGCCCCGGGGGTAACCACGCTGGAACTGGATGAGTTGGCCGAGGAGTTGACCTATAAAAAAAAGGCCCAGCCGGCATTCAAAGGCTATACCATGGCGGGCAGGGTCTATCCGCGCACCCTCTGCGTCTCCATCAATGATGAGATCGTGCACGGAATTCCCTCGGATCGGGTGCTGCGCGAGGGCGATATCGTGGGGCTTGACTTCGGCGTGATCTACGAAGGTTACTACGGGGATTCTGCGGTTACGGTCGGGGTCGGGAAGGTGAGCGAGGAGGCGTTGCGCCTGACGCGGGTGACCGAAGAGGCTCTGTGCAAAGGGATCGAGCAGCTTCACGAAGGGAAGCGGCTCGGCGATCTCGCATGGGCCATCCAAAGCAGAGTGGAGGGCGCAGGCTTTTCGGTGGTCAGAGCCTTTGTCGGGCATGGAATTGGTAGGAAGCTGCACGAGGAGCCGCCAGTTCCGAACTACGGGGAGCCCGACCGGGGCCTTCGGCTCCGTGAGGGAATGGTATTGGCCATTGAGCCTATGGTCAACGCCGGCGGCTACGAGGTCGCAATTAAGGAGGACGGCTGGACAGCAGTCACGAGGGATGGGAGCCTCTCGGCTCATTTTGAGCACTCAGTGGCAATTACCAAGAATGGCCCGGATATTTTGAGCAGGGTTTGAATTTTTCCTATGCCAAAAGGGGATGCCATTGAAGTAACCGGGACGGTACTGGAGACGCTCCCGAATGCCATGTTCCGAGTCAAACTCGACAACGGGCATAAGGTGCTGGCGCATATTTCGGGCAAGATGCGGATGCACTATATCAAGATTCTCCCGGGGGATAAGGTGAAGATTGAGCTTTCGCCTTATGATCTGAGTCGCGGGCGGATCATCTACCGGGAGAAATAAGGAGGGCAAATAGCAAATAGCAAATAGCGCATGGAGGGGATGGGCCGCGCGACTGTTTGCTATTGGCTATTCACGATTGGCTACCATGAAGGTGCGAGCATCGGTTAAGAAGATCTGCAGCAAATGCAAGGTGATACGGCGCAAGGGAGTGGTCCGCGTGATTTGCGTTAACGTCCGGCACAAGCAGCGGCAGGGATAGTGAATAGCGAATAGTGAATAGTTCGATGGGGAGGCCTGGTACTCTTCACTATTGACTGTTTACTGATTACTGAACTGGAGGTTCCAATGGCGCGGATAGCCGGGGTGGACTTGCCCAAGAACAAAAGGATAGAGGTTGCCCTAACGTACATCTACGGGATCGGGAGAAGCTCCGCCAGAACGATTTTGCAAGCGGCGGGAGTGCCGTTGGACATCAATAGCGATGAGCTGACCGACGACGATGTGGTCAAGATTCGTCAGTTCATCGACCAGGGCTATAAGGTGGAGGGAGATCTCAGGCGTGACACGGCGCTGAACATCCGCCGACACGTCGATATGGGGTCGTATCGCGGGCTCAGGCACCGCAAGGGGCTGCCGGTGCGGGGACAGAGAACCCATACCAACGCAAGAACGCGGAAAGGGCCGCGCAAGACCGTGGCGGGAAGGAAAGCGCCACCGTCGAAGGGGTAAGCAGGCGGTAGGCAATAACCAATAGGCAGGAGAGAAAAACGATGGCGAAGGCAGAAGAGAAGGTCCAGGAAAAGAAGGCCGAGGCGCAGAAAGAAGAGAAACCCGCCGAAAAGGGAGCGCGCAAGAAACGGGGCAGGAAGAATATCTCTGAAGGGATCGCCCATGTCCATTCGACATTTAACAACACGATTGTGACGATCACCGACTATCAGGGCAATGTGATCTCATGGGCGAGCGCCGGGACCATGGGCTTCAAAGGGTCGCGCAAAGGAACGCCGTTTGCGGCTCAGCAGGCGGCGGACAGTGCCGCCAAAAAAGCCATGGATCACGGAATGCGTAGCGTTCAGGTATTTGTCCGGGGGCCGGGGGCGGGCAGAGAATCGGCGTTGAGATCCCTCCAGGCCGCGGGATTCAATATCAGCCTGATCAAGGACGTGACCCCGATACCGCATAACGGCTGTCGGCCGCCTAAAAGACGGAGGGTGTAAATAGAAAGGGAACAGGCAAAAGGCATTAGGCAATAGTAAATACCCTACTGCCTACTGCTTGCTTTCAGGGAGGACAGATTGGCGAGATATACGGGTTCAGTATGCCGGCTCTGCCGGCGAGAAAACTTGAAGCTTTTCCTCAAGGGTGAGCGATGTTACACCGACAAGTGCGCCATCGAGCGAAGGAGCTATCCGCCCGGGCAGCACGGCCAGGGGAGGCCGAAGTTTTCCGAGTACAGCGTTCAGTTGCGCGAGAAACAGAAGGTCAAGCGGATGTACGGCCTCATGGAAAATCAATTCCGCCGCACCTTTGACATGGCCGCTAGGGTCAAAGGGAATACCGGAGAGTCGCTCTTGGTCCTGTTGGAACGCCGCCTGGATAACGTTAGCTATCGGCTTGGTTTTGCCAGCTCCCGCGGCGAGGCTCGCATGATGGTGCGGCAGGGCCATCTTCTGGTCAACGGCAAGCGAGTCACCATTCCTTCGTATCTGGTCCGCATGGGCGATGTGGTTTCGATCAAGGAGCGGAGCCGTCAGGGCGTTCGCATCCTCTCGGCTTTGGAAGGTTCCCAGAGACGGGGTGTGCCGGAGTGGGCCGATGTGGACCGCGAGAGTTTCAGCGGGCGGATCAAGCTTCTGCCGGCGCGCAGCGACATCACCGCGCCGATCAACGAGAAGCTCATTGTGGAGTTGTATTCAAAGTAACCCTTAAGGTTAGGGAGAGGCTATGCATAGGCATTGGACCGATCTAATCAAACCCAAGAAACTCGAGGTGGACGAAAAAACTCTCACCTCGACCTACGGCAAGTTTTACGCCGAACCCTTTGAGAGAGGGTTTGGTCAAACGGTTGGCAATTCTCTAAGGCGCATCCTGCTTTCGTCACTGATGGGGGCCGCCGTCGTGTCGGTCCGGATCAAAGGTATGCTCCATGAGTTCTCCACCATTCCGGGAGTCACGGAGGATGTCACTGACATCATCCTCAATTTGAAGGAAGTTCGACTCAAGCTGCACGACGGGGAGGTCCAGGCTCTCAGGATCGAGGCCAAAGGGCCGAAGACGGTTCAGGCCAAGGACATCAGCGCCGGTCCCAACGTGGAGATCCTCAATCCGGAGCAGCACATCGCCACCCTGGCCCGCGAGGGAAAGCTGGAGATGGAGATGGTGGCGAAGCTCGGCCGTGGCTATGTGCCAGCGGAAAGGAACAAAGAAGAAGGCGTCCCGGTGGATACCATTTTCATGGACGCCGTTTTTTCTCCCGTCCGGAAGGTGAACTTCACGATCACCAATGCGCGGGTGGCTCAGAGGACCGATTACGACCGTTTGGTCTTTGAAGTCTGGACGGACGGCGGTGTGAAGCCCGCTGACGCCGTCGCCTACGCGGCGAAGATTATCCAAGATCAGGTGCAGATCTTTATCAATTTTACCGAGGAACCGAAGCCGCAGACGCAGGAGGAGAGCTCTCCGGTGGCGCTGAACGACAATCTCTTCCGCAGCGTGGACGAGCTCGAGTTTTCCGTCCGCTCCCAGAATTGCCTGCAGAACGCCGATATCAAATATATCGGGGAGCTGGTCCAAAAGACGGAGCAGGAAATGCTGAAGACGAAAAATTTCGGCCACAAGTCGCTCAACGAGATCAAAGAGGTGCTACGCGAGATGGCGCTCGAACTCGGCATGAAGGTGGAACACTTCCCCCCGCGCGAGGAGATCGAACGGCGCAGGCTCGTCAGAGAGAAGGAGACGGCATAAGCGATGCGCCACCTCAAAGCCGGCCGAAAGCTCAACCGAAGCCCGAGTCATCGCTTGGCGTTGATGCGTAACCTGGTGACCTTGCTGCTGCGCCATGAGCGGGTCAAAACCACGGATCCTAAGGCCAAGGAGTTGAGGCGCTGGGTAGATCGGATGATCGGTTTGGGGAAAGAGGGTAGCCTTCATGCCCGACGGCGGGCTCTCGGGTTCATCCGCGACAAAGCGGTGGTGAGAAAGGTTTTTGATACCCTGGCTCCCCGGTTTAAGGAGCGAAACGGAGGCTACACCCGAATCGTCAAGCTCGGATGGCGGCGCGGCGACCATGCAGCGCTCTCCATGATTCAGCTCGTGTCCGGTGATGGCGCGGAGAAGACCGCAGCATCCGCAGGCGAAAAAAAGAAGAGAAGGCGTTCTGTTTCCAAGCAGGATGCGGCCAGGGCCAAGGGGGCGACAGATAAGGCCTAGCTCATCCGTTTTGTGCTTCCCCTCCGTTTTGGGGCCCGCTGTGGTCTGCACCTGGCGGGCCTGATGATTTCAGCATACGGCTCCTGAAGTCGACTCCTTTTCCGCTACGGAACGAGCATGCCCTTGAGCTTAGGGATCATCATAGCGTCAATTTTGAACAGGCCATTAACAATATTCTCTATCTCTTCGCCGGGTACAGGGCTGATGCCCATATTCGCTTTAGTAGCATCCGCCAGAAGTTCCGGATCCTTCAGTGTGTCCAGGAAAGCCCTGCGCAGGGTTTGCAGGCGCTCTTTCGCGGATCCGGGAGGCAAGAAATAGAGGTACTGGATGATCGTTACGTCATGAACAGCATACTTCAGCAACTGCCGCGCTTCATCGGTCTTGGCAAATTCTACCGCCAGTGGCACATTGGGAAGATCCGGGTGTTTTTTTGGCGCCGCCTGAAGCACGACCGTATAGTCGCCTGTCTGTAGCGGCTGGCGCAACATGATTTTGGTTGCGTCCCAGGTCAGGCAGAAGCCACCCAACTCGCCACTGTCCGCGGCCAGGCGAACGTCTGAGGCCCCCTTATATCCGTCGACCACTCGGATGGGTAGCCCCAGGGCGGTCTTGAGGGTTCTCGCAATATCAGACATGTTGCCTCCCGGCCCGACGCCGCCCAGTTTCAATGGTTCTTTAGCGGCAAACCATTGCTGCACGCTATTGATGCCGCTGACCTTACTCAAAACGCAAACTGACTGGGGCACCTGGGGGACCCCGAGGTATCCGAACTTTCTCCCGTCAAACTCGATCCCTTTGGCGCCCATGATCTGCTGTAGGAACAGTCCGCCGATATTGTTGCCGATCGTGAGGCCATCGAGTTTTGCTCTCTGATACATGTAGTTAGCATGAATGAAGCCTCCGGCTCCCGTCATGTTTTCGACGATGACCGTCGGATTGCCCGGGACATGCTTACCGAAGTGGCGCGCGATTGTCCGAGTGTAGGCGTCGAATGCACCACCAGGACTGAAGGCCACGATAAAACGGATTGTCTTGCCCGCATAAAAGTCGTGACTTGATGCATAGACAGGGCTAGCGGACTGAAGAATTCCAACTGCCGCGATCAGATAGAAAAGTCTTCTAAACATCTGCGTGGTTCCCTCCTTTTTTGCCTCGCGAGAGGTAGCCTTCAGCCGTCGACGGCTAAATGACCGCTTACTGCAGATAGCTTTCAGCCGGAGACTATCCGATAAGGGACTGTTGTGTCAATTTGGGAACAACTTCCAGACTAGGCTGGACAATTTGGAGTTTTCACACAGTCTGGCGACGGGTTAGGTGGACCGGGCTGCGGCAATGGTGTAGTGCGTACCTTCACCGATAACCACGTGGTGCTTCAGGCGGCGTTCATAATCTTCTGGAACCACCCTGCCAGGAACAGGTCCTTGGGTTGTCTACCCCCATGCGCTTCGTGCGTAGACTGAACCTTGCCACTTCGGCCCGCTACTTGGTAGGTGGATTTCCCACGGGTGCTACCTGAACCCCGCGCAAGCCAGCGCGCTCGACTGCCCGCTGCACCAACCCCGAGGCCTTGGCCTCTTCGATGAAGTCAGTGACGTAGGCGAGCCGTCCCGCCTGGCCTTTAGGAACCGCGATGGCATGGAAGACGGCGTGGAAGCGGTCCTCCAGCACGCGAGAGCCGGGCAACCGGGCCGAAAACTGGAGCGCGGTGGGGCGGGGGACTGCGAACACTTCGGCATTTCCCGCGCGCAATACGTCGAAGCCGGTGCTTATGGTCTCGACGCGTACCAATTGAGCTTGCTTTAGCATGCGGGTCAAAACGAAGTCCTCGACGCTATTGCGCGTGACCGCGATGTGAACTCCCGGGTTGTCCGCGTCCGCGACGTTGCGGATTGAGGAGCCAGCGGGCACCAAATAGGTCGAGTCCACTTGCAGATATGGGGGCGAGAAGTCTGCCTGAGCCAGCCGAGCTGGGTCGACCCCTAGAAACCCCACATCCACGCGGCGGACTTCAGGCCTTCGAGGACGCTCGGAGGGCTCGGATATTCGACCGGCAGGAGCTCAACCCCGGGGCGCGCTGCGAGTGCGCGAGCGAGGTCCATTGCCACCCCCCGTAACTCACCAGTGGCTGGGTCCTTGACGGCGAATGTTGGAACCAGGCCCAGCCCCACTCGAACCCTACCGGCCCGGATGAGGTCCGCGACCCGCGCGTCGGATAGCTGCTGAGCATTCGCGATTTGCTGTCCGATGATTTCCACCGCGATTCCAAGTGCCAAGGTCAGCGCCAGCATCAGAGCTGTTCGTCTCATAGCGACCTCCTTCTGATGAGGGACGTTTAGAGATTCGGAAAGCCAGAACTTCCAACATGGGAAATCGTTCTTGGGAGT
The DNA here is from genome assembly GCA_001798455.1 of Deltaproteobacteria bacterium RIFCSPLOWO2_02_FULL_57_26. Lineage (GTDB taxonomy): Bacteria > Desulfobacterota > Binatia > UBA9968 > UBA9968 > 2-12-FULL-57-22. The sequence goes on along the minus strand of MGSI01000019.1, from coordinate 107 downwards.
TGGGGGTCATGGGAGTTGGGGGTCATGCTTTTGCTTCTAGACAATCTCGATAAGCCTTTCCACATTCTTTTTTAATCGTGCCTCCAATTGCATGCGTTCTGAAAACC
>MGSI01000018.1:19075-19230 GCA_001798455.1 Deltaproteobacteria bacterium RIFCSPLOWO2_02_FULL_57_26 | reverse complement strand
GGTCGTGGCGTTCAACTCGAAAATCAGCCGCACGATGTCTCCGGCAGTTTCCGTATCGAGATTGCCCGTGGGTTCGTCGGCAAAGAGAATTTTAGGACGGTTCATGAAAGCGCGGGCAATGGCGACGCGCTGTTGCTCTCCTCCCGAAAGCTGAA
>MGSI01000018.1:0-19053 GCA_001798455.1 Deltaproteobacteria bacterium RIFCSPLOWO2_02_FULL_57_26 | reverse complement strand
TTCGAGGCCGACTTGCTTCAGCAGTTCCAAGGCGCGGCTCCGCGCGTGGTTCTCCCCGCGGATCTCCGCTGGAACCATGACGTTCTCCAATGCGGTCAGCGAAGGGAGCAACTGAAAGCTCTGGAAGACAAAGCCGATAAACTGGTTGCGGATGCGGGAAAGTTCCTCTTCACTTGAGAGATGCATGGGAAATCCATTGAAAACCACCGATCCGTCGCTGGGGCGCTCCAGGCCCGCGCAGATGGCGATGAGCGTTGTTTTTCCGCTGCCCGAAGGCCCGACAATCGCGCAGGCGCTTCCCTCTTCAATGGCGAAGGAAACGTCCTTGAGGACCGTCAGGGTTTGGTCCCCGCTCTTAAAAATCTTGCACAAATGCTCTACGCTTAAGATGATGGAGTTGGGCATGGATGATCAACGATATCGGGAGCTATGGGACGGGAGAATTTGAACTGACACGGCAAATCGTCCCGTGATTTAACTCTAGACGTTTTATGACCCCAAGGCAACTCATCCGAAATGGAAAAATGACCGGGCTTCCGGCGTTAGGTTTGTTATGGCTGCTTGGCCTGTGCGCCGCCGCTCCGGTGCCTAAGATCGTCTTGTTCCTAGGCGACAGCATTACGGCTGGATACGGCGTCGATCCATCCCAGGCTTTTCCGGCCCTGATTCAGAAGAAGATCGACGCGAAAGGCCGGAATTTCAAAGTCGTCAACGCCGGTCAGAGCGGCGATACCAGCGCCGGAGGTCTAAGCCGGATGGATTGGCTGCTGAGAAATAAAATTGACGTTCTGGTCCTTGAGCTAGGTGCCAACGATGGATTGCGTGGCCTACCCGTCGAGGTCACGAGAAAAAATCTTCAGGCGATCATCGACCGGGCCAAAGAGCGATATCCGAAAGTGAAGGTGATCGTCGCAGGAATGAAGGTGCCTCCCAACATGGGCCCCGTTTACGGCCATCGGTTCCAAGCGATATTCCCCGACCTGGCAAAGAAGAATAAGGCCTTGCTTATTCCCTTCCTATTGGAAGGCCTGGGTGGCGTGCCTGAACTCAATCTACCCGACGGTATCCACCCGACTGCCAAAGGCCACGAAATCGTTGCAGCCAACGTATGGAAGGTCTTGGAGCTTGTGCTATCTTGACAAAAGTGCGAATCACACCGACCGGTATTCTCAATACTTAAGTGGTTTTTCCTTAAAACTCCTCAGCACCTCGTCGTAGAGGACCTTCAGAGGTATCTTCTTAGCCGCGGCAATTCGCCTCAAGTCGTCGTATTCAGGCATCGCTCTTTTTGTCCCTTCTGGTTCTTCAATGATTTTAATCTTCACTGTGCCAAATGGGGTCTTCAACTTTTTCGAAGTGCGCTTCAAAATCATCCGGTTCACCGGATAGTAGCGTACGCCGATGGTTGATGTCTCACGAAAGATGATTCCCAAAAGCTTCTCTCTTAGCGAAGGCTCCGCGATAACACTGAGCAACGTTCCGGGACGGTTTTTTTTCATTTGGATCGCGGACAAAAATACGTCGCGCGCCCCGGCGGCGAAGAGACGATCGAGAACGTAGTCGTAAAATTCCGGGTTCATGTCGTCGATGTTGGTCTCTATCACCAACATCTCATCCTGTTTCCACGGCGCTTCGTCAGCGCCAAGGATCACGCGAAACAGGTTGGGTCTATCCGGGAATTCCTTCTGGCCCGCGCCGTAGCCGATCTTTTCAATGGTCATACGCGGCGCGTCGCCGAAATGCGATCCCAAAGTAGCGATGATGGCGGCTCCTGTGGGCGTTACCGTTTCACCGTTCAAGTCGATCCATTGGACCGGAAGGCCTTTGAGGAGTTCGAGAGTTGCGGGGCCGGGGAGAGGCAGCGGGCCATGTCTGGAGCGAGCCACGCCTCGCCCCAAGGGGATGCGGGAGAAGTGAAAGGAATCGATCTTCAGATGATGGATCGCTATGGCCGCGGAGATTATGTCGACTATAGAATCGGTGGCGCCTACTTCGTGAAAGTGGACCTTATCAGGAGCGACGCCGTGGATTTTCCCCTCTGCCTCTGCCAGGCGAGCGAAGATCTGGAGAGTCTTTTCTTTGATCTCCGCATCGAGCGCGCTCTGCCGAATCAAACCCCGGATCTCGCTCCAGGAACGCTCAGGCTCTTTCCTGCCGCAGACCACCCGAAAACGAGTCGCGCGAATGCCGTGAACGGTTTTTTTTGTGACCTCAAGCCGGTAATTAAGCCCGGGGAGTTTTTTTAGTTCCGACTTGAGCTTGTCCAGCGGCAGCCCGAGATCGAGGAGGGCCCCCACAAACATGTCCCCGCTGACTCCCCCTATCAGGTCGCCGTAGGCAATTCTCATGGTAAATCAATTTTTAGTTTTGAATTCTTGATTTTTAATTCACAATTCAAAATTCACAACTCATAACTGGGGAAACTCTACCACGGCGTATGCACCTCTTTGCCGCTCATCTCGACGTAGATTTTTTCCGCTTTGAAGGGTTTGCCTTCGAGCCTGTCGGTCAGCCAGTTGACGATTTGTGTGCGGGCCCGCGGGTTGCGGATCGAATGCCTTTCCCCTTCGTAGACGATCAAAACTTTCGGCGCGGAAATCCGCTCCATCAAATGGTACACGAAGTCGATCGAGCAGAGCTCGTCGTCCTCGCCGGCGACAACGAGATAGGAGCAGGTGATTTTTCCGGCCACCTCGTGCAAGGTCAAAGTTTTGGCGAATTCGTCGAAGGCCGCCTCGTCATCGTATCCGGACATGTACATGTAGTTGAGCTTGAAAGTTGGCGAGGCCGTGTTGAAGATTGTGTATTGGCCCGGTTCGACGCAAACCCCGCTTAACGCGCATGCTCGGAAGCGCGGCTCGGCGGCGGCGACCCGTGTTCCCCAGTACGAGCCCATGCTCGAGCCCATAATCGCGAGGCGGTTCGCGTCGATCTCCGGCCGCTTGACCAGGTAATCGCAGGCGAGCTTTCCCGCATTTTCATAGTTGGAGGCGGTGCATTTGATACCTCTCGCACGTGTTTCTCCCTGGCCGGGACCATCAATGGCGAGCACCGCTATCCCCCGCTCCAGAAACGGATCACCGTACATGGGATTGTCTTCTTTGACGCCGTCCATCCCCGGAATGTAAAGGATACAGGGGACTTTCTCTCCGGCCTTCAAGCGGGGGGGCAGGTGCAGCAGGGCCGCAATCGACTTCCCCTCGAACGGCAGCTCTACGCGCTCGATAGGTCGGCCGGCGAACTGGATGAATTTGTCATAGCAAAACCTTTTTCTTTCCCCCCAGGCGATCCGCTTCGGGTTATCGTCCTCATAGATCGCCCACTGCGCGTTGGTGTAGTAGGTTGCCGCGACGTAATAGTGCTCCGCCGCCTCAGGCTGGTGCCCCGCTTGCTCCGCCTCAGCCGCGAGGTCCTCCCTACGCCGGGCAGCCCGCGAAAATTCCCGCGGGATATCGCTAAACTTCTGCACCCTCCGGCCGATCTCTTGAAGCTCGCCGGCCGCGCCCGGCCCACAGTTCCGCAGGATCTTCCCAGTTCGCCCTTGATCCCAATCGAGACCTCGGGTCTGGATCACCTGGTCCAGGAGCCACCGCTGCTCCCGCCAGCGCCGCATCTTTCTCTCCGTCTCAACTCTCATAAGGCACCTCCCACTCGTTGTGATGTTGAATTCAGGGCGTTCCCCGCGCCCTCCTGGCCATGGCCGCTCGATGGGTCCGGCAGGGTCCCCCCCGAGTGCGGCCAATATATCATCTTCCGCATTCCTTTTTTCAAGCTCGCGCGCTCGAGGTTTTTCCTAGCGCTGGATTGGCGAGCGAAAAGGCGGAGCGAGCCGGGGATCGGACGGCTTGAAGGTTGACCCAGGAAGTTTTTTATGTCTATATTATTTTTTGTTCTTTTTTCTCGGCTTAGCCATTCACGTATGCTTTTCGACTTCGCCAACGTCTTGGTATTCTTGGGGTTGGGCCTGGCTTTTGTGGGAGTGACCCTGCTTATCGGCCGGTTGCTCAGACCCTCAAATCCACAGGTGCGCAAACTTTCTACCTATGAGTGTGGAGAACCCGCCAGCGGTAGCGCCTGGGTCAATTTCAACATCCGCTTTTATATCGTTGCGTTGATTTTTATCATCTTTGAGGTAGAGATCGCTTTTGTCTTTCCAGTAGCGACCGCTTTTCGGCGCTGGATCGAGAGCGGAAATGGGCTCTTTGCCTTCGTGGAGATCTTGGTTTTTGTGGGGATCCTCTTTCTCGGCCTGGTTTATGCCTGGGCCAAAGGGGATCTGGAGTGGGTAAAAAAGATCAAGGCATAGCCCGAGCAGTCGTTGGAGGTGTTTTGTGAAACCGCTACTCAACTCGCTACCCGAAACGGTGTTCACCACGAAAGTCGATAGCTTGCTCAATTGGGGGCGGGCCTCGTCGCAGTGGTACATGCTGTTCGGTCTGGCCTGTTGCGCCATCGAGTTGATGCAGACGGGGGGACCGCGGGCTGATGTGGACCGATTTGGCTGTGTGCCGCGAGCGACGCCACGTCAATCGGACCTGATGATTGTGGCGGGAACGCTGACTTATAAAATGGCCAAGAGGACGAAGCTTCTCTACGATCAGATGCCGGATCCCAAATATGTGATCTCCATGGGGAGTTGCTCCAATTGCGGCGGGCTCTTCCAACTGGCCTACTCGGTTTGCAAGGGGGTGGACAAGATCATCCCGGTGGATGTTTATGTTCCTGGATGCCCGCCCAGACCTGAGGCGTTAACCGAGGGGCTGCTGAGGATCCAAGATAAGATTATGCGCGAGAGATGGCTGGTGCGGCAGTCCGACGGAGCTCAGGAGTCCGTAGGGGCGTAAGGGAGCATGGAGGCCAAGGGGATATACGCCAGGCTCGAACAAAGGTTTCCGGGCAAGGTGAGCGGGTTGAAGGATGCCGTCGCGGATCCCCTCCTCATGGTGGATGCACAGGCGATCGTGGAAGTGGGCCGTTTTCTGCGGGATGAGCCCGAACTGAGATTCGAGATTCTTTCCGATCTTACGGCGCTGGATTTCCCCAAGGAGGAGAAGCTCCAGGTCGTCTATCACCTGTATTCCTACACTTTTCGCCATCAAGTCGTTCTCAAGGTCGATCTTTCTCGCGAAGCCGCGTGCGTCTCCACCATGGAGGGCGTGTGGAAAGTGGCCAACTGGTTCGAAAGGGAAGTTTTCGATCTTTTCGGGGTGGTCTTTGATGGGCACAGCGATTTGAGGAGAATCCTGCTTCCTGAGGATTGGGAGGGATACCCTTTGCGCAAAGATTACGTCGAGCAGGAAGAATACGACGGGATCAGCACCGAAAGGGCTCCGCTGGTAGAAAAGTTGCTCCGCTAAGAGAATCATGGACGAAACCCTGCGATCTGAAGGCGAAGGCCTTCACACCGAAGATATGACCATCAGCATGGGTCCGCAGCACCCGAGCACCCATGGAGTGCTGCGCTTCGTCATTAAGACGGACGGCGAGGTCATGCGCGAGGCCATCCCGGATGTCGGTTATCTCCATCGCTCGATCGAAAAGATCGGCGAAAAAGTAACCTGGCATGGCTATGTCCCGTATACGGATCGGGCCGATTATTTGGCGGCGATGTTCGCTAATCAGGGCTTCTGCATGGCCGCGGAGAGGCTCGGGGGCGTGGAGGTGACCCGTCGGGGCGAGTTCTGCCGCGTGATCGCTTGCGAGCTCAACCGCATCGCGAGCCATCTGATCGCGGTGGGCACGTTCGCTCAGGACATCGGGGCCGTCACGCCGTTTATCCACGCGCTGAGGGAGCGGGAGACCGTCAATGATTTGATGGAGGAGATTTGCGGAGCAAGGCTCACTTATAATTATATCCGGATCGGTGGGGTGGGGTATGACATCACGCCCCAGACCTGTGACCGGATCACTCAGTTTCTGGATCACTTTGAACCTATCGTCGATGAGTTTAACCGCCTCCTTTCCTACAATAAGATCTTTATCGAGCGGCTCGCCCATGTGGCTCCGATCACAAAAGAAGACGCCTTTCAGTACAACATCGTCGGCCCGAACCTGCGCGCTTGCGGCGTGAAGTGGGATATCCGCAGAGATATCCCTTATTCGGTCTATCCCGAGCTCGAGTTCGACATCCCGGTGGGGACCGGGGAAAAGGGGACTTTGGGAGATTGCTACGATCGTTACATCGTGCGGATCCTCGAGATGCAGGAGAGCTGCAAGATCGTTCGCCAGTGTCTCAAGATGCTGCCCAAAGGCCCGGCCATCGCCAAGGTTGCGCGCAAGTTCAAGCCCCCTGCTGGGGAAATCTATGTACGGGTGGAAGCCCCGCGCGGCGATATGGGCTTTTACGTGGTCAGCGACGGCAGCGAGTATCCCTACCGCGTCCGAATTCGCACCGGCTCGTTTACCGCCATGAGCCTGATCGATAAGCTCAGCCGGGGCCTCATGGTGGCGGACCTGATCGCTCTGATCGCCAGCCTAGACGTGGATGCGCCCGAGATCGATCGATAGGCCGAACGCTTTATGCAGCAACTGCTAAACCAGCTCATCCAAGAAGGATACTTTCACGGCGCGCCCATGGAGCTCGTCTACGCGGGCTTCATGCTCCTGGCGGCCTTTGTCGTGCTATCGTTCTTCGTTGCGCCTCTGGCGGGAATCACCAGCTGGCTGGAGCGGCGGGTTTGGGCCAGGATTCAATCTCGAGTGGGCCCCAATCGCGTAGGACCTCAGGGAATCCTCCAGTGGCTTGCGGACGGCATCAAGAATTTGCTCAAAGAGGACATTATTCCCACGGCCGCTGACAGGCGGCTTTTTGCCCTCGCGCCCTATGTCGTTTTTGCCGGTTTTTTTGCCACTTTCGTGGTCATCCCTTTCGGCAGTCAGCTCATCGTCGCCGACCTCAACATCGGCATTCTCTATCTTTTAGCCATCACCTCTTTGGTCGTCGTGGGGATTTTGATGGCCGGCTGGTCCTCCAACAACAAATGGTCGCTCCTCGGCGGCATGCGCTCGGCCGCGCAGATCGTCAGTTACGAAATCCCTGCGGGGCTTTCCTTGCTGACGATCGTGTTTGCGGCTGGCACCATGAGCATGCAGGGGATCATCACAGCGCAGGGCTGGGCTCCGTGGAACTGGTTTCTCTTCTATAATCCGTTTACCTTCGTCGCTTTTTTTCTTTATTTCACCGCAGCCCTGGCCGAGGGCAACCGCACGCCTTTTGACATACCCGAAGCGGAATCGGAGCTGGTGGCCGGGTACGTCACCGAATACAGCGGGATGCGTTTTCTCTTTTTCTTTTTTGCGGAATGGGGAAACCTGTACGTGATCGGAGCCATCGCAACGACTCTATTCCTTGGCGGGTGGCAGATTCCACCGGTGACCGATCATCCCATCCTGGCTGGCGTTCTTCAGTTCATAGTCTTTTTCCTGAAGGCTTATCTCTGGGTCTTTGTGGCCATGTGGGTGCGCGGCACCTTGCCACGGGTCAGGGTCGACCAGTTGATGTCGCTTTGCTGGAAGTATATGGTTCCGCTCGCTTTTATCTGCCTTTTAGGGACGGCCGCCTGGATGGTGATTTGGCCGCAGGGAAATCGGCTGGCAAGTTTCTTTATGTTCCTTATCGGCCTGGGCATTCTGGGGCTGTTTTTGAAGCGCGTGAGCTTTCAGATCCGTCACGCCCGCCCGGTACTGTATCTGAAGCCCTATATCTAACACTATCTAACACTTGAGGGGTTATGAGCGCGGTCGGCGAGTACGTCAGAGACATCACCGAGACGGTCACCACGGTTTTTGAGGGGATGGCCGTGACTTTTTCTCATCTGGTGCGGCGCCCCATGACGATCCAGTATCCGGATCGAATCCCGAAGCCTGTGCAGGAAACGCTTCCCCTCAGGTACCGGGGGATCCTGGAAGTTGATATGGACATCTGTACGGGGTGTCTTGCCTGCGAGAGGGTTTGTCCGATTTCGTGCATCACCATTGGCATTGAGACCAGCAAGGAGACCAAGCAGCGCACCTTTACTCATTTCGATATCGATATCTGTAAATGCATGTATTGCGGTCTGTGTGCGGAGGCTTGTCCGACGGGCTCGATCCGCCACTCCCAGGAGTTCGAAGGGGCCTGTTATAATCCCGCGGGCTTGGTGCGCCATTTTGTCACCGAGCCGGTTCCCCTGTACAAGCCAAAAAAGGGGGGCGAGACAGACCCCACGTTGGCTGAGAAGGTGGAGACTGGGCTGAAGTATCTCGATGAGTTTGCTAGTCCGGAAAAGGGGGGAGGGGCAGGCACAGAGGAGGGGTAGGGGGATCTTCCTGTAATTGACCCAGAAAGCCTGCGGCTTTTTGGGATTCCAAATAGAGATCAGAATCATGCAGCTTTCCCCGGTCATTTTTTATTTGATCGCCGCCCTTACAGTTGGATCGGCCGCGATGGTGGCCTTTTCCCGTAACATCGTCTATTCCGCTTTCTCCTTGCTCGGAACCTTTGGCGGCGTGGCCGGGATTTATGTCTTTCTGGGGGCAGACTTCGTGGCCGGCGTCCAGGTTTTAATTTATGTGGGCGGGATCCTGGTCCTGATCCTGTTTGCCGTGATGCTCACCCATCGGATCGCCGATGTGCAGATCACGAACCGCTCCGTCGGCAGGATACCGGCTTTGGTGGTGATCGGAATCTTTATCTTTTTGCTCATTCAAAGCATTCGGGAGACGCCGTGGGCGAAGGCTAAGGAGATTGTCTATGCCCCGACGACCACAATCATCGGCGAGTGGTTTTTAGAGCGCTACCTCCTGCCTTTCGAGCTGGCCTCTGTGGTTCTGCTTGCGGCCCTGATCGGAGCCGTGGTCCTTGCGCGCAAGGAGACTAGGGAGTAACGGGGAGCCCGCTATGGCTATCGGACTCGCTCACTATCTCGTCGTCGGGGCCGTCCTTTTCGGGCTCGGCCTCTTCACCGTGCTTACTCGACGCAACGCCATCAGCATCCTCATGGGGGTGGAGCTGATCTTGAACAGCGCCAATATCAACTATGTTGCCTTCTCGCACTACAGCACCGGGAACGTGGACGGCCAGATCTATGCGATCTTTGTCATCATGCTGGCAGCGGCCGAGGCGGCCATCGGTCTGGCCATCGTCCTCGCCATCTTCCAGATCTTTCATACTATCGATGTCGAGGCGGCGGAGACGCTTAAGGACTGAGAACGGACAAAGCGGAAAACGGAAAAATGAAAGCCGAAAATTCGCATAGAAATTTCATCCTTCGTTTTTCATCCTTCATCCTTGTTTGATATGGAGCATCCGGTACCAACAGATTATCTTCGGTGGATCGTTCTTCTGCCTCTTCTCGGGGCGGCGACGAACGGCTTGCTCGGAGCGGGTCTCCAGAAGAAACTCGGCAAATGGATGATCAGCCTCTTGGCCTGCGCGCCCGTGGTGATCTCTTTTCTCCTCTCGCTGAAGGCGTTCTTCGACCTTCTGGGCTTAAAGCCCGAGGAGCGCTTTTTGCTCGACCGCGTCTATGCATGGCTCTCGCTGGGCACCCTCAATGCTGATGTGGCTTTCTGGGTCGATCCGTTGTCAGCGGTGATGATTCTCGTGGTGACGGGGATCGGGGGACTCATCCACATTTACTCGATGGGCTACATGCATGAGGATAGGTCTTATTGGCGCTACTTCGCCTTCCTCAACCTCTTCACGTTCGCCATGCTGCTACTGGTCACCGCGGATAACCTCCTGCTCATGTTCATCGGGTGGGAGGGTGTCGGGCTTTGCTCCTACGCCCTGATCGGTTTTTGGTACCAGGACCACGTCAACGCTCGGGCGGGTAACAAGGCATTCATCGTTAACCGCGTCGGCGATTTTGGCTTCATCCTGGGCATTTTTCTAATCTTTTGGTCTTTGAACCAGCAGGGCCATGGCACGGTAACCTTTCGCGAGATGCAGCGCTTCGTCCCCCTGCTCGAAGGGCAGGAGATGTGGGGGATCGGAGTCGCAACCCTGGCAACCCTGTTGCTATTTATTGGGGCGACGGGAAAATCAGCGCAGATCCCGCTCCATGTTTGGCTCCCCGACGCCATGCAGGGCCCAACCCCCGTGAGCGCCTTGATCCATGCGGCGACCATGGTCACCGCCGGGGTCTACATGATCGCGCGCCTGCACTTTCTCTTTTCTCTGGCGCCCGTTACCCTTGCGATCGTCGCGACTATCGGCGCTCTGACAGCGCTTTTTGCCGCAACGATCGCGCTCACCCAAAACGACATCAAGCGCGTTCTGGCCTACTCCACGATCAGTCAGCTTGGATATATGTTTTTGGGCGCCGGCGTGGCCGCCTATGGCGCGGCCGTGTTCCATCTCATGACCCATGCCTTTTTCAAGGCCTGCCTCTTTCTCGGCTCCGGCAGCATCATCCATGCCCTCGGCGGGGAACAGGACATGAGGAAGATGGGCGGGCTCAGGGGCCATATGCCCTATACGTTCTGGACCTTTGCTATCGCGGTCCTGGCCATTGCGGGCACGCCGCTGACGGCTGGCTTTTTTTCCAAGGACGAAATTCTCTGGCAGGCTTTTTCCAGTGAGCACGGCTCGGCGCTGCTGTGGGGGCTCGGGGTGGTGGTCGCGGGGCTGACGGCGTTCTACATGTTCCGCCAGTTTTTTCTGGTCTTTTTTGGTGAGTGCCGTGCCGATAGCCATACCCGGGCCCATCTTCACGAGTCGCCCAAAGTCATGACCATGCCTTTGGTAGTTCTGGCCGCGGGTTCGGTGGTCGCAGGTTGGATCGGGCTTCCGGCGGCCTTTGGCGGGAGCCTTTTTGCCGGGTGGCTTGAGCCCGTTTTCGGCCCGCACCAGGAAGCTCATGGCTCGGCAGGACTGGAAATAAGCTTGATGCTACTTTCCGTAGCCGTCGCGGCGTTGGGTTTTTATCTCGCCTATCTGGTTTACTTCCGGCGCACCCTGGCGCCGGAGCGTTTCTCCTCGCTAGCCGGCGGCCTCCCGTACCGGCTGTCTTATAACAAATACTACGTGGATGAGATCTATCAGTTTGTTTTCGTCGAGGGGTCCCTGCTCCTGGCTCGGATCGGGGCGTGGTTCGACCTCCATATCATCGATTTCGTTGTCGATGGCTCGGCCAAGCTGACCGCCTTTGTCTCCTGGCTCAACGGCCTCTTCGATGACTATGTGGTCGACGGGATCGTCAACCAGGTCGCGGATTCGACTTTTGCCGCTGGCGACAAATTCAGGAAGATCCAGACCGGCAACATCAATAGTTACCTCTATGTGATTCTGGGTGCGGTTGTCATTACGATGATCATTAAGCTGCGTTATTGGAGCTAATTTCGAACGGGAGACTTGAGACCATGACAGACCACGTGCTGACCTACATGACCTTTTTTCCTCTGGCGGGGATGGGGGTGGTGCTGCTGCTGCCGCGTGAACGGCACGACCTGATCCGCTGGGTCTCGGCCCTGTTCACCCTTCCGCCGCTTCTTCTCGCGGTCTGGCTCTATGGCCACTTTGATCCAACCAAGCCGGGTCTTCAATTCATCGAGAAGTTCCGGTGGATCCCCGACTATAACATCGCGTACTTTGTGGGGGTTGATGGGCTCAGTATTTCCATGGTTCTGCTCACCGCCCTGCTCTGCTTTCTCTGTATCTTCGCTTCGTGGGGGATCGATAAGGCGGTGAAGGGTTACTTCGCGCTCTTCCTCTTGCTCGATACCGGGATGATGGGGGTATTTGTCGCCCTCGATTTTTTTCTCTTCTACATTTTCTGGGAACTCATGCTGCTGCCAATGTACTTCCTGATCGGGATCTGGGGCGGCCCGCGGCGGGAATATGCGGCGATCAAGTTCTTCCTCTACACCCTGCTGGGCAGCGTCCTCATGCTGCTCGCCATCTTGGCCCTCTATTTCTCGAGCGAGCCTTATACCTTCGACATGACGGTGCTCATCGCCCAAAACACCAAGTACGGCACGGCGGCTTTGCCATTCTGGCCTTTCGACCGGTTGGGCTGGGGCTTCCAACACGTAGTCTGGATGGCGCTGTTCATCGGCTTCGCGATCAAGATCCCCGCTTTTCCCTTTCACACCTGGCTGCCGGATGCTCACGTCGAGGCGCCGACCGCGATCTCGGTGATCCTGGCCGGGGTTCTTTTGAAGATGGGGACCTATGGGATCATGCGGATCAATTTCCCCATGCTTCCAGCGGCCACTGCCGAGCTCGCTTATTACTTCCTGGCGGTGCTGGGAGCCTGGAACATCATCTACGGGGCGCTTTGCGCGATGGCACAGACAGATTTTAAAAAGCTCGTCGCTTACTCCAGCGTAAGCCACATGGGATACGTGATGCTGGGCATGGCCAGCTTTACCTCTCAGGGAATCAACGGCGCGGTGCTTCAGATGTTCAACCATGGGACCATCACCGGGATGCTGTTTCTCATGGTCGGGGTGATCTATGATCGTGCCCATCACCGAGAAGTGGACGGCTTTGGCGGGCTGGCGGCTGTTATGCCGGTCTATACCGGTGTGAGCGCCCTGGCCCTGTTTGCCTCGATGGGGCTGCCCGGCCTCTCCGGGTTCATCTCTGAGGTACTGGTGCTGCTTGGGGCGTGGCAAAAATATCCGATTCTAACGGTTTTAGGCGCGAGCGGGGTGGTTTTGACCGCGGGCTACTTTCTCTGGACGATCCAGAGGGTCTTTCTCGGGCCGGTCAACGAGAAGTATAAGACGCTCCCGGAAATTAACGGACGGGAGCTCTTCACGCTGGTGCCCCTCGGGATTATCGTGATTATCCTCGGGGTTTATCCGAATGCCATCCTCGATCTGCTGCGCTCTTCCCTGGACGAGCTGAATCGCACGGTCATCCCCTACCTCTCTTGAGATCCCATGGACCTGAGCAACCTCGAGAGCCTGCAATTTTTCTATCCCGAATTCGTCCTTGTCGGGACCATCGTTTTCTTGATCGTTCTCGACTTGATCGTCGCGGACAAGCGGTGGCTCGCCGCCTCCGCCTTCCTCGGCTGCCTGCTCTCTCTCTGGGCTACCTTCGACCTCTACGGGAGCCCGGAGGGTTGGCTGTTCCACCGGATGATCGTGCTCGACAACTTCAGCCTCTTCTTTAAAGTGATCCCCCTGGTGGCGACCCTGCTCGTGATCTGGATCTCTTTTGGCTGCCGGGAGATTCGCGAAATTCATCTGGGAGAGTACTACGCGATCCTGCTCACCTCCTCCCTCGGGATGTTTTTCATGGCCTCCTCGAGCAATCTGCTCATGGCCTACCTGTCGTTGGAGCTGGTGAGCCTGACCTCGTACATCCTTACGGGCTCCTTGCCGCGCAATCGCCGATCCAGCGAGGCGGCGCTGAAGTATCTGATCTATGGCGGCGTGGCCTCGGGCACGATGATCTATGGGATGAGCTGGGTCTTCGGCATCACCGGGAGCCTGGATTATGCGAGGATCAGCGAAGTGCTGGCGCACGCCCAGGTGAATCGCCTGAGCTTGTTTATCGCCTTCGTCTTAATCCTGGCCGGATTCGGCTACAAGGTCGTCTTTGTTCCCTTTCACATGTGGTCCCCGGACGTGTATCAGGGGGCGCCGACGCCCATTACAGCTTTTCTCTCCGTGGGCTCCAATGCGGCCGGCGTGGCCATCATGATCCGGTTCTTCTTCCCGGCGGTGTCCCGCCTGGGAGATCAGGGCAACTGGCTCTTCCTCACCGGTGTGGAGTGGCCTCACTTCCTTCTCTTTTTGAGTATGGTGACGATGACGGTGGGAAACCTCTGCGCCTTGAATCAGCAAAACGTCAAGCGCCTGCTGGCCTATTCCGGCATCGCCCATGCCGGCTACATCCTGATGGGACTCGTGGTTCTGAACAACGAAGGGCTCAAGGCGATGCTGCTCTACATCGTGGTCTACCTGATCATGAATGTGGGCGCGTTTCTGGTGGTCGTGATTGTCGCTAATGCGACCGGGAGAGAGGACATTGAAGGCTACCGCGGGCTCGCCTGGCGCGGAGCCGCCATCCCCGCGGTTTGCATGGCGATCTTTCTTTTCTCGCTCACCGGACTTCCGCCTCTGGCGGGCTTTGTCGGTAAGTTTTTTCTCTTTGCCGCTGCCATCAGGGAGGAGTTTTATTTCCTGGCGGTGGTGGCGATCATCAACAGCGTGATCTCCCTCTACTATTACGCGGGCATCGTCAAGACGATGTTCATGGACCAGCCTAATCCCGCCGATCAGAAAGTGGACATGAGCGCGAACGAGTCCGCCCTTTTGGGCGTTCTCAGCTCTCTCACTGTCGTCTTCGGGGTGTACTGGGGTCCCCTGGTCCGCTACACCAGCGAATCCCTGCGGTTCTTTCTGAAGTAAACGGCCGATCGCCGCTTTTCCCGTAAACGAGCAATCCCGTGCCGGAAAGCGTCCGGGATCTATTCCGGAGCCTCTTCGACCTGATCCAGCCAGTCGAAGCCGAGCAGCCGAACGACCCGGTTGGTCGCCGTGATGATCCGCGCTGGCTGGTTCGGGTCGGCGTTGAAATGCTGGTGCATGGTGAAAGGGGGGATGTAGACGAAATCGCCCTCTTCCCAGTCGAATCTCATGGCCTCTTTGGCCCATCGCCATTCGTACTTGGTGCCGATTTCCGGTTCCACGTCCCAGTGGAGATCGTAGCCCCGGCCTTCGATGACGTAAAAGACCTCTTCGGCCATGTGGCGGTGCTTGCCTGAAGGCTTGCCGGGCTCGAGGAGCTGCATGTACATCTCCAGGGCGAACTCTCTGGTGAACATCTCCTCGTGGACAATGTGTTTGATCAGGCCCTGGGGGCTTTTCTCCCAGGGCATCTCAGTGGCCTTGACGACAGTTCGGCGCCGGCCGTATTCCTGGCGAAACTTCTTCGAGCGCTCCAGCGCCTTGCGGTAATAGTCGACGGTCGGGCCGTCCAATTTGATTTTCTTCGCTTCTTCAAAGGCCATCGGGGATCCTCCTACTTGTGGTCGAAAGCCTCTTCCGGGTCGAAATGCTCAAAACCCGGCTTGGCGACCTTGGGTGGGAAGTCGACCACCTTCTGCATCAAAAGGTTGAAGAAGGCAAAGAGCGGCTTGGCCTTGAAGATCAGGATGTGCGCTGGCCGGTCCGGGTCATCGTTGAAGTGCTGATGGACGCAGCCGTTATCGACGATGCAGACATCGCCCGCCTCCCAATCGTAGCGCACGCCGTCATGCACGTCATGACCTTTCCCGTCCAAGATATAGAAGACCGCGCTGTTCATATGACCGTGTTTTTGTCCGTGATTGCCCGGCGCCAAGATATCGATATGGGTCTCTATGGACTGTGTGATGGGGGCAGTCTGCGGGTTGATGACGTTCTTGCTCCATTTGGCAGGGCCGCCCTTATAGGGGTGATTGACGCTCTTATAGACCCTCGGCTGTTTTTGCAGATCTTTGAAGATCTCCATGTATTTGCCGATCACGGCCCGGACAAAGGTCCGGTCTTTTTCCCACCGCTCCCATTTGCCTTCGGTGTTTTCCTCTGGTTTCGCCATAGCTTGCTCCTTCCAATGTCGGTGAAATCAGCCGGAAACGCGCCCTTTCGACGATTGTGGAAACGGTCGCGCCGGTGGCCGGTCAAGCCCGTGCTCAAGTCAGGGGAATCATAACATGGGTCTGGTAAGCCGGCCGCTCGGTAAGGCGGTCGTACCAGGCTCTTACCTGGGGAAAGTTAGGCCGCTCGATGGGTAGGTTGAACCAGCGGTAGGCCCAAATTCCAAGGGGAATGTCGCCGATGGAGAAAGACTCGCCGGCCAAATAGCGGTTTTTTGCCAGATGCTCCTCTGGGATCTGCCAGGCATGAGTCGCTCTTTTTAATGCCTCATCGATCGCGGCCTGGTCTCGCCTTTCCGGAGGAGTGCGAACGAACGCCCAAAAAAGGGGGACGAGAGCCGGACCCATCGTCGTGAGCTGCCAGTCCATCCACCGATTGGCATTTGCCCGCCCCTCGGGATTGGGCGGAAGCAGCTTTCCCTGGCCGTATTTATCTACCAGGTAGCGCACGATGCTGTTGGATTCCCAAAGCGCGAAATCCCCGTCCTCGATCGTTGGCACCAATCCGTTAGGGTTAAGGTCCAAGTAGGGCCTTTCCTTGTTGCCCCCAAAGCGCCCTCCGATGTCAATCCGCTCGTAAGCGAGCCCTAGTTCCCCGCAGCACCACAGCACCTTTTGCACGTTGGATGAATCTTTCCTGCCCCAAATTTTGATCATCACATTCGCTCCTGGATCCCGCCTGTTCGAGCGTACTCCATACCATCCTTCGCCATAAAAGTGTAGGGGCTGGCCATCATCGCAGCCGGTCGCCGGGTCGTGGGGGAGATGATCGCGGCCATTTTAGTTGCCAACCCCCCCTTGACGTTTCGTGAAGTGATCTTATATTTTCACCCGGTAATACCTTCCGGTAGAAGTATAAACTCATGTTTTATTTAGGAGGTTTTTATGGCCACAAAAGTTCGTCCGCTTCATGACAGGGTGATTATTAAAAGGTTAGAGGAGGAAGAGAAAACCAAGGGCGGGATCATCATCCCGGATACCGCCAAGGAAAAGCCTCAGGAGGGCCGTGTGATCGCGGTTGGCCCGGGGAAGCATGAGGACGGTAAGCTCATTCCTATGGACGTAAAAGAGGGAGACAAGATCTTGTTTGGCAAGTATTCTGGGGCCGAGATCAAGCTCAACGGCGAAGAGCATCTCATCCTGCGCGAAGACGATATTCTGGGAATTATTGAATAAGGAGGGAAAGTATGGCTGCAAAAGACGTAAAATTTAGCGAAGAGGCTCGGAGCAAAATCCTCCGCGGGGTCAACATTCTGGCCGACACGGTGACGGTAACTTTAGGCCCTAGGGGGCGGAACGTCGTATTGGAAAAATCCTGGGGCGCGCCGACGGTTACCAAAGACGGGGTTACGGTCGCGAAGGAGATCCAGCTTGAGGATAAATTCGAGAACATGGGCGCCCAGATGGTCAAGGAGGTGGCCAGCAAGACCTCGGATGTCGCGGGCGACGGCACCACCACAGCCACGGTCTTATCTCGTGCCATCTTCAGTGAAGGGATCAAATTGGTGGCTGCGGGCCATGACCCTATGGGCATCAAACGGGGCATCGACAAAGCCGTGGAGAAGGTCACCGAGGAGCTTAAGTCCATGTCCAAGCCCACTCGGGAAAGGGAGGAGATTGCCCAGGTCGGAACGATTTCAGCCAACAACGATAAGACCATTGGGGACATCCTGGCCGAGGCCATGGATAAGGTAGGCAAGGAGGGAGTTATCACGGTTGAGGAGGCCAAAGGCTTGGAGACGACCCTGGAATTAGTCGAGGGAATGCGCTTTGATCGTGGCTACCTCTCTCCTTACTTTGTAACGGATCCGGAGCGGATGGAGTGCGTGTATGAGGATGTTTATCTCCTCAATCACGAAAAGAAGATCTCGAGCATGAAAGACCTGCTCCCGGTGCTTGAGAATGTTGCCAAGACCGGCAAGCCCCTGCTGATCATCGCAGAGGAACTGGAAGGGGAAGCGCTCGCGACCCTGGTGGTCAATAAGATTCGAGGCACGCTCAAGTGCGTGGCGGTGAAAGCCCCTGGCTTCGGCGACCGGCGCAAGGCCATGTTGGAAGACATCGCCATCCTGACCGATGGGCGGATGATCGCCGAGGAGTTGGGGATCAAGCTTGAGAACGTCACGCTGAAGGACTTGGGTCGGGCCAAGCGGATCATCGTCGACAAGGATAACACCACGATCGTGGAAGGCGCTGGCAAGAAATCCGCGATTGAAGGACGCATTACCCAGATTCGCGCCCAGATCGAGGAGACGACCTCGGACTACGACCGAGAAAAGCTCCAGGAGCGATTGGCCAAGTTGGCTGGAGGAGTGGCTGTGATCAAGGTCGGGGCTGCCACCGAGATCGAGATGAAGGAGAGAAAGGCCCGCGTAGAGGACGCCCTGCATGCAACCCGCGCCGCAGTCGAGGAGGGAATTGTCCCGGGCGGCGGCGTGGCGCTTATCCGAGCTTCAGCAAGCCTAGCTAACCTCAGGGTGCCTGAAGACGAAAAGATCGGTGTACGGATTGTGCAGAAGGCGCTCGAGGAGCCGGCCCGCTGGATTGCGCAGAATGCTGGTGCCGATGGCTCGGTGGTGCTCGATAAGATCAGGAATGGAAAAGGCGCTTTTGGCTTTAATGCCGCCACGGAGGAGTTTGAGGACCTGGTCAAGGCTGGCATTGTTGACCCGACCAAGGTGGTGCGTTGCGCTCTGCAGAATGCCTCTTCGGTTGCGGGGTTGCTCATCACCACGGAAGCCGTGATCGCGGAGAAGCCGGAGAAGAAGAGAGAGGCCCCGTCGATGCCTCATGGAGATGAGTACTAGGCTAGGTATGTGAAGTCACAAAAGGGGGCCTTGAAAAAGGCCCCTTTTTTTTCATCTCCCGGCTAGTCCTGAGGCACTAAAAAATAGGGGGAGGAATGCTGTATGTCCTCCCCCTATTGGCCCGAGCCTCAAGTTTCTGTCAGTTCACGCTGACACTGATCTGCTTCGGCTTGGCCTCCTCGGCCTTAGGAACACACTCTCTCCGCTGAGCGTAAGAGTCCCGTCGTTGAGTTCCAGGTTGAAATCTTCTTTCTTCATCCCCGGCAGCTCGGCGCGGATGGCATAGGCCTCTTTGCTCTCGAGGATATCTACCGGAGGATACCACGTCCCGGGACCGGCTAAGTGCGGAAAGCGCGACCGGCCAAAGGTCTCCTCCAACAGATCGTTAATTCTGGACTGAATCTTGTTAAGCCCTTCAAAGGGTTCCCATCTTACCAGATCCATAGTTTGATCCTCCTTTTTCGTCTTGAGTTTTTGAATTCTGCCTAGGCACAAAAAAATTAATTACGCCCAGCGATTGTGTCAAGCATCAAGAAGCTGTTGACAGGGATGGTGTCGGATCATATAAGATTTTTTTTATGTTATTTGAAATGGAGATGATCCAACGATGGAAAAGGTAGATTTGATCGTTCGTGGGGGAGAGGTCTGGACTCCGGCGGGTATGGTCC
>MGSI01000017.1:8140-10492 GCA_001798455.1 Deltaproteobacteria bacterium RIFCSPLOWO2_02_FULL_57_26 | reverse complement strand
AGGAAAGCGAGGCGCGCAAGAAGGCAATGCTGGAAAGCGCCCTCGACTGCATCATAGCGATTGACCACCAGGGAAAGATCCTCGAGTTCAACCCGGCGGCTGAGAGAACTTTCGGCTATACGTTGGACCAGGTCATCGGTAAGCCTCTGGCCGACCTCATCATCCCCTCCCGCCTCCGCGAGAAGCACAAGCAGGGTCTAAAGCAGTATATCGCCACACGCGAAGGCCCCTTCATTGGCAAGGTGGTTGAAGTGACGGCTATGCGCGCTGATGGGACTGAATTCCCAGCCGAGCTTGCCATAACTTCCATAGGTGAAAAGTGGCCGCCAATGTTTTTGGGCCACATCCGTGACATTACCGAGCGCAAGCAGGTAGAGGAGAAAATGCGGCTGCAATCGGCGGCGCTGGAATCCGCTGCGAACGCAGTCGTGATCACCGATCGAGATGGCATCATCACTTGGGTCAACCCCGCATTTACTAAACTCACAGGTTATTCTCCAGAGGAAGCTATTGGCCAAAATCCGCGGTTGCTCAAGTCAGGGACGCAGGATCAGCCCTTTTACGGGAACCTTTGGAATACAATTCTGTCTGGACGGGTCTGGTCGGGAGAAATCGTCAACCGGCGCAAGGACGGCGTGCTTTATACCGAAGAGCAAACGGTTACGCCAGTACGCGACGCCCAAGGAGAGGTTACCCACTTCATCGCGATTAAGCAGAACATCACCGAGCGCAAGCGGGCAGACAAAGAGCGGGCGCGCCTCATATCAGTTATGGAGGCGACAACCGACCTTGTCGGCATAGCCGACCCTCAGGGCCGCGCCCTCTATATCAACAAAAACGGGCGGAAAATGGTCGGGATCGGCGAAGACGAGGACATCTCGGGCTTCCAGGTTACCGAAAGTCAACCGGAACCGGCAAGGAAGTTTGTGCTGGAAGAGGCGATCCTGACCGCCATACGTGAAGGGGTTTGGCAGGGCGAAAGTACTCTTCTAACCCGCGACGGCAGGGAAATACCAGTCTTGCAGGTGATCCTTGCCCATCGCGCGCCAGACGGAAGCGTCGAATTCCTTTCCACAATCATTCGGGACATCACTGAGCGTAAGCGGGCAGAAGAAGAGATTCAGCGCAATCTGGAGCGCATCCGGGCGCTGCACGAGATCGACAAGGCCATTACTTCGACCTTGGACCTTCGCAAGGTACTGGATGTGCTGCTGGAGAAAGTTGATCAGTTTTTCCCGGGGTCACCGGCTACGGTCAGACTACTTGACAAGCACAGCGGACTACTGAAGCCAATCGCATCTCGGAACGTCAACAAAAACGAATGGGAATTACGGACCCCGTTACATCCTGGTTTTGCGTGGACAGTTTTGACCACGAAGGCGCACTTACAGGTTCGAAACGTCCAGACGCACCCGGCAACTAAAAATCCCGCGTTTTTCCGTGAACACGGCATGGTTTCTTTCCTCGGAGTCCCTCTGGTCGCTCAGGGAGAGTCCCTGGGAGTCCTTTCGCTTTACAGCAAGGAGGAACACGAGTTCACCAGCGACGAGGTCGAATTCCTCACTACGTTGGGAGGCCAAGCGGCGATCGCGATCCACAACGCGGAGCTTTACGAGCAGGCTCAAAAAAGCCTAGAGCGCATTCGAGCGCTCCGGGAAATTGACCGGGCGATTACCTCGACTTTGGACCTTCAGGCCGTATTGGACGTGCTGCTGGAGAAAATCGATCGTCTGCTTCCATATTCAGCTACCACTGTCGGGTTGTGGAACGTAGAAACAGAAAAATTGACGCCCGTAGCGTGTCGAAATATTGATATGCAGGAATGGCAGGCCATTGCGAAGAGGGGCTTTGGTTTACCGCGAGCCATCCTTGAAACGAAGCAACCTGTGATTATCCGGAATGTCCAAAGCGATCCCAGAGCCTGGGCCCCTGATTTTCTGCACAAGCAAGGATTGGTCTCCTATCTGGGAATTCCACTCATGGTTAAGGACGAGGCCCTCGGGGTCTTAGGCTTTTATACAAAAGAAGAGCATGACTTCACTAGCGACGAGATCGAGCTTCTCACGACGCTTGCACGCCAAGCCGCCATAGCCATTCATAATTCCCAGATGTATCAGCAGATGGCCAACTTAGCCTCTGACCTAGCAAAGTCTAACAAGGTCAAAGAGGAATTCCTTAGTGTGATGTCGCATGAGCTCCGGACGCCTCTCAATGTCGTCATGGGTTACACAGCAATGGTCCGGGACGGATTGCTTGGCGAGATCAATCCAAAACAAGAGGACGCCCTGGCAAAAATTCTGCGTCAGTCCAATGAGCAATTGGCGATGGTGAATAACATCCTGTTTGCCACGG
>MGSI01000017.1:0-8055 GCA_001798455.1 Deltaproteobacteria bacterium RIFCSPLOWO2_02_FULL_57_26 | reverse complement strand
TATTTTGAATAAGCCGCTTGAGCTTATCTGGGATTGCTCATCGCCTCTGGCAGTTGTAAATGTAGATGCAGCGAAGATTAAGCAGATTCTACAAAATTTAATCCACAACGCCATCAAGTTTACCGAGAAAGGCAATGTGCGCATCTCCGCCAGAGCTCTTGAAAGCGACACAGGGGTCAGGGATCAGGGGTCAGGCGTCAGCGCTGAACCCCGACCGCCGTCGCCTGGCCCCCGCTTTGTTGAGTTCAAAGTCGCGGACACGGGCATAGGGATTCCCAAGGATTACCTCCCCTTCGTCTTCGAAAGATTCCGTCAGGTCGACAGCTCCGAGACCAGACTATACGGTGGGGTCGGCGTAGGACTTTATATTGTCAGGAAGTTTACCGAAATGCTGGGCGGAGAGGTTTCGGCAGAAAGCGAGGTCGGCAAAGGCTCGACCTTCACGGTAAAAATACCGTTGAAGAGTTGAGCAAAAACAAATGGGAATGAGGCCCGAGCGCCGTGGAAAAAGATAGGCGGCGGCGATGCTGGAGGACGGACTCCTCGGGCCCGTCAGCGAGGAACAGCAAAAATGGCTGGCAAAGATGCAAGCGATGTGCCACAATCTAGTCGACCTCGTCAACGATTTCCTTGACCTCTCGAAGCTTGAGGCTGGTCATGTTCATCTACGCAAGGAAAGGGTTGATCTTCATCAGCTTATCCGAAACAATGTGGAAACTTATCTTCCCTTGGCCTCTCATAAGAGCATCGCGCTTGTAGAGCAGATTGAGCCCGATCTTTCTCCGGTTGAGGCCGATCCCCGCAGGTTGGATCAGGTTTTGCTTAACCTCATAACCAATGCGATCAAGTTCACTCCGGAAGGGGGAAAGATTGAGGTCGGAGCAGGCCGAGATGATGGGGCAGGGATCAAACTCTGGGTTAAAGACACTGGAGCAGGCATTGCGCCTGAAGAGATTATCTCTCTCTTTCAGAAATACCATCAGACCACGAGCGGGCAGACCTCATCGGAGAAGGGTACCGGGCTAGGGCTTGTCATTTGCAAGATGATCGTCGAGGCCCACGGAGGGGGGATTGCGGTCGAAAGCGATCCGGGCGAAGGCTCCAGGTTTACGGTGACTCTGCCCATCCACGCGGCCCATGGCGAACAGGCACATCGGGAGAACCCTTCCAAGGGATGATGTGAGGGCACTATCTACTCATGAAGCTAGCACGTTTCGCGCCGGCTGAGGACAAGAAGAAAACGCTCCTCAACCTCCAGTGGTTGGTGGTCCTGGCCACCTCTTACCTAATGCTTTTCAAGAAGGGCGAGATTGTCCAGGACCCCTGGGCGTTTGCCCTCATCGCGGCTTTGATGATCTCCGTTGTGGTACTCTACCGCCTGCCGCACCCAGCGTTCGAGCACAGGCGCTTTGCCCCTGCTCTCGCGATCGTTGACACTGTTTTGATCTCGGCAGCGATCTGGACCAACCGGGAAGGCCCATGGGATCTTTTCCTGGTTTTTTACTTCTGCCTTTTCATCTCTGCGAGTGGAGAGAGCCTGATCAAGATCGTCGTAGGATGCCTGCTTGTCGCCGTCCTGTCAATCTCGATCAATCCCTTCTCCGACAAAAGCTTCTTGCAGATCGATCCCGACCTGTTATTTCGCATCCCTTTTCTCTTCGGGGTTTCCATCCTCTATGGATACCTTGCCGAACAGACAAGAAAAGAGCGAACCCGAGCCGAAAAAGCGGAAGATACGGAGAGGATCAAACGGCAGCTAGTCTCGGCCTTGGCCCACGACATCAAGAATCCGTTAGGGGTCATCATGGGCTACGCCGAGGCCCTCCACGAAAGCTTGGAAGGCCCCGGGGCAAAAGATAAGCTCGATATGCTAGGCCGCATTCAGGATAACGGCCAGCGGATTGTAAAATTGGTCACCGGATTTTTGGAGGCGTCCAAAGCGGAGGCCGGGATCATCAATCTGGAGCCGAAACCCGTTGATCTCAACCTGCTTCTTCGGGAAGCAGGTCAGCAACAGATGGCGCTGTTACGGCAAAAAGAAATTTCCCTGCAGGTGGATCTCAAGGCAGGGCTTCCGGAGATTCTCGGAGACGACCTCCAACTCGACCGCGCTTTCTGGAATCTTGTAGGGAACGCCATCAAATTCACACCCAAGCAAGGAGTTGTAAAATTACGGTCCTGGGTCGAGAACGGTAAGATATGCGCCAGCGTCAGCGACACCGGTATGGGCATTTCTAAGGACGAACTCCCTATGCTCTTTACAGAATTTCGCCGTCTCAAAGGCTCGGCAAACGTTGAAGGGACCGGCCTTGGTCTTTTTATCGTCAAAACGATCGTGGAGGCCCACGGCGGCACAGTGGAGGCTCAAAGCGACGTGGGCAAAGGCACAACCTTTACGGTTCGGTTGCCCAGCCAAACATAGGGGGTGCATGTGAAAACGCGGATTCTATTGGCGGAAGATAATCCTGCAACCGTCGAAGTAATACAGCAGGAATTGGAGATTCTGGGCTACGATGTCGTGGTCGCTAAAAACGGCGTCGAGGCCGTCGAACTCGCGGCATCAGAGCTTCCCGACCTGATCATCATGGATATCGCCCTGCCCAAGATGGACGGCCTTCAAGCCGCCTCCCGGATACGCGCTAATCCAAAGACGGCAGCCATTCCCATGTTAGCTGCGACTGCGAAGGCTTTACCGGAGGACAAAAAAAAATGCCTGGCTGCCGGCTGCGACGATTACCTCCCAAAGCCATTCACTCATAGCGAGCTGAACGCTTGCATCGTGAGTTTGCTAAAAAGAAAAACTGGAGTAGTATCGCCTCATGGAGCACCGTCGATGAAAAAGATCTTGATCATTGATGATAACGTAGATTTTTCGGACCTCGTCAGATCCAAGCTTCAGGAAACCGGCAGATACGAAGTCCGGGTGGAGAACCAGGGATCGGTAGGCGTCGATGCCGCCAGGGCATTTAAGCCCGATCTCATCATATTGGATGTCGTGATGCCGGATATGGACGGTCCCGAGGTCGCAGAGAAGATTCAAGAGGACAACACTATCGCAAAAGTCCCCATCGTCTTTTTAACCTCAATCGTGAGCGAGGAGGAGGTCAAATCCCATAGCGGCCTCATCGGCGGGCGGCATTTCATCGCTAAAACCGAAAGAATTCAAAACATCGTATCCTACGTGGAACAAATCCTTAGCCGGTGATGCGTTCAGAGGAAGCAGGATTCTTCCGGAGGTCTCACCACTCAATCGTGATTCTACCTGTATCAGCGCAGCCGGCTTGGTCCCCTGCCTCGGGATGGGAAGGCGCAAGGCGCTAAGCCAAATATGGGAATGTGAGCTCTGGACAAAATCACCCATCCGGTTTAGATTCGGGGTTAAAAAACCAGGGGGAGGGTTATGGCGGAATTAGGCAAATTAGCCGCGGCGCAACTTTCGGACCTAGGAGCTTATCTTGGTCCCGGAACCAAAGCTAACGGCCGGCTGCTCTTCGAAGGAACCACGACCATCGAAGGTGAGGTTGAGGGGGAGATTCTGGTTCACGGCAACGTGAACGTCGGTGAGCACGCCACCATCAAAGGGAAAATCGTTTGCACCTCTGCCCTAATCCGCGGCAAGGTGACGGCGGACGTTCAAGCGGACAAAAAAATCGAGATCCAACCGCCTGGAGTTGTCGTCGGCGACGTTATCACCCAAAGCCTGGTCATCGGCGACGGCGCGATCCTGGAAGGACACTGTTCCATGAAACGAGAAAAAGAGGGGAAGGTCCTGCCCCTGATGCGCCCCGATTCGGCTGAGGCTGCATCCGAAAAGAACCCGTCCTGATTCATTCATCGACGATCAGCGGCACCAATTTCCGCTCTTTGACGGCGACCAGCCCGCGCGCGGTTATACGCAGCGCAGGTAACGTCGCGAATGTGAGAAAGCAGAGCGCGTAGATACCTTGGGGAAATCGGGAGCCCCGTTCCCTGAGACAGCGGTGAATTCGTATTAACCCCTCTCCGACTATCGGCCAAGGCTCGAGGGAAAAGATGCCGCCCACAGGGAAATCG
The DNA here is from genome assembly GCA_001798455.1 of Deltaproteobacteria bacterium RIFCSPLOWO2_02_FULL_57_26. Lineage (GTDB taxonomy): Bacteria > Desulfobacterota > Binatia > UBA9968 > UBA9968 > 2-12-FULL-57-22. The sequence continues at coordinate 4,002 of MGSI01000017.1, read as the reverse complement.
AGCCGTGCTAAAATCTCGCCTTGGTCGACTATAGCCATCCCTCCGCCGCTCTCGAGCAAAAGATTAGCGCACAGGGCCATGTCTTGGTCGCTGCTGCCCGCAACCAAAAGGGTATTCTCGTCAAGGTTACTTGTCGTGCCAATCGCTCCAACCCTGGCCCCCAGCCCCTTGAGAAACCCGAACGCGATCTTCCCCGTTCCGCCGTGCCGATCGAAGACCGCAACTTTCATGAGATCCTGATCCGGATCCGCCTCCAGCCCGCCGTCGCGCGCAGTGTAGGGCATAATCCGCTCCGCCGTAATATTGAGACTTAGAAGCTCCATGACACGGATCTTGACTGAAGGCGAAGCGCACCGAATACGGAAAGACTCCGGCGTAATCGGACGGCCAACCTGGAGAGATTGGAACATTGTAGCCGGGAACGAGATCGGATCCTTGGGTGTTAGCGTCCTCCCCGCCTTTGCCGCGACTTTCCCGCCGATGTACACGGAATGCACCCGTACTTGCTCCAGGTCTTCGAGCAGGACCAGATCTGCGTATCGGCCGGGGGCGATACCCCCGATATCCCGATCGAGCCCGCAGTAGGTTGCCGGGTTCAAAGTGACAGCCTGGATGGCCTGAACCGCAGGCAAACCCAGCTTAATAGCCCGCCTGACAACGAAATCCAAATAACCCTCACGGAGGATATCGTCCGGAGCCTTGCTGTCAGTCACTAAGATAAGGCGCTGAGGATTCAGGCCGTCGTTCACGAACGGCTTCAAGGTCGCTTCGAGATCGCGCCGGAAAGAGCCTTCGCGCAGCATTACCCAATACCCCGTTCGCAAGCGCTGGAGCACGTCTTCCTCGCTGATCGGCTCGTGACAGGACGAAACTCCCGCTGCGGCGATGGCGCAAAGCTTCTGATCTCTCGCTCCCGCCGTATGGCCGTCAATCCTCTTGCCCTCGCGCCATGCCATCTCCACCCTTTCAAGAATTTGCTGGTCGCGCTCGATCAGGCGTACCCAAGAGACGATCTCGCCCAGTCCCAAAATCTGCGGGTACGCCAGAGCCTCGGCCACCTCCGCCTGCGAAAAAGAGCGGGTGCTACACAATAGCGGGTCTTGCGGCGCCGCCATGGAGAGCATGGTGAAGACACGCGCCGGATGCCTTTCTACCTCCTCGAGAAAAAGCTTCACCCCGTCAAAGCCAAAAACGGAGGCAAGCTCATCGCAGGTAGTGATCAAAGCAGTCGCGCCATGAGCAAGATAGGCCTCGAGGTATTCATACGGGCGGCAGAAATGGCTGATATGCGTGTGGGCGTCAATGAAACCCGGCGCGATCACCATCCCTTTGGCGTCGATATGCTCCGTGGAGGGACCGCGGGTGTGAGCCGCGCTAGGGCCCACATAGCAGATCCTTCCGTCCACGACGGCAATCTCTATCCCCGAAAGTAGCTCACCAGAATAGACATTGACTAATTCCCCGCCGGAGATGATCAAGTCTGCTTTGATCTCGCCAAGCGCGCCGCGAATGAGCCGCTCAATCTGAGCCTTGGTACGCATCATAACAAGTAAGCTTTTAACATATCGGGCCGCAGAAGGCAGTAGGCACGATATTGACAACTCCTCAGCCGACCGAATATGTTGCCAACGAAAGGTAAGGAGAAGCAGTTATGGTTATCGACTGTCATGCCCACCTGGCACCCAAGAGCTGGTTACACCCGAAGTCGCCGCCGGCGATCTTCAACATCGAAGGGCTCATCGAAGAGCAGCAGAGAGGCGGTGTTGACCTTACTGTCTTCGGCAACAACTGGATCCGGACCCCTGACGGCGTAGACCCCCTGGGGGTCGTCAAAGAATTCAACGAGTTCGCGGCTGAGGTGACCGCCAAGCATCCCGAGCACTTGCTCGGCCTTGCCTGCTCGATCCCGTTTGGTGGCGACGAGGTTCTCAAAGAGACAGAAAAGGCTGTCCGCGATTACGCTCTCAAAGGTATCATGGTCAACTCGAGCGTGAACGGAGAATACCTCGATTCCCCCCGCGCCGTCCCGTTTTTCGAATTGGTCACCGAGCTTGATGTCCCGCTGTTTGTCCATCCCCCGCGGGTTACGATCGGAAACGAAAAGATGGAGATCTTCCGCCTCCCCGAGATGCTCGGGAGACCCTTTGATACCACGCTTTCCCTCACCCGCTTTATCCTGACGGGGGGGCTGGAAAAGTTTCCCAAGCTCAAGATCGTTGCCGCCCACGTAGGCGGCGCCCTCCCCATGCTTCCCGGCAGGCTCGGCTTCGGTTACGAGCTTAGACGGGACATGAGCTTCGGCCCGTGGGAGCCCGACGTGCTGACCCGTCCCCCCGCTAGTTATATCCAACAACTCTATTTCGACACCGTCTGCCTGCACCCACCGGCTGTGATGTGCGCCGTGCAGACGATTGGGGTCGACCACGTTCTATTCGGCAGCGATTTTCCGCCGGTCCCAGTTCCGCTCAAGCGATCCGTGGATGTCATCCACGCCCTGTCTGTATCGGACGAGGACAAACAAAAAATCCTGGGAGGGAACGCTGTAAAGCTCTTGGGACTTAGCGGATAGGGTAGAAGGCAACAGGCAATAGTTTAGCGAGTTGGTTTCGCACGGAGGAGTTGTATGAAAAAAGCCCGAACGATCCTTAGCGCACGGCTACTATTATCTCTTGCCTTTTTGGGAGCGCTTGGGGGCGGGCAGGTCCCAGCCTTCGGTGAACCCTTGCGGATTGCCTATACGGCCACGGCGTTGGTCTACGGTCCCCTATGGATAAGCCAAGAGGCGAGGATCCTGAAGAAGTACAATGTTGATGTGGATAAGCTCCTCTATATCGCGGGTGGCACACCCTCGACCCAGGCCCTCATTGCAGGTGAGGTCGATATCGCCTTCACGGCCGCAGGAGCAGTGGTCTCGGCCAACCTGTCAGGATCGGACGTGGTTCTTGTGGGCGCGACCATCGACATTCTTCCCTTTGAGGTCTGGGCGGCACCAACCATCAGGGATCCCTCCCAGTTGAAGGGAACCCGGATGGGAGTGAGCCGGCTCGGAGCCACCTCGGACTTTGTCGGACGTTACGTGTTAAAAAAGTGGGGCTTGAAGCCAGGTGCGGACGTCGTCATCTTTCAGACCGGCGGCATCCCCGAGGTCTTTGCAGCTCTCAAAGGAGGCTCGATCCAGAGCGGGGTCATAGACACGGGCCCTTTTACCGTCCAGGCACAGGCAGAAGGCTTCGTCCGCTTGGCGGACGTTTCCGCCATGGGCCTCCCGTACGTCTTCGGCCCCTTTGCCGCGCGCCAGTCTTTTCTCAAGAAGCAACCGGATCTCGTAACCCGGTTTATCAAAGCTTACGTCGAGGGGATCTATCGCTTTAAGACCGAAAAACGCCTCGCGCTGGAAGCGATCGAAAAGTATACCAAGGTCAAGATCACGCCGGTCACCGAGCAGATCTATGAGACTTACGCGACAAGGTACGTCAAACGGGTGCCCGAAGCCACGTCGGAAGGGATACAGACCATCCTCGACGAGATCGCCGAGAACCGTCCTATCCCTGCCGGAACAAAGCCGGAGCGGTTCGTGGAATCCCGGTTTATCAAAGAGGTCGTCCAGACTGGCTTTGTCGACGCCCTCTACAAAGGCCGCTGATCCCTACCCCAGTCTCGTCTCCAGCTCCCGCGCCGCTTCCGCCGCGAGCGTCGGCCGGACAAAAGCCTGGTAGATGGTCTCGTTTTGCAGCCACATGATGTCGGCTCGGGTCTTGACCACTTCCTCAAATGAGGGGCGCATCATATAAAATTTCCTCACCCTCTGCCACCCCGACTAACAGTTTTTAATTTTTAGTTTCTAGTTTTAAGTTGATCCGGAAACTCAAAATTCAAAACTAAAAACTGGATTATTGTTTTTTCCGCTTCCATGCAATAACATGACCGGCGATGGTCTCCGTCACGTTGCGCCGTCTCACCAAGCGGTTTGGTTCCGTGATCGCGGTCGATCAGGCCGATCTC
>MGSI01000016.1 GCA_001798455.1 Deltaproteobacteria bacterium RIFCSPLOWO2_02_FULL_57_26 | reverse complement strand
ATGACCTTGACGAACTTCGCCGCGGTCTCGGTCCAGAGAGCCAGGAGCTGCCAAGCCCGCCCGCTGTGAGTATATATCGCATGACGCTTGAGCATCTCCTCAACTTCTTGCAGGTCTCTTTCGTCGAGGCGTTCAAGCGTAACCGTTTCGAGGTTGCAGCGGTTCTTGAAGCCGCCGTCCTCATCGAGCACGTAGGCGATTCCACCTGACATGCCGGCGGCGAAGTTCCGGCCCGTCGCGCCGATCACCACAACCCGGCCGCCGGTCATGTACTCGCAGCCGTGATCGCCTACGCCTTCGACCACGGCCCGCGCGCCGCTGTTCCTTACACAGAAACGCTCGCCGGCCATGCCGCGGATATAGGCTTCACCGTTGGTCGCACCGTAAAACGCCACGTTGCCGGCGATAATGTTCTCTTCGGGGGCGAAGGTTGAGCCTTCAGGAGGGTAGAGAACGACCTTGCCACCCGACAGCCCTTTGCCGAAGTAGTCGTTGGCGTCTCCCTCGAGTTCGAGAGTCATACCTGGAGGGACGAACGCGCCAAAGCTCTGGCCAGCCGAGCCCTGGAAGTGGAGATGAATCGTGTCTTCAGGCAGGCCGTCCGGTCCGAACCGCCGAGTGACTTCGCTGCCCAAGATCGTGCCCACCACACGATTGGTATTGCGGATAGGCAGGGTCGCTTTGACTTTCTCCCGGCGTTCCAGGGCGGGGGCAGCCAGGTCGAGGAGCACCTGGTTGTCGAGCGCGTTCTCCAGCCCATGATTTTGCGGGATCTGGCAGTAACGACCGACTTCCGGGCCAACCTGTGGTTGATAGAGAATCGCCGAGTAGTCCAGTCCTCTGGCTTTCCAGTGCTCGACAGCCCGTCTCACTTCGACCCTATCCGCGCGGCCGACCATCTCATTGACTGTGCGGAAGCCGAGTCTGGCCATGTACTCGCGCATTTCCTGAGCGATGAAGCGCATGAAGTTGACGACATGCGAGGGATCGCCCTGAAATTTCTTGCGCAAGAGCGGATTCTGCGTCGCTATGCCCACCGGGCAGGTGTCTAAGTGACAGACCCGCATCATAATGCAGCCCAGGGTTACCAACGCCGTGGTCGCAAAACCGAACTCTTCGGCTCCCAAAAGCGCTGCGATCACAACGTCGCGGCCGGTCTTCAGTTGGCCGTCCGTTTCCACCGCAATGCGGCTGCGCAGGTTGTTGAGCACCAGCGTCTGGTGGGTCTCTGCGAGACCAAGCTCCCACGGCAAGCCGGCGTGCTTGATGCTGGTTTGCGGCGAAGCGCCGGTTCCGCCGTCGTGACCGCTGATCAGGACGACGTCCGCGTGGCCCTTGGCCACACCCGCGGCAATCGTGCCCACCCCTATCTCAGAGACCAGCTTGACGCTGATGCGGGCGTGGTGGTTAGCGTTTTTCAGGTCGTGAATCAGTTGGGCCAGGTCCTCGATCGAGTAAATATCATGGTGCGGCGGTGGAGAGATCAGACCGACGCCGGGCGTCGAATAGCGCACCTTGGCGATCCATGGATAGACCTTCCGTCCGGGCAGCTCGCCCCCTTCACCCGGCTTGGCCCCCTGGGCCATCTTGATTTGCAGCTCTTTTGCTTGAGTGAGGTAATAGCTGGTCACGCCGAACCGGCCCGAGGCCACCTGTTTGATCGCGCTGTTGCGCGAATCCCCATTGGGGTCGGGAACGTAACGCGCCGGATCCTCACCTCCCTCGCCCGTGTTGCTCTTGCCGCCGATGCGGTTCATGGCGATGGCGAGGGTTTCATGCGCTTCCTGGCTGATGGAACCGTACGACATCGCGCCGGTCTTGAAGCGTTTGACGATCGCTTCCACCGGTTCCACTTCCTCGATGGGAACGGGCTCGGGCGGGAACTTCAGCCCCATGAGGCCTCGCAAGGTCGCCATCCGTTCCGACTGATCGTCGATCAGTTTTGTGTACTCTTTGAATGCGGTGTAATCGTTGTTGCGGCACGCCTTCTGCAAGAGGTGGATCGTTTTGGGGTTAAACAAATGCAGTTCCCCATCTGACCGGTACTGATACTGCCCGTAGACTTCGAGTGTGTGGCCGTTGAGGGGGAACGTGGGAAACGCCCTCGCATGTTGTTGTTGAGCTTCCCGCGCGATGTCTTCCAGACCGATGCCTCCGACTCTCGATGGTGTCCAGGTGAAGTATTTATCGATCAGCTCCTGGCCGAGGCCGACCGCTTCGAAGATCTGGGCGCCACAGTAGGATTTGATCGTGGAAATACCCATTTTCGACATCACTTTTACTACGCCTTTGAAAACGGCTTTGATGTATCCTTTCACCGCCTTGTCGTAGGTGCTGTCCTCGAGCATCCCTTCACCGATCATGTCGTTCAGACACTCGTAGGCCAGGTAGGGATTGATGGCCTGGATGCCGTAGCCGATCAGCAGGCAGAAGTGGTGCACCTCCCGAGGCTCTCCGGACTCGAGTACCAAGCCTACGCGGGTGCGGGTGCCCGACCGGATGAGATGATGATGAAGGCCTGACGAGGCCAGCAGGGCGGGGATCGGGGCATGGCTTCGATCGACCCCTTTGTCTGATAAGATCAGAATCGTGGCGCCCTCCACAATCGCCCGATCGGCTGCGCGGAACAGATCTTCCAACGCTCGTTCGAGCCCTGCTTTGCCTTTGTGAGGGTTGAAAAGAATCGGCAGCGTGACTGACTTGATCCCTGGCATATCGATCCGGCGCAGTTTCTTCATTTCCGAGTTTTTCAGAATCGGGGTCGAGAGCCTGAGTTGCCGGCAGCTTTCCGGCTTCGGTTCCACCAGATTGCCTGCCGAACCCAGGGTCAGGGTCGTTGAGGTAATCAACTCTTCGCGGATGGGATCGATCGGTGGATTGGTCACCTGCGCAAAGAGCTGCTTGAAATAATTGTACAGCAACTGCGGTTTGTCAGACAGCACGGCCAGTGGCGTGTCGGTGCCCATCGAGCCGACCGGCTGGATGCCGTTCTGGGCCATCGGGCCGAGGTTGATGCGCAGATCTTCAAAGCTGTAGTCAAACGCCTGCAAGCGCTGCAGGGTGGCCTGATGATTGTACGGAGGTTGTTTTTCAGGGAGACTCGGCAGCTCATCAAAGCGGACAAGGTGTTGGTTCAGCCATTGACCATACGGACGCGCAGTGGCCATCCTCTGCTTGATTTCTTCGTCGCTGATGATGCGACCTTCTTCCGTGTCCACCAGGAACATGCGGCCAGGCTGCAGGCGGCGCTTTTCCAAGACTCGCTCAGGCGGTACGTCGAGCACGCCAACCTCCGAAGCCATAATCACCAGATCGTCTTTGGTGACGTAGTACCGGGATGGGCGCAACCCGTTGCGATCGAGCACCGCTCCGACCACCGTGCCGTCAGTAAAGGCGATCGAGGCCGGACCGTCCCACGGCTCCATCAAGCTGCCGTGGTAATCATAGAAAGCCCGCTTCCGGTCATCCATGCTCTCATGATTCTCCCATGGCTCCGGGATCATCATCATCATGGCATGAGGCAGAGACCGCCCACTCAGCGCCAAAAACTCAAGGCAATTATCGAATTTGGCGGAGTCGCTGCCATCTTCTTGAATGATCGGGAACAGCTTCGACAAGTCATCGCCAAACAGCCCCGAAGCCAGCATGGCTTGACGCGCGTGCATCCAGTTCTCGTTCCCCCGCAGCGTGTTGATTTCGCCATTGTGAATCAGGTAGCGATAGGGGTGCGCACGTCCCCAACTCGGAAAGGTATTCGTACTGAAGCGCGCATGCACCACGGCGATGGCGGTTTCGACCAAAGGATCGGAAAGATCAGGATAGAAGGTGGAGATCTGCCTTGCCGTCAGCATGCCCTTATAGATGATCGTCTTGCAGGAAAGACTCGGAATGTAGAAATATTCGCCGACGGCCTCTTTGCCGTAACGGAGGGCGTTCTCCGCACGTCGCCGGATGACGTACAGTTTACGCTCGAAGGCCATGTCATCCTTGATGGCCTCGCTGCGGCCGATGAAAACCTGTCGGACGAACGGCTCGCACGATTTCGCTGTCTCTCCAAGATAAAGGTTATCTGTAGGTACCTTACGCCATCCGAGAAGACGCTGCCCCTCGCCGGCGATAATCTCCTCAAGCACCCGTTCACACCGATGGCGCTCATCCCCATCGGGCAAAAAGATCATGCCCACCCCATACTGCCCAGGTTCGGGCAAGCGGAATCCCAGTCCATCGCAGGCGTGCTGGAAAAAGGCGTGCGGGACTTGGAGCAGGATACCGGCGCCGTCGCCGGTATTCTCCTCGCAGCCACATGCGCCGCGGTGGTCCAAATTCTGCAGAACCGTCAGTGCCTGCTCGACGATCCGATGGGACTTTTTGCCCTTGATATTAACAACGAAGCCGATACCACAAGCATCGTGCTCGAATTTGGGGTCATAAAGTCCCTGTTTGGGAGGGAAACCGGGCTTTGTCATGCCAGTATCCTTTTATTAGTTTTTTAAAGTGATTTACAGTACTAGCCTTAAAAATAGTGAAAATAACGGTCTTTGTCAATAGTAAATTTGGACATATCTCATATTTTACGTTTTTTATTTTGTCTCGATAATATCACCTTTTTCTTGACCTCTCTGCGAGTGTCGCTGGTTCTTCCCCCTCCCCTGAGGTCTTTCTTCCACTCCGGTGCTCGCCAGCGAGTCCTTCATCGAATTCTAACTTCTGGCTCTCCTTGGGCGTGGAAAGAACCACCCTCGTCACTGTTCGTGTCACCCCCTCCACAGAACGGATCTCTCCGAGTAGCTTTTCCAGTGATAAGGTGTTGGCGGTTTTCACCTTTAAAATAAAGCTTTCATCCCCGGTGACATGATGGCATTCGAGTACATCGTGCTGCCGCACCACGTACGACGCAAACTCGCCAATGTACCGCTGGTGGCCAATCGAGACACCAATGAAAGCCGTGATATCCTTGCCCATCTTCTTAGCATCAAGAACGGCATGGTAGCCCTTAATGACGCCATGGGCCTCGAGCTTCTTTACCCTCTCCATTACGGCCGGCGATGAGAGATCCACCTCCTTGGCTATCTCAGCGAGGTGGGATCGGCCGTGACTTTGCAGAATAGAGAGTATCTTTAAATCTATTGGGTCCAGCAAGTTTACATCCTTAGCATCCTAAGGTCTATTTCCGAACTTAATTATGTGATTTTCATATACTTGTCAAGCTTTTTTAACACGGATGGGCGTTGCCTCCACGAACAGGGCAGGCACATCGAGCAGGGCTCCTTTTCCCCTTGGCTCTCTTTCCGGAAGGGGCCAGGGCCACCCAGTCAGGCTAGCAATCGATCGAACAAGGCGCCAGGTTGGCCCTAGCTAGGAAGCCCTGTCCTCGTCAATGGTGGGTGGCGGACTTGTGATGAAGGCGACGGTATCAACGATAGGAAAAAGTGGTCTTCCGGCGCGGCCGTCTCAGCGCACTCGTCAGGCCGCTCAATTATCCACGGATGTAGCGTTCCAGTTGTTCAATGATGAATTGCTGTTCGCTGATGATAGACTTCACGAGATCACCGATGGAAATTACGCCGACTAGCCGTTCTCCATCGATGACCGGTAGATGCCGAACACGCTTTTCCGTCATCACCGCCATACACTCCTCTATGTTTTGTTGGGGGTGAGTGTACACCACGCGGGTCGTCATAATTTCCTTAACCTGCGTGGTCCTCGAAGCACGTCCCTGGAGAATGACCTTCCGGGCATAGTCTCTCTCGGAGATGAGACCGACCAGCTTCGTGCCCTCCATAACCATAAGCGCGCCGATCTCTTTGTCCGCCATGAGCTTCATGGCGTCGTAAACCGAAGCGTCAGGTTCGATGGACCAGACATCTTGACCCTTGACCGCCAGTATATCCTTCACTCTCTTCATTGGCGACCTCCGCATCCGTCAGGTTTGGCGTTGCCTCGGGCTACGGTTCCATACGTGTGATCACCGCGTAACGTATAGCGCTTTGTCCGTTGCCCCTGTTTTTCTGGCGGGAGACTATCCGATAACGGGCCGTTATGTCAACTTGAGCCTGTCTTGACTATTTCCTCTCCATCGGGATATACGGCCACCTATCCTGTCTCTGAGATTGCAGTGAGGCTCTTTTAGCTTGAACCGAAAGGGGGGCTGTTGATGCAGGCAGTCAGTTTTGGCGTTGCTCTGTACGGAACGGAAAAAGCCCCGACTAGTGTCCGACTAGCCAAGTTAACAGAGGATCTTGGCTATCAGAGATTATGGGTTGGTGACTCCCACATGATCTGGCGCGAGGTCTACGTTCTGCTGGGGGCAATCGCCATGGCCACAAAACGATTACTGATCGGTCCCGGTGTAACCCATCCTCAACTCCGCCATTTGACTGTGACGGCGAGTGCGGTCGCCACATTAAACGAGCTTTCTGAAGGGCGCGCCTTTCTGGGTTTCGGTGTCGGCGCGACCGGCCCGGGAAATGTCGGCCTAAAGCCAGTATCGATTGCCCAACTGGAAGAAGCAGTCATGCTGCTCAAGCAACTGATGGCTGGGGAAGAAGTAGAACTGAACGGAAAATCGGTGCGCTGTGTGTTCGCTCAAAGGAACCAAATCCCGATTTATATTGGCACTAGATCCCCTCGGGCAATGCAAATGGCAGGCCGGCTGACGGACGGCATTATCTACACGGGCGAGGTGGCATTGACAAAAACATTTGTCGACTCCGTGCGACAATGCGCCGCTGCGACCGGGCGCGCTCCACTTGAGGTCAAAACAATATTTAGGGCCCCGTGTTCTATAGACGATAATCCGTCGGAGGCGAGAGAGGCCGTCAAAGGCAACGTAGCTCGTTCGGCCCTGACACACTTCGGTAGGTTGTACCGCAGAGGAGAGCTTCAAGAAAGAGAGGATCAGAAGGCGGTAGAGCGGCTCTGGCAAGAGTACAATTCCTATCATCACATGGGCCCGGAGCATAGCCACTTGGTTCGAGAGAAGTGGGTGGATCAATTCTCAATAGCAGGCACGGCTGATCAAGTCAGGGATAGGGTGCGGAAGATTATCGAAACTGGCGTGGACGAGATAACTATTATACCTTGCGGAAAGTCAAAAGAGTCCCTGATAAAGAGATTTGTTCGAGAGGTGATGGAGAGGCTGTAAGCATGAATGATTCACCCCGACGTACAGCAAGTCACCAAAGTGGTCCTCCGTAAACAGCTACCCCCAACTATGGACATCCAGCGACTTGACCTCTTCCAAGATGTGTCAAGAGCCAAGAGCGGACCCCTTCCAGAGGGAGGGGCAAGCTCGCCCGCACGAGCGCCGCGATCAGGGGAAGAGGCCCACAGCAAAGACGACGGCCGCAACAAGGAACCATGTAGAACCGAGGGCAAAGCTTGGCCGTGTATTCATCGCTCTTCCCTCCTTATAATATATATCGATCCGCGACGGATACTTGCTTTTTTGGCGTGCCCAGGCAATATTAACTCCGCATCATTTTCGTGATGAGGTTGTAAGGGTGCAAATTCGGGACATCAAAGAGTTGGTGGAAAGCACCGCGGATGCCGCGTTTGCGATTGACGGGTCTGGCCTCATCGTGCGGTGGAACCGGGCCGCCGAAGCGATGTTTGAAACGACGGCTGCGAGGGCAATCGCGAAACCCTGTGGCCAACTCCTTCAGGGTGTGGATGAGAGCGGCCCCGTCTGCTCTCCTAATTGCCTCGTACAGCAGGCGATACGAAAGCGCCGTCCGGTCAGGAACTTTGACCTACAGGTCAAAATCAGGCAGGGTAGGTTGTGGTGCAACATATCCGTGCTCATTGTTCATGAGGCTGGCTCATCATTGCCGTACGCGCTCCACATTATTCGCCCCATGGATGTTCGCAAGCGACTCGAGCTGCTGATGCGCGATTTGGTCTTGAAGGAGACCGGGCTTTCGCCTGAACAGGTCATCAAGATGATCTCTGTGACGCGCGCTCCTGCCCGGGAGGCGGATCTGACAAATCGGGAAATAGAGATTTTGCGCCTGCTCGCGCAAGGCGTTACCCCACCCAGCATCGCCGCACGGCTGCACATTAGCCGAACAACCGTCAACAATCATGTCCGGCACATACTGCCCAAGCTCGAGGCGAGGTTATACTGGGGTTAGTTGAAATTTGAATGAGTGGCTCCAACGGTGGGAGAATCCACGGTTAAGCAAAACCAAAAGAAAGGAGCCACTCGGATGAGAGAAAGGACAAAGGGGTCAAGTCGCTGGTTGAGGGCAGTAACTGGTTAGGATGGACGTGCCTTCGTGCCGCGCCGCCTTCGAGGGCCTTAGCGCCTTCCAATCATTTTAAGCCGTATTCACGAGAAAGCTTTTCGATGAAGCCGGTTTCATCGAGATCCTTGACTAGAGATGAATCGACAAAGCGCTCGGGATTCTCCTTCAACACCCTGGGCTCTTTCCTTCCGACTTCCTGGATAGGAAGCTCAAAGTATTCTCTGGCCGGGTAAGGTCGTAGGGGGAAGTCGTACTCGCGAAAATTTTCCTCAGCAACCTCTCGATCCGTTATCCTCATGTATTTGGAGATCACCTTGAGGCTGAACTCCTTATTCGCCTTGTAGTAATGAATCCCTTCGACGACAGCCTTGATAAAGTTGCGAACAGTCTCGCGGTTCCTATCGAGGTAGGATTTTCGAACGACGACCATGTTGCTGGAATAGGGAATGCCCAGTTTGGATCCGTCCAACAACAGTGGAAACCCCAGCTTCCTTGGTGACCCAGAGGGGGGCGAACACCCCCGCCTCACTGGTCCAGACAACGTAAATCTGTGCGGCGGAGAGGGGATTGGAGCATAGCAGGAGGAAAAGTAGCAAGAGGAATGCGCCATGTCCGAATCTTGAGTGAGTGACCGAATGTGCATTCATGGTTCAACCTCCCGCAAGGGGCCGGGGTCTAGGTTACAAAAGCTCTTTTTTTATGATCTCCCGGGCCTCCTGCTCGTCCAGTTTATTCATTCTCATAAACGGAGCCGCTTCTTTCACGATCTTCTCCGCGTGAGGAGAAACTGAGTCAAGTGCCGGAACTTAAAATCCGCCTTGATGAAACCCCTTAAAGTTTCGCTAGCTAAACTTCATGCCCTTCACCAAAATCAAATGCTACGAATTTCCTTTTGAAATGGCTCCGTACCCGTTTTTGGGCAGAGAGTTTTCGATAAGGTGCTGTTGTGTCAACACAAGTCGGTTCGTAGGTAGGGATGTACATTTCCCCCAGATTGCACGGAAGGAGGCTAGGGCAAGTCAAGCGTTCGATAAGGTGCTGTTGTGTCAACACAAGTCGGTTCGTAGGTAGGGATGTACATTTCCCCCAGATTGCACGGAAGGAGGCTAGGGCAAGTCAAGCG
>MGSI01000015.1:489-9645 GCA_001798455.1 Deltaproteobacteria bacterium RIFCSPLOWO2_02_FULL_57_26 | reverse complement strand
TGGCCTTTGCTTTGGGGTTGATTCTCGTGGTCGTCGCTGGCGCGGAGCTATTCACTGGGAATAATCTGTTGGCGATGGCTTGGGCCGACGGGAAGATTTCGACCCGCGATCTGCTGCGGAACTGGGCGATTGTTTGCGGCGGCAATCTTGTCGGCGCAGCCGGATTAGCGCTGCTGGTTTTTCTCTCCCGTCATCCTGAAATGAACAACAGTGCAATTGCCCAGGAATATCTCAGGATTGCCGTAGCCAAGGTCGCCATGCCGTTCTGGACGGCCTTCTTCAAAGGCATCCTCTGTAATGTCCTGGTCTGCATGGCGGTATGGATGGCGCTTGCCGGACGAAGCGTTATCGACAAGGCTGTGGCAATTGTCTTTCCCATATCTGCGTTCGTTGCGGCCGGCTTCGAACATAGCGTCGCCAACATGTACTTTATCCCGCTCGCCATGCTGCTGCAGACCTTCGAGAACATCGGGGTGACCGCCAATACCGTTACTTGGGTTGGTTTCTTCAGCAACCTGGTGCCGGTAATACTGGGCAACATCATAGGCGGCAGTGTGCTGGTGGGATTGGTGTATCACGTCATCTATCGACGGGCGCCAGGCCAGAATCAAAATGCCTAACAGTCGCATCAACGCGGACTGCCAACTACGCTGAGCTTCGTTGGCAGCCGGTTACGCGGTACGTTAGCCGTCATGGCTCAACCGTCCGAAGGAGTTAAAACACGCGCACAAATCGACACAGAGGTCGTCAGTAATCGGTAATCGGTGAATCGGTGTCAGGCTTGGAATCGAACGGGTCGGAAAAGGGGACATTCTGCTTTTTGAAGCGCTGAGCCCAACGGCGAATTGCCAGAGCGCCAAGAGAGAGCGTGTACGACTACTGGCAACTCCATTCCGTCATCCGGCGACTTGAGCTTTAACCCATCTCGCAGGAACAGAAAAAGAGGAGGATACCTCAACATATCCTCTAGTGCCCCGGCGCCCTAAGGGTTCCAGAACGTCTGGCTTGATCCATTACATTTCCTGCCGTGATCGCAAAAGACGTAGAAACAGGGAGCCCGGCGGACTGCAGTGCTTCTGCCACCCAGGTGTTGCAGTTTCTGAAGAGGTGAAATTGTCCTCGAGCCGGATAGAACCGGCTATTTGCATACAACCCCGGGCTACCCTCAGCCGGAAGACCTTCCTCGCTTCTCAAGAAAGTTTCCGCTACAAATCGGACCAATCCTCTTAACCCATCGTCAGAAACGGCAATCTCGACAACCTCGCTGCCCCGAAAATGATCTTCCGCCGACCCCTTGAAACCAATGACGTGAAGAGCGCTGCGGCTGGACCAGAACGAAGCCTTGAGCGCCATTCCCAAGCCGGGATCTGCCGCCCGGTAGTAATCCCAATCTCCCCAGCCGATCTCGACAAAATCGGCGTCGGGAAAATCCCGACTCTCTGGGATGACGGTCGGCGGGATATCAGCCTTCCTTATCGCAACCCCCGTATGCCAGCCATAATTCACGATAACAACGCTTTTGGTCTTCTGAGACCTTCTTGCCAGGTCTGGCTGATTAATTGGCCCTGCACAGGCAGAAGCCAGGAAGGCGAGCACGAGTAGCCAACTGGAACGCGCGGCAGGGCGTTGTTTCATATGGGGGAAACGGAAGGAGATAGTTCTAGCCAAGGTGCTTCTTGAAGCGCAAAACGCTCAGAACGATAAACAGCGCGCCGAAGCTCAAGAGCACCGCCGCCTCGTCCCAGAGCGCGAGCCAACCGGCTCCGCGAAGGATGATCCCACGCAAGATCTCGATGTAGTATGTCGCAGGGATGAGAAAGCTCAAGAGATAAATGACTAAGGGCATGGATTCGCGCGGAAAGATAAAGCCGGACAAAAGGATTGAAGGGAGCATGAACAAGACAGAGACCTGCATCGCCTCGCCCTGATTGCTGGCGAAGGTCGAAATAACAATCCCCATCCCCAGCGCCGGAATGAGAAAGACCCCGGACAAGAGCAGGAGGAGACTCAGAGACCCATGGATCGGGACCCGGAAAAGTAAGACCATCACCAGGAGGACCAATCCGGTCTGGATAAAGCCGATCGCGCAATAGGGGAGCAGCTTGCCGACGATTAGGCCGCCTTTGGAAATCGGGGTGACCAGAAGCTGTTCCAGGGTCCCGCGCTCGCGCTCCCGCACGATCGAAAAGGCGGTAAGAAAAACGGTGACGAGCTGGAGGAGGATCCCGATCAGTCCGGGGACAAAGAAGTTAGCGCTCTCGAGGTTTGGATTGAAGAGAAGGCGTGGTCGCACTTCGATGGCCATCAGGTCCTGAGTGAATCCTTCCCTTTCGAGCGACTTGAGAAACCCGAGGGTCTGGCTGGCCTGGAGCAGGCGCAGGGCAGTCGTGGAGTCCGATCCGTCGATCAAAACCTGCACCTTCGCCTGCTGCCCGTTGACCAGGTCCCTGGAATAGTTCGGCGGGATCTTAATTCCCGCCTTGGCCCGCCCGCTCACGATCGCCTGCTCCAGATCCCGATCCGAGTAGACCTCACGGATCACGCGGAAGTAGCGCGTGCTCTCGAATTCCTTGATGAGGGCGCGGCTCTCCATTTGCCGGTCGAGGTCAAAGACCACGGTAGAAATGTTTTTGACATCTATCTCAATGGCATAGCCAAACAGCAAAAGCTCGATCAGTGGGATGGCAAAGATAAACCGGGTCGCAGGGTCCCGCCGAATATGGAGGATCTCTTTCCGCATGACGGCCCAAAGTCCCCTGAACATTTCCCTAACCTCCGAGCTATGAGCGATGCCGACGCGTCAACGTGACAAAGACATCCTCGAGCGAGGGAAGCACCCGGCGGCACTCCAAGCGACCCCCGCCGGCCGGCTTTAAGAATCCGATGATCCCCTCTTCATCGGTTCCCTTACGGGCCAACAGATGGAGTGCCTCGCCAAAGATGGTGGCATCGATGATTTCCGGCCACTCCCGCAGCAGGCCCAAGGCCTGGGTGGGCTCATCGCAGAGCACCTCGAACCAAAGCGCCCCTTCGGGCGTTAATTCCGGCAGCCTCTTTAACTCCTCGGGCCTGCCGCAAACCATGAGCCTCGACTGATAGATGTAGCCAACTTGAGAACAGCGCTCTGCCTCATCCATGTAGTGCGTCGTGACGAACAGAGTGGTGCCCTCGCGAGCGAGGCGAAAGAGGAGATCCCAAATCTCGCGCCGCGCCACCGGGTCAATCCCCGCCGTAGGTTCATCGAGAAAGAGGATCCTCGGCTCATGCAAAAGCGAACAGGCCAGGGCCAGACGCTGCTTGAAGCCGCCGGACAGGGTTTGCACGAGCTGCGCCTGGCGACCTTCCAAACCCGCGAGATTCACCACGCTTTGGCGGCGCTCGGCGAGCCTTGCACGGCGCAGTCCGTAGATGGAGCCGTAAAAATCGAGGTTCTCCTGCACCGAGAGATCCTCGTACAAGCTGAAACGCTGGGACATGTAGCCGAGGCGCTTCTTGACTTCCTCCGCTTCGGCGACGACATCCAACCCGTCTAACTCCGCCCGACCCGCCGTCGGCTGCAGCAGCCCGCAGAGCATGCGAATCACCGTGGACTTGCCCGAGCCGTTGGGCCCGAGAAAGCCAAAGATGTTGCCACGAGAGATCTCCAGGCTCACGTCCTCCACCGCGATCAGCTCGCCGAACTTCTTGGTCAGCCCTTCGGCCTTGATGACGGTCTCCATGGGCCATCGCTTCAACGGCCCGGAATGATGACGTCAGCGTTCATCCCCGGCCGCAACACCTGGTCAGGATCTATGATCACCACTTCGGTCTGGAAAACCTGCAGCACCCTCTCCTCCTGAGTCTGGACGTTGCGCGGGGTGAATTCCGCCTGCCGGTGAACCCGGCGAACCACCCCGGGGAAACTTTTCCCCGGGAAGGAGTCCACCCTGACCTTCACCTCAAGCCCCGGCCTCACAAACCCCAGCTTCTCCTCGGGAAGGTAGGCGCGCACCCACAAGCCGTCGGGGCGAAGAAGCGTGGCGACGGGTCTTCCTGGTCCAACCATATCGCCCGGTTCCAGATCCAAGACATCCACGACCGCATCGAATGGGGCTCGAACCACGGTTTCGTCGAGCTGGGTTTTAAGCCGTTCGACCCGTGCCCGCGCCATCTCCGCCGCCGCCCTTGCCTGGGCAATTTCCTCCTTGCGGTAGCCGCTCTCAAGCTGCCGGAGCCTCGCCTCCGCCTCGGCCAGGCGGTGGCGCGCCCGCGCGATTTCTTCCGCTCGCGTTCCCGCCAGCAACAGATCATAGCGTTCTCGCTCCGCCTTCATCTTCTGCTCGGCTTCCTCCGCACGGGTTCTGGCGTCCTCGTAGTCCTGTTGGGCGATCAATTCGCGCGCGTGAAGGTCTCGCATCCGCTGGCGCAAACGTCCGGCATTTTCGTACTGGGACTTGGCGGCAAGCCAATTCGCTTTGGCCTGATCGATCTCCTGCGGGCGCGGCCCCGCGAGGAGCTGTTTGAGCTCCTCGCGGTACTGATTCGCCGACGCTTCGGCCTGATCGATTTCCTCTCTCCTGAAGCCCGCTGTGAGTTCCGCGAGCCTGGCCTCGGCCTGCCTCAGCGACGCCTGCGCCTCGGCCAAGGAGGCGCTTGGCTCCTCCGGCTCAAACAGGACGAGGACTTCGCCCGCTTTGACGCCCTGGCCCTCGCGCGCGACCACTTTGAGCACCCGCCCTCCTGCCTTCGAGCCCACGTGCACATCGTCGGCCTCGATAATACCCGAGACAACGAACTCCCCTCCCCCACCGGTGAGTCGCCAAACAGTGTAGCCTGCCCCCGCCAGGAGTCCCGCGAGCACGACGGACGAAATCAAGACTGTCTTCTTGGCCATAGCCTCCCTACCGACCCAAAGCAGCACCGATCGCCATAATGTAAAGAACTCCCGTTGGGTTGGCAACTTCCGCCTGTGCGCCGGGACAACCCATAACGAAACCGGCCTGGAGACCAACTCCCGCCGCAGTCTTCGTCGGGGGATTGTTCTCTCGCACAACACGGTTTATATTTACGTGACCCGGTGAGTCATGTCCGACAAAGGTCCGATCCGGCTGCCGCAGCGACAAAGCGGTAATCCCCTCGCGGCGCTCCAGTTCCGCGATTTTCGTTTATTCTGGATCAGCTTCTTCATCTCCAATATTGGGAGCTGGATGCAGATCACGGCGACGAGTTGGCTTCTTTATGAGCTGACGAATTCTCCGCTCCAGCTCGGTTTAAACGGCGTGTTTCGGGCGGTACCGGCCATCGGCTTCGGTCTGTTCGGCGGCACCATCGCGGATCGGTTCGACCGCAAACGTCTCATCCTGGTGACGCAAATCGGTCTGATGCTGGTGGCCTTTCTCCTTGGATTTCTCACCCAGGCGGGCGGCATCCGGGTATGGCAGATCTACGCCCTGACCCTCGTCAGCGCCATCATTGGAACCCTGGATGGACCCGCGCGCCAAGCCATGTTCCCGTCTTTAGTCCCGCGCTCAGTCCTGCCCAACGCCGTCGCCCTTAACTCCCTCCTGTGGAAAGGCACCGTTCTCATAGGGCCGGCACTGGCAGGGATCGCCATCAGCACGGTGGGAACCGCGGGAGCCTTTTTCGCGAACGCGCTGAGCTTTGTGGTCGTCGTCGTAGCCCTCTTCTTGATCCGAGCCTCTTCTCCGGGAACCGGGAGTGCCGGACATTTCATGCGCAACGTCTCCGAGGGAGTCACATACGTCTGCCGGCAGAAAATCATCCTTGGGGTCATGGTCATGGAAGCTACCTCATCGATCTTCGGTTTGGACCAGGCCATGCTGACCATTTTCGCGCGCGATATCCTCAACGTCGGCGCCACCGGGCTCGGTTTTCTCCAATCCGCCCGCGGCCTGGGAGCCCTGATCGGCTCCGGACTCTTGATATCCGCCGGCCAGCCGCGCCACCAGGGAAGAATTCTCCTCGCTTCGGCTATCCTCTATGGGGCAAGCTTCGCTTTCTTTGGCGTCTCACATTCGTTTACCTTTTCACTATTCTTGCTCGCGATGGTGGGTGCAACCGATACCATATGGGGCGCAACCAGAAACACGATTCTCCAGTTGACTTCCACCGAGGCCATGAGGGGGAGAGTGTTTGGCGTTTTCCAACTAAGCAACCGCGGTCTCAGCCCTTTAGGACAAACCGAGACCGGGCTGATGGTTCCGTTGGTGGGGGCCAGGGAAGCGACTTTCTTCGGCGGCTTGCTGGTGGCGGCTGTAACTCTAGTCACCGCCCGGAAGGTTCCTGGTCTGTCGGGCTTCCAATTGGAAGACCACGGAATCCAGAAACAAGGAGATTTACCTCTTAAAGATCGTGCCGGAATCGTTCAGCCTTCCGGATAGGAGTGCTTTTTGTTACCCGTAATGTTCGATGGCTCATTGGTTGCTTTGATTTGCCTTTTGGGAAAGTTATACAAAAGGAGGCGTGGCAAACATCATGGATTATTGGTCGATTCCGATCTTCCTGGGCATTGTAGAGGGCCTCACTGAGTTTATCCCCGTATCTTCTACCGGCCATCTCATCGTGTCGGGCAGCCTCCTGGGATTCACCGGAGACAAGGCCGTAACCTTTGAGGTGGCGATCCAGCTAGGGGCCATCCTGGCAGTCGTCGTCCTCTATTGGAATCGGTTCTTGGGTCTAATACCTCGCAAAAAAAACTTTCAGCATGGGACCCGGTCCTCCCTGGAAGGATGGCCCGGCATATGGCGCATCACGCTGGCGACAATTCCCGCCCTCATCCTAGGATACCTCGCTCACGACGTTATCAAGGCAAACCTGTTTACCCCGGTTACGGTTGCCTGGGCGTTAGCGGTCGGGGGCCTGGGGATCCTGCTCGCGGAGAAACTCGCCTCGGAAGCGCCCCGCCGTTCCCTGGACACCCTGACCCTCCTCCAAGCTGTCGGCATAGGACTGTTCCAGACGCTTGCCCTCTGGCCCGGAACCTCGCGCTCCGCAGCTACCATCGTGGGCGGACTCCTGCTTGGCCTGGACCGCAAGGCGGCCGCTGAGTTCTCGTTCCTTATCGCAGTGCCGGTTATGTTCGCCGCTTCAGGATACGAGATGCTTAAGATGGCTGGCGCTTTTACTCCGCACGATGTGACTCAGTTGGCGGTCGGCTTCGCGGTTTCCTTCATCGTCGCCCTGCTGACGGTGGCCGGCTTTATTCGCTTCCTAAGCCGCTGGAGCCTGGTCCCCTTTGCTTGGTACCGTCTCGCCGCGGCGCCAACCTTTTACTTTCTCACGCGCGGCCTTACTATGTGAGGGCTCCGAGCTGCCGCTATCTTTGTCTTCAGCGATCGACTTGGCCGGAATATGATTTGCTTTATCAACCCGCTCTGACCGCTGGATTAACTCGGGGATCGGAACCAGTCGATCGTGCGCCTCAAGCCCTCTTCGAGTTTGACCTGCGGCGAAACATCCAGGATCTCACGCATCCTGCGAATGTCCGGAACTCGACGGCGAATATCCTCGTAGCTTTTGCCATAGACCGCTTCCTGAGGGACGAAGGTCAACGAAGACCGGGAGCCTGAGAGGCGCACCATCACCGCCGCGAGGTCTTTGATGCATATCTCCTCGTCCGAACCGATGTTGATAATTTCCCCTACCGCCTCTTCCTTCAAACCCGCGGACACCGTGGCCCGAATCGCATCGTCGACATACGTAAAACAGCGCGTTTGCTTCCCATCGCCAACGACAGTGACAGGCTCGCCGCGCAACACTTGCCCCAAAAAGATCGTGATCACCCTTCCCACGTCCATCTGATCCAACCGCGGACCGTAGACATTAAAATAACGGATCACCACCACCGGAAGCCCAAGCTTGTGGAAGGCAAAGCAAAAATGCTCCCCCACGGCCTTTGAAGTCGAATAACACCACCGATCGATTTTGGTCGAGCCGAGAACACGGTCCCCTTCCTCCCTAAAAGGGACAACCGAGCTTTTCCCGTACACCTCCGAAGTAGAGCTGAAAACGACCTTTTTCTGGGCCTTAAACGCAACCTGAAGAACCGCCTGGATCCCGTTAACGTTGACGTTGAGAACCTGGTAGGGATCGCCGACATAATGCTCCACTCCGACCACGGCGGCGAGGTGATAGACCACATCGCACCAACTGATGAGCCCTTCCAATATCTCGCGGTTGAGAATAGAATCGCGAACGTAGCGGAATTGCGGGTTTCCAAGTTGATGACGCACCTTAAGGTCGGAGGCCACATCCAGAATCGTCACCTCATGACCCTGCCCCAACATTGCATCAGTCAGATGGGACCCCAAAAAACCAGCCCCACCTGTGATTAAAAAACGCATAACCTTTCCTTTCTCTTCGATCGTTCAGGCGATGTCAATGAACTTGAGGTCACCCGCTTGCGACGACATCGGGCCAAATACCCTATAACATCATCGACCTGATTGCCAAAATCACGCTCTCCATTCCAATCCGAGAGCGTGGTGCGGCATTGCAAATAGACCGTCCGGCTTTGGTAAACCGTCAAGCATCGGTCATCAGAGTCAAAAACCTTGAAACTCTCTCTGTTCTCTGTCCTGCGTCTCCAATTGAATGGTTGTGTGCTCAATGTTGAAGCGATGCTTCAGCATTTCCTCGATCTGGTTCAAAACATGATGAAAATCCTCTCGGCCGTCCACGACGGCGTGAGTGCTGAGGGTAAAAATTCCCGAGGTAACGGCCCAGACATGAAGGTCATGGACCTTTCGGACTCCCTTAACCTGCTCCATAGCCGCCTGAACCTCCTCGAGCTGGATTCCGCTCGGGACCGACTGCATCAGGATGCTGATCGACTCTTTGACCAGATTCCAGGAGGAATACAGGATCAGCAGGCCAATGAAAATGCTGACAATGGGATCTGCCAGATACCAACCCGTTAAAAGCATCATCACCCCGGCAAAAATAGCTCCCATCGACCCCAGTGCATCCCCGAGGACGTGCAAAAAGGCTCCCCGGACATTGAGGCTTTCATGGTGGGAACCGTAAAGGATGAGCCCTGAAGCAATATTCACACCCAGCCCCAGAGACGCAACGATGAGCATAGCCTTACTTTCAACCTCAGGCGGATCGAAAAAGCGGTTGTATGCCGCATTAAAAATGATGCCCACAACGAGCCAG
>MGSI01000015.1:0-470 GCA_001798455.1 Deltaproteobacteria bacterium RIFCSPLOWO2_02_FULL_57_26 | reverse complement strand
TAAAAATGATGCCCACAACGAGCCAGAGCGAAAGCCCGTTCAGAAGGGCCGCTAAGATTTCCAGACGATGATATCCGTAGGTGCGTTTCAGAGTGGCCGGACGCCTAGCCATCCGGAAGGCAAAAAGGCTGAGGGCCAGAGCCGCGATATCGGAAAACATGTGTCCCGCGTCGGAAAGCAGGGCCAGGCTGTTCGTTAAGAAACCCCCGACGACTTCCGCCGCAAAATAGAATGCCGTGATGGCCAGTGCCAATCTCAGGCGATAGATTTCAGAGGTTCGCTCCATGGCAGGTGTCGGTGAAAATTAGCCAGCAGTCTCCATCTCTGAAAGCAAACTCGGTCCCGAGATCCGCACCAAAAAACTAGGGGCTGGCCTCACTCTTGGGAATCAAGAAATAAAGCTTTCCCGGGGTATTCATCGCACCCGCCACCCATCCCGCCTCGGGACCGCTCCCGAAATAGAGGTCCAC
>MGSI01000014.1 GCA_001798455.1 Deltaproteobacteria bacterium RIFCSPLOWO2_02_FULL_57_26 | reverse complement strand
TGATCACGTTGGCCCTCTCGATGGCCTCCTCGGCCTCATAGTGGGGCGGCATGCCCATCTCTTTGAATTTTTCCCAGCGATCTTTATCGACGCAGAGCCTGGCGCCTTTTTGGCCCAGCACGATGACCTTGGAGCGATCAGTGACCAGAGGGGTGCGCTTGTGGAAGGTGACCTCGTCGATCCCGAAGGGCTCGCGAAAGGTGGACAACATCCCGATCAAGGGCTCCCCAATGGTACCAGTGCCGACTACGTGGACGATTTTTTTCGCCATAGTTCCTCCCGGTGACATTTAATCGTCTCGTCTGGTTCGCTGTTGAGATTTTGTTTCGCGCACGGCTATTTGAGGGGTCCCGGCTCCATCCCCAGATTTATGCTTGGAGCCTCATTTCCGCTGCTGCAGCAACTCATGTGCCAGAAATTTTTGTTGTGTTTTTCGATACTTTTGTTGGGCAGCCGGGTGGTTTTTCCCAACGTTGCCAATCCCGGGCCGGCTTTTATTGCAAAGCTGGGAATCGCATTGGAAAAATTGCGTGCCTTCTCGCTGACATCACGCGAGTTGTTTTTTGGCATGCTTTATGCGGCCTGGAAGTAGACATCAGCTTGTCAACGGAGGATTGATTTTCCCGGGCAAGAGGTTCTTATGGAACACGCTTTAGCTTTCAAGGAATCCTTCGATATGCTGGGCAGCACGATGCCGTTCGTGGTTGAGAGTGAATACCTGGAAAAACAACACCGCAGGAGCTTCCACGAGGGAGAAATCGGGCTCATGCTGGCGATTTTGGAAGATGCCGTCAATTGTTACGTGAAGTACGCACCAGCAAAAGATAGGAAGGGAGGACAGCAGTTCGAAGAGGCTGAGGAATGGATCTTCGAAAAGCACAGCGATTGGCTTTTTTCCTTTGAGAACATCTGCGAGATATTAGGGATTGACCCCGAGTATCTGCGCCACGGGCTGCTCGGCAGGAAGCAAAAGATGGAACAGGGCGGGCGCGGAGCCGCGAAAAAGATCGCTGTGTCGTTGTCAAGCGCAGCCTGAGCCCCGGCTTTGCGGGAGTTCCGAATCCGCTTTTTGGCGCCCCCAATGCCTTGATGCTTTTCGGCGATGCAAACAAAATGGTTCTCGAATTGGTCCGCGAGCTGAGGGAGGTCTGACTTCACTGATTGGGCCAGTAGAGGAGCAGCGGCACTTTGGCCCGCCTCACGCATTCGCGCGCCACGCTGCCGAAGATCGCCCGCTCCAACCCGAGCCGGGCGTGGGAAGTCATTGCCAGCAGGACGTCAAGGCGCCCTTCTAGATAGCGGATGATGGCGTCGGCTGGCTGGCCGTGAAGAACGTCCCAGTCTACCTTAAGCCCGTGTTTTTCTGTGATGGCCTGTGCCTGCCGGTAGAGGTAGGAAGTTTCCAGCACATCGCGCCCCAACTCTGGCGGGATACGTGACTCCGGTCCTGCCAAAGGCAAGGCCTGCACCAATTCCAGCCTCGCCTTCAGCGCCTGCGCCATCTCGGCCGCATAAGGGAGAATCTTTTCGGAAAACTCCTGGCCGTCGAGGGTCGCCACCACCGAGGCGATCTTGATCTCGGCGTCGGGGTCTGCCTTTAAGCCATGAGCTGGCGGGCGGTAGAGAAGAAGCGGTCGCCCGGCGCCCCGAACGACGCTGAAGGCGACGCTTCCCACAAGGGCCTCAAGCATCCCGCTGTGCCCGTGAGTCGTCATGGCCGCGAGCGCGAACGCTTTTTGCCTTAACTCAGCCACAATCGCGCTGGCCGCGTCGGTCTCCTTCATTCTCACCTGAGCGTCGGCGTCGTAACGCCGGGCGAAGCCCTGCAGGTATTTTCGGGCGGCGGAAAACTCCTCTTCACGATCGATGATCCGCAGCAGGGCGAGCTTGGCTTTCAGCGACCGCGCTATCCCGCGCGCGTACGGAAGGATCGCCTCCGCGAACGAAGAGCCGTCCAGGCAAACTAGAATTTCGTTGACCATGATCGTCGTCTTTCTTAAATCGAGCCCTCCTTCGTTAAATTCGAGCGCTTGCCCATGGCTTTTACGGTGGTTGCTTGAGTTCCTTTCTCCCCCTGCTCTTCCGCGAAGAAGACCCCCATGCCGATCTCCAAATGATCGAAGCCCGGGGCCAGGACGCTGTTGCGGTGGAAATAGATTTCCCGCCCGTCGGGCGTCTCCAGGAATCCGAATCCCTCCTCAGGGAGAAGCTTGCTGACCCTGGCCTGGGGCTGTCCCTCGTGGATCTTGACCTGGCCGCGCTGGCGGCGGGCATAATCCTGGAGCTTGCGCCGGGCCGCATCAAAGGCATCGCGAATGGCCACATAGATATCCTCGTGGGCGGCCTGCTTGCTCGGCTCATGGTTTTCTATCTGCTCATGCAACGGCGCCTTTGCTTGCTCCAGGTCCGGCTCATGGATGCGCCTGGGCGCGCGGTTGATCACGAGTTCGCCGCCCGGAACGGTGATGTCGATGCGCACGCGGTAGCGCTTTCCTTTGCGGTGGCGGCGGTGCGGCGCCTCGACCGTGACGTGGCAGCTCATGATTCTGTCGTAGAAGGCATCCAGCTTGCCCGCCTTTTCGCGAATGTGCGCTTCAACCGTCGGTGATGGAGACATGTTACGAAACGTTATTTGCAGTGGGAGTTGAATGGCTCTTCCCTCCTTATTTCCAGACGGATGTTTTCATAGCGGCCGAGGAAACGGCAATCGCAGAGTTGCCGTGGCCACAAATTCGCACATTTCGTGCCAACGCGCCAGCCCTAGTGCAGGAAGCAAACCGCGCTAAAATGGTGCCAGATTTTTCTCTGTGAAGTGGTTGAGTACCGCTACGATTCCCATGAGTGGGAAAAGGGGTAGAGGCAAATCGCACAGTTGAAAATAATTCCGTCCCTGGAAGGAGCAAATCGGTGAGTTAGCGGGAAAAAAATGGAGGCATGCTTTTTGCTCCCTCTTTGCTAGGCGGGCTCGGGGCAAAAGATCGAGGAGGAAGGGTTATGTACTCAAGGATTTTGATACCGCTCGATGGTTCACGGTTGTCGGAGGGAATCCTTCCCTGGGCCCGCTCTATTGTTAGAGCCGTCAAGACACCGGTGGAACTTTTAGTGGCGATCGAGCCCGAGACCATTTCGGCCTTCTCCAATCCCGAAATCGGTCGCTATTTCGACACCGTTGGGGCGAGCATGACCCGCGATAGCCTGGCTTATCTCGAAAAGCTCGGGCGCTCGTTTTCCGACTCGGCTGACGTTCACTGTTTTGCGGAGATCGGAAATCCCGCCGAAATCATTGTGGATAGGGCGTCTACCGATCGGGGCGCCCTGATCGCGATGGCAACCCATGGGCGTTCAGGGGTGCAGCGCTGGGTTCTCGGGAGTGTCGCGGACAAGGTTCTGCACGCAGCTACTAACCATCTTCTTCTCGTTCGGCCGGGGGGTGGCGGCAACGGCGATGGGGAAGCGACGCTGAAGAGAGTCCTTGTACCTCTGGACGGCTCCGCGCTAGCCGAGACGGTCTTGCCGCACGTCCGAGCGCTCGCTGAGACAATGGAACTCGAGGTCATGTTGCTGCGCGTCTACAGCATGGATCCGTACGCGTACGCCATCGGAGCGGAAGGATATGCGCCCGATCTCGAGATCCTCAGGGCGGACATCAAAGGCGAGGAGGCGAAGAGGTATCTCGAAGAGAAGGCGGATCAGCTTCGCTGGCAAGGGATGAAAAACGTCTCGCATCTTTTGCTCGAGGGCAACGCCGCCGGCGAGATTATCGATGTGGCCAAGGGAACTCCGGACAACCTGGTGGCCATGTGCACCCATGGAAGATCCGGAGTCGGGCGCTGGGTGTTGGGGAGCGTCACCGATCGAGTCGTGCGCCACTCGGGAGACCCGGTGCTGGTGATTCGAGCCAAAGGTTGAAGCTATGTTAGCTTGCGTCGTTAAGCAGAAAGGAGGCTATCATGCCAATACTCAAGCGATTAAAAGAGGTTCTGGATCAGGCCAAAGTCTCTTATGAGGTCTACGTCCATCCGCAGGCCTTTACCGCGCAGGAAATTGCTGCGAGGCAGCATATGTCCGGGAGGGAGATGGCTAAGGTCGTCATCTTAAAGGCGGACGCCGCTTATGTGATGGCGGTGGTGCCGGCCAGCAGGATGGTGAGCCTCAGAAAGGCGAAGGCTGCGCTTGGGGCTAAGAATGTTTCCCTGGCGACGGAATCGGAGTTTGCTTCGCTCTTTCCCGAATGCGAGATCGGTGCCATGCCTCCGTTTGGCAACCTCTTCGGTTTGCCCGTTTACGTGGACCCCGCCCTGGAGAAAGACGAGACCATCTTCTTTAATGCGGGAAACCACATTCAAACGGTCAGGCTTAAATACCAGGACTTCAAAGAAATGGTAAAGCCCCAGGTCATGGCCCTGGTCGATGAGCGGGAAAAGAAGGCTGCTTAGCACCGGCCGGTTTCGCGTCGGGCATCATACGGCGCATTCCCTACAGTCCTCGCGCGCGTCCTCGTGGACCAAAGAGAGCGTTTGCCCGGGGCGGGAGCCGTAGCGGTAAACGGTGATCCCTTTGAGACGCATCTGGCGCGCGATCAGGAAGACTTCTTTGACCTCGTCGGAGGTTGCGTTAGACGGGAGGTTCACGGTTTTGGAAACTCCCGCATCCACGTGCGCTTGAAAAGCTGCCTGCATGCGCACGTGAAAGGCGGGAGCGATCTCAAGGGCAATTGGGAAGCGCCGCCTGAGCGCCTCCGATAAACTCGGAATATCCCTCATCGATCCTTGCTCGCGGATCTCGTTGAGCGCAGCTTCCCCCGCAGGACCTAAGCGGCTCAGTTCGGCTACCACCAGCGGATTGACCTCGACGAGCTGGCGCCCGTCCAGCACGCGGCGGGCAAAGGCGAGGGCGAAAAAAGGCTCGATGCTGCTCGAGGTGCCGGCGATGAGGCTGATCGTTCCCGTGGGCGCGACGCAGGTCACCGTGGCGTTTCTAAGCGCGTCGAGCCCGCGTTCGGGCCAGACGCTGTCGTGGAAGGCAGGAAACGATCCCCGTTGCTTTCCAAGTTCGACCGAGGCCGCGTGCGCCTGCGCGGTCAGGAACTCGGCGATTCGGCCGCCCAGCGCCAAGCCCTCTTCGGAGTCATAAGCGACGCCAATCCGGGCAAAGAGATCAGCCAGCCCCATAACGCCGAGGCCGATTTTACGCGTGCGCCGCGTTGCGGCCTCGATCTCAGGAAAAGGGTAGCAGTTGGCCTCGATGACATTATCCAAGAACAGGACGGCGTCAAAAATCGCCCCCCGCAGCCGCTCCCAGTCCACGCCGCTTCCAGCGGCAAAAGCGCCGAGATTGAGCGATCCGAGCGTGCAGGACTCGTAGGGGAGAAGCGGTTGCTCGCCGCAAGGGTTTGTGGCCTCAATTGCGCCCAACGCAGGAGTGGAGTTGGCACGGTTGATCTCGTCGAGGAAAAGAAGTCCGGGATCGCCCGTGGTCCACGCGGCCTCGACGATCGCGTCGAAGAGGGCGGCGGGATCGACGCTGCGGGCCACGCGGCCGGTGCGTGGGTTGCGTAGCGCGAAGGGCTTATGCGCATCGAGGGCCTCAAAAAAGGGCTCCGTGACCCCTACGGAAAGATTGAAGTTCTCGAGGCGCCCGGGCGTGCGCTTGGCGCCGATGAACTCCTCGATGTCCGGGTGATCGATCCGGAGCACCGCCATGTTGGCGCCGCGCCGTCTACCGCCGCGGCGAATCACCGCCGTGGTGTGGTCGAAGAGGTCCATGAAAGAGAGCGGCCCCGAAGTGATCCCCCCCGTGGAGCGGACCCGGTCCGAGCCTGGGCGCAGGGCGCTAAAGGAGAAGCCGGTGCCCCCGCCGGTCTGGTGTATGCGGGCCGTGCGGTTCAAGGCCGTGAATATTGAGTCCAGGTCGTCCTCGATCGGCAGCACGAAGCAGGCCGCCAACTGGCCGCCCGGGAGGCCTGCGTTCATGAGCGTGGGAGAGTTGGGCAGAAACTCGAGCCTTCTCAAGCGCGCAAAAAAGCGCTCCTCCCAGAACACAGGGTCTTCCCCGAACAGCCGCGCCGGGGCCGCGACGGTTGAGGCCACCCGCCGGAGCATCCCTTCGGCATCCTCCGCGGAGTTGCCGGCTTCGTCGCGCCTGAGGTAACGTTCGCGCAACACGGTCAGCGCATTCTCAGAAAATTTTGGCAGCTCCGACATGGCTATTTTCTCGCGAGCGGCCGCTCTGCCCGCCGGCAGAAAATCGGCAGCTATTCCCTCGTCCACGTTACCCGCGCGCACTTGGTGTCCGCGGACCAGCGATAGAGCGTGTTGCCCTGATAGGCCTTCTTGAGTTCCCGGCCGATTCTCTGGCTCAGCTTCTCATCGGTGGTCAGCACCACCACTTTTCCGTCTTCTTCCTTGATGGAGATGATTCTCTCGAGCGGGTTCATGCCTTTGGCCCGCTCTTCCTCGTTGCGGATCAGGTTCAGAATTTCCCCTTTGTGCTGGCGGAGAAATGGGCTGGGCATGAGCGTTACCTCGCCCTCAAAATAGCCGTCGCGGATCTTCTGGCACGCGGGACAGGTGACTTGCCGGGTGTTGGGTTTCGTCGACAGCGCACGGTAGAGAGGTTCGTCGAAGAACCAATGGCGGCGCTGGAAGATAGCGCGACAGCCCGTGCAGACCGCGATCTCCCCCTGGTTAATCTTGGGCAGGTAGGGATCGCCGTATTGCTGCACGTTACGGCGGGTGCGGACAGGACCAGCCTTTTTTTGTGACATACTCGCTTCTCCTTTCAGCAAATGGAATAACGTTCTTGGGCCAGCTCATGCTACCTCCGGGCCTGAAATCCGACACCCTTGATGATCAGGCGCCGCCCTTCAATCCTAACCTCCGCTCCGAGAAATTCGCGGCTCAGCCAGGCGCCGCTCTGGATATGATCGGTGAGGCCGGGTATGGAGAATCGACTCTCACCGGCCGCCAGGCTGGCAAAGGGAATGATCTGGTCGCTGGCGTAGCGGTCCAAAGTCGCCCCCGTGTTCAATTCTTCAAGGAGCTGACGTGCCACGTACTTGCCGATGGCTTCTGATGGCCTCGCCGGAGCGCCCGCGCGATCTGCTCCCAAGCGTGCCCCACCTTCGAGATCGGCGAAGGCAGCGAAGGCTGCGCCGGGCTGGAGCGCGCTGCTTTCGTATAAGGCCTCGATCTCCGCTCTATATCCGGCAGCGCCAAAAACCTCATTCGCCGCGGTTGCCATGCGCTCGCTGACCCTGCGATCTTGGAGGTGGGACGAGAGGGCGATCCCCCAAAGCTTTTCTACGGGTCCGGGGCTTTCCATGGCCAGAGGGCGCAGGCGGGTGAGCGCGGGCCTCACGGTCAGATGCAGGATCCCTTCGCCGCGCGGGACGTAGCCGGGTCGGCCCAACT
Organism: Deltaproteobacteria bacterium RIFCSPLOWO2_02_FULL_57_26; assembly: GCA_001798455.1. Classification (GTDB taxonomy): domain Bacteria; phylum Desulfobacterota; class Binatia; order UBA9968; family UBA9968; genus 2-12-FULL-57-22. The sequence goes on along the minus strand of MGSI01000014.1, from coordinate 24,290 downwards.
CCATTTCGGTCTGAAGGCCCATACGCTGCAGCAACGGCGCCAGGACCCGCTTCAAGTGATAATAGGAGGGCGCGAAATCCTGGAAGAGTCCACCCCGGAGCTCGACCTTAACCGGACCGGGCGCGAAGGCGAGGACCGGGAGCAAAGCCATGGCTAGCGCCGTCGTAGAGCCCGCTGAGCCTATATCCCATCTGTAACTGCCGTCGAATTTCGGCTCGCCGGGGCGAAAAACAATTTCCGTCGATCCTTGATGGACGCCTTCGCTCGTTCCGCCCACGAGCTCTCGGATGGATTCTATGACCCGGATATGCTGCAGGCGGAGCCCAGGGCGGGGACGGCGGGCGCGCGCGTTGATGATCCGCACGGCCTGGCCCGTCAGCGCGGCGAACGCAACCGCCTGGCGAACAATCGTCCCGCTTCCCGAATAACGTGCCCCGTCGATCTCAAGCAAGGTGGAAACTTTTTTATCGTCTGATACTTTGACGAGCCCCGGGTCAACGATGAGACTTAGAACGTCAGCTCCTGGACTCCGCGCACGATTATTCTGCCATCGCTGCCGACTAGCGGCAAGCGCATCAGCTCGTGCTGGATCACTGGGCCGCAAACCTCCGCGAGATTCCTTTCCGGTCTTAAAAAAGGCAAGATATGTGCCAGCTTTAGGGTGCAGGTAAATTTGACAATCCCAATCCGGAGTAATAAAAACAGGAAGGGTGAATTCCTAAATTTGACAATCCGCAGGCAGAGTAATTGGCAAGAATGGGAACGTTGAGGGTGAGAAAGGCTCGGTGAGGCGCGTAAGATGGTTGACACGGAGATCGAAGGGCGGGCCGCTGAATTAGTTAAGGTCAACGAGGTCTTGCAGGCTGTCATTGCGGACCACAAACGGGCGGAGCATGAGTTAGTGCAGCAGAAGATCTTATTGGAGACGATCCTGAAGCAGGCTGCCGATGCGATCGTGGTCTGCGACCCTGAGGGAAAGATCACGTTCGCCAATGAAACGGCAAGGCGGTTGGCTCGAATCGATCCGGACCAGGAGATATCCGAAATTAGTCCGGAGGTATGGGGCGAGGCAACGGACGCGCACGGGGTTCCGGTTCCGGCGGAGGAGCGGTCCCTTGCGAAAGCGCTGCGCGGGGAGGTGACGGTCGGAAGAGAGGCTTGCATGGCTCGACCCGACGGCAGCTTCTATGACATTCTCACCAGCGCGGCTCCGCTGATGAACCCTCGGCTGGGCATCGTTGGCGCCGTTGCCACCTTCAGCGATATCACCGAGCACAAGCGGGCGTACCAAGCGCTCTACGAAAGCCAGGCGCTCTTGCAAGCGATCATGGACAACTCCTCAAGGGTGATTTACCTCAAAGATCTGGAAGGTCGCTACCTGCTGGTGAATCGCCAGTACGAGACCCTCTTCCACGTTGACCGAGGCCAGATCAAAGGCAAAACCGACTACGACCTTTTCCCGCCGGAAATGGCGAAAGCGTTTCGAGTTAACGACATAACAGCCGCTGAAGCCGGAATTCCCATGGAATTTGAAGAGGTCGTGCCCCACGATGACGGGTTACACACCTACCTCTCGAACAAATTCCCGATGTCCGCGGCGGGGCGCTGTTATGGGGTCTGTGGCATCTCCACGGACATCACCGAACAGAAGGCGGCGGAGAAAGAGATCCGGGCGGAGCGCGATGAGCTGGAGATAGAGGTCCAAAAGCGCACCGAGGCGCTGGCGAAGACGGTAGAAGAACTGCGCGAAGACATCACGGAGCGCAAGAAGGCCGAGGCTTGGCTCCAAGGGTTGATTGAGACGACTCAGGACGCCGTGGTCTCGATCGATCACGAGGGTCACATCGTCATGTTTAACCCTGCGGCCGAGAGGATCTTTGGATACCGCAAGGACGAGGTTCTGGGTAAAAAAGTCAACATGCTCATGGCGGAACCCTATGCGAGCCAGCACGACTTCTATCTCACTCGTTATGAGCAGAGCGGCGAGCGGCGCGCCATCGGCGCCGTCCGTATTTTAGAGGCGCGGCGCAAGAGCGGGGAGGTTTTTCCCATCGAACTCTCGGTGACCCAAGTCGTGGCGGGCGAAGAGGTCCGCTATGCCGCTTTTATCCGGGATATCTCTGAAAAGAGCAAGCTCCAGGAGAAACTGATCGAAAGCGAGCGCCTGGCGGCTATCGGCGCTATGTCGGCTGGCCTGGCCCATGAAATCGGCAATCCCCTGAACGGAATGTCCATGAGCATGCAACTCCTGGAGCGGCGACTCAGCAAACAGGGCAGCTTCGATGACGCGATCCTTTCCATCGTCCAGAGGGTAAAAGCGGAAATCAGCAGGCTCGACAACCTGCTGCAGGATTTTAGCTATTTTTCACGGCGGGAGAAATACAACTTCAAGCCGGTATCCCTGGCGACAGTAGCCGGGGAGGTCTTTTCCCTGGAGGCAGGAAGCTACAGTCTGCAAGGCATTCAGGTGAAACAGAATTTTCCCTCCGATTTGCCGCTTGTGCTCGCAGACCGCGACAGGCTCAAGCAGGCGATGCTCAACCTTTGCAAGAACGCCGCCGAGGCCATGCCCGAAGGAGGAACACTTACGGTCCAAGCTTATAAGTCCAAGGACGAGCTAATCCTGGAAATTATCGATACCGGGAATGGCATACCGGAGGGGTTGGATATATTTGCCCCCTTTGCCACGACCAAGTCCACCGGCACGGGGCTTGGTTTGATGGTCGTCCGACAAATCGTTGCGGCTCATGGTGGGGCGATTTCCTATACCAGCGGCAAGGGAAAAGGCACGACTTTTCGCATTACCCTTCCTATAACGCCTGTAGAGGTACTTGCCTAATCACTCTGGCCTGCGAATTGCTTTCTAAGCGTAGGTAACGCAAAGACATATATTTTTTTGCAGACTTGACGAAGTTCTCTCACTTTTTTCTCAGTTATGAGAAAGAAGCGGGCGAAATGAGGAGCAAGCCAGATGACAGGTGCCATTTTGGTGGCGGAAGATCAAGATACGGCTCGCGAGAGTCTTTCCGAGCTTTTGCGCGAAGAAGGGTATCAGGTGTACGAGGCTCTCGACGGCGATGCTGCGTTAAAGCTGGTTGAGGAAGTAGATCTGGATATTATCCTTGCCGACTTGAGGATGCCGGGCAAGGATGGCATCGAGATTCTCAAGAGCGCGCGTGAAATATCCCCGCAGACGCTCGTCATTATCATGACTGCCCACGCCACGGTGGACACTGCCGTGGAGGCGCTGCGGCTTGGCGCTCAGGACTACATCCTGAAACCGCTTGTCTTCGAAGACGTCCTGCGCAGGATTAACCACCTCATGGAGCACCGAAGCTTGGCTTGGGAAATCCAGATGCTCCGCAGGGAGGTCAATCGGCATTTTGTCTCCGATCAGCCGGTAGGTCGGACCAAGGCGATGCAGGGGATTTTAAATCTGATCGAGAAGGTCGCGCCGACTCCCGCCACGGTGCTGATTACGGGCGAAAGCGGCACGGGCAAAGAGGTCGTGGCCCGCACGATCCATCACTCCAGCCCCCGCAGAGACAACGTTTTTCTTCCGGTAAATTGCAGCGCGATTCCCGAGACCCTGCTGGAAAGCCAGCTCTTTGGGTACGTCAAAGGCGCTTTTACCGGCGCCACGAACACGCAGGAGGGACTTTTCCAGCGCGGGCGCGGCGGGACCATCTTCTTGGACGAAATCGGAGAGATGCCATTGAGCCTGCAACCCAAGCTGCTCCGAGTCATCGAAGAGAAAAAAGTTTTACCCGTCGGCTCGACTAATCCGATCCCCGTCGATGTCCGGATTATCGCCTCGACGAACCGCGAGCTCAAAAAGGAGACGGAAGCCGGCCGGTTCCGGGAAGACCTGTACTATCGCCTAAACGTCGTCGGCCTTCACATTCCGCCGCTGCGCGAGAGACGTGAAGACATTCCTCTGTTGGTCGAGCACCTGATCAAGCGCCACAACCAAGAGATGAAGAGGAATTACAGGGGCGTGGACAACCCGACCATGAGGATCTTCATGTCCATGCCCTGGAAGGGGAATGTCCGCGAGCTGGATAATGTCCTGGAGCGGGGCATGATCATGGGCAATGGGGAGTGGATTACGCCCGCCGATCTCCCTGGACAGCAGGGCGCCAATCATGACGCGTTCCTGGAAGATAATCTCAACGACGCGCTCCAGGGGTACGAGAGGATCCACATCGAGAAAGTGCTGGAAAAGACCGAAGGCGACAAAAAGCGCGCGGCGGAGCTTTTGGGGCTCAGTCTCTCCACGCTTTACCGCAAGCTCGAAAGGCTCGGCATCCCTTATTAGGCAAGGGAAGAGGCCGCTGAGGTGGCAGGCTATGAAACTCAAGGACATCATGGTGCGAGAAGTTGTGACCGTTAGCCCGGAGGAGAGCACCGCGAGCGCGGCGCGAAGGATGCGGGAGAAATCCGTCGGCTGCTTAGTGGTGATCCTGGATAAGGCGATCAAAGGGATCGTCACGGACCGCGATTTGTTGGCGTGTCTTGGTGAGTCGCATGATCCCCGCGATTGTAAAATCTCAACTCACATGAGCCGGCCCGTGATCGTGGAGCGTCCCGAGGAAGAGCTGTTAAGAGCTGCCGAGATCATGGCCGAGCGGCGAATCAAGCGATTGCCTGTGGTGGAGCGTGGGGAGCTTGTAGGTTTGGTCTCTTTTTCGGACATCTCCAGAATCATGGCCGAACAGGCTCAGGCCTATGGGTCCATGTGGGCGTCCGTGACCCGGCTTATCCGGGCGGAGAATCTTCGTCACCGGAGCACTAAGCCAAGCTCGGCGCCGGCGCCTTGATCAGTGATGGCCCAGCAAGGAATAAGGAGATAGACCTATGCGATTCCGCAGCCGGGAGCACGCGGCAGGCTTGCTAGCAGAAAAGCTGGCCCAGTATAAAGGACAGAATCCTCTCGTCCTGGGTATACCCCGGGGAGCCGTCCCGATGGCCAAAATCATCGCCGACGCCTTAGGGGCGGAATTGGACGTCGTCCTCGTTCACAAGCTGGGAGCGCCGGGCCAGCCCGAGCTGGCGATTGGCGCCATCGATGAGATGGGACAGGCATACCTGGGCGACTACGCGCGGGCACTGGGTATCAGTGCCGACTATATCAGGGAGGAAAAAGCGGCGCAGCTTAAGGTCCTGCGTCGTCGGCGTACCCTCTATACCCCTTACCGGCCGCCGATCAACCCGACAGGTCGTACCGTCATTGTCGTTGACAACGGCATCGCTACTGGGGCCACCATGATCGCCGCTTTGCGTACGTTGCGCGGTCGAAAGCCCGCGAAGCTCATAGCCGCCGTGGCCGTGGCACCTCCCGGCACTGTGATGAGGATCCGCGCGGAAGCGGACGAGGTGATCTGCTTGTATGAGCCCGAAGAATTTTTCGCGGTGGGGGAATTCTTTGAGGATTTCTCTCAGGTCTCTGATGAAGAAGTGGTTGCCATCCTGCGCCAGACCCGCCCTCGTCGCGCAGTCGGAGAGTAATGACGCGCCTCAACCTTCTCGTTTTCGCAGAGTTGACAAAAGACGCCCTACACTTTTCGCAATTTCATGAATTAGCTTCTCGGGCCGCAGAGACTTATCGGTGTGTTCGTTTTCGGGCTGTGCCGCGGGTCATCTGTGGGCGTACCGTCAACACGGGACAAGCGGAGAGACGAACGAGTTTTTCCGCTACACTGCCCAGAAGCAGGTGCTCGACCCCGGTTCGGCCATGAGTGCCCATCACGATCAGATCCACCTGCTCCTGTTTTGCCCGCTTTAAAATTTCCTTATAAGCGTATCCGCTGGCCAGAAAGGTCCTTACCTCCAGCCCATTCGCTCGAACTTCCTTGCACAAATTGTCGAGGAGGGTCCCGGCGATGGTTTCCAGCGCCCGGCGATGTTCCACGATATTTAAGGTATCCGTCACGCTATAGGCCAAGGACTCAACCACGTGCATGAGGATGAGCTCGGATTTGAACTGGAGGGCGAGCATGGAAGCGTACTGCAACGCCAGGTCCGAGTGGCGTGAAAAGTCGGTCGGTACCAGGATCTTCTTAAATCTTCTTGGGATTTTTCTTGTTTTCAATTCGTATCCCTGTGAGGTCGTTCCGCGGTTCCAGTCGCATAATTCATGCCAGGCCTCGACAAAGTCAAAGCGAGCTGGCCGCCGATCAGATGTCCGTGGAAATGCAGGAGGGCGGAAAGGGCATATTTCTTGCACAACCATAAGTTTGATTCGCATTATGGGATTTTCCCCCAGGGAGACCTTATGGTCACGATCAGAAAGATCCTAACTCCCGTAGATTTTTCGCCTGCCTGCAAGGCGGGCGTGCGCTGCGCCCTGGAGCTGGCTAGAGCCAAAGGGGCAGAGGTTGTCGTCTACCACGTGATCCCGCCGGCCGAGGCGTGGCTTGCCAGGCATGACGAATTTTCTTCGCTCGATGAACTGGTCGAAAGAAAGAGGAACCGTATCGCTGAATTCTTGGAAGATAACTTTTCGGACTGCCTCTCTCAAGTAACCTTCCGAATTGCGGTGGAGGTAGGTGTCCCGCACAAAATGATCGTGACCAAGGCAGAGGAGGAGAAGGTGGATATCATCGCGATGTCGACCCGTGGGGCAAGCGGTGTCTCGCATCTTGCGCTCGGCAGCGTGACCGAAAAGGTGGTGGGGCGAGCCTTCTGTCCGGTACTTACCGTTAAAGGGGAGGGGGAAGGCGAGCGGGGATAGTTTACGCATAGCTGAAAGGCCATTGGTCCCGGCGACGAGTTGGGCTTGGCCGGAAGATCCTAGGGGCTCGGGTTGAAGCGATTTTTTCCATGCTCCGTCGTGTAGTCATCGTTTTGCTGGCCGCCGCCGCAGCTGGGGCGGCATTTTGGCATTTCTCCCGCCCCAAACCCGTACCCGTGGTATTGTGGGGAGTCGATCGGGGACGAGTAGAGGCAAGCGTGGCCAATACCCGGGCTGGCACCGTTAAAGCCTGTCGCCGTTCGCGCCTGGCGCCCGCTGTGGGAGGGCAGGTCTCGCGCTTAAACGTCCGTGAAGGGGATCGTGTCAAAGCCGGTCAATTGTTGCTGCAAATCTGGAACGAGGATCTCAGCGCCGAGCTGAGGCTTGCGCTCAACGAGCTGGTATCCGCCAGAGCCCGCGCCGAGGAGGCCTGTGTGCGCGCCGACGTGACCGAGACAGAAGCGGAGCGCCAGGTCAAGCTCTGGGAGCGCAAGTTTATCTCCCAGGAGCAGATGGAGCGCGCCGTGGCCGATGCGAAGGCCTCCAGGGCCATCTGCCACGCCTCGCGGGCCGATATTGAGGTCAGGGAGGCCAGGGTGGCTGCCGCTCGGGCGGTGCTAGAGCGCACCCAGCTCAGGGCGCCTTTCGACGGCGTGGTGGCCGAAGTCAATGCCGAGCAGGGGGAATTTGTGACGCCCTCGCCCACGGGCATACCGACTCTTCCTGCGATCGACTTGATCGATGATAGCTGCCTGATCGTCTCGGCGCCGATCGACGAGGTCGATGCGCCGGTGATCCGGGAAGGCATGAGGGCTTGGGTTTCGTTGGATGCTTTCGCCGGGCGGCGCTGGCCGGGGACTGTTCGGCGTGTTGCCCCTTACGTGCTGGAAAAAGAAAAGCAGGCGCGGACTGTAGAGGTTGAGGTGGAGCTGGCCAACCCGAAGGCCCTCCGGGAGCTGCTCGCCGGATACAGCGCAGATGTGGAGATCATCTTGAAAGCGAGTGAGCGAGTCCTCAGAGTTCCCACGGAAGCAGTTCTCGAAGGCTATCGGGTTTTGGTTTACCGGGAAACGGAAGGGCGGCTCGAGGAGCGGAAAATTCAGGCCGGGCTTTCAAACTGGCAGTTCACCGAGGTCGTGTCCGGACTTCAAGCGGGGGAGCGCGTTGTGGTTTCGGTGGGCCGAGAAGGCATCCGTGCAGGCGCCTATGTAGTGCCGGAAAATTCAGGGCCGCAGCGGGCGCGGCCGTGATACGGCTCGAGGCCATTCGGCGTGAGTTTCAGGTGGGAGGCGAGCCCGTCCACGCGCTCAACGGTGTCAGTTTGACCGTCGAGCGCGGCGAGTACCTGTCCATCATGGGTCCCTCGGGGTCGGGGAAATCCACGCTGCTGCACATTATCGGACTTTTGGACCGGCCGACCGCGGGGCGATACTGGCTCGCAGGCCGGAACGTCACGGGGCTCTCGGATCAGGAGCGCGCTTTGATCCGGCGCGAGAAGATCGGGTTCGTATTCCAATTGTTTCACCTTGTGCCTCGGCTGACCGCCGCTCAGAACATCGAATTGCCCCTGACGCTGGACGGGCTGCCGCCGGAGAAGCGTACGGATCGGGTGCAATCCATCCTTGCGGCCTATGGTTTGGCGGCGCGCGCTCGGCACCTGCCGAACCAGCTCTCCGGCGGAGAGCGCCAGCGCGTCGCGATTGCCCGGGCTGCCGTCACAAGACCGGAAATTTTGTTGGCCGATGAGCCGACGGGGAATTTGGACCGTGCTTCTGGAAGAGAGGTGATCGAGCTTCTGGAGAGGCTCAACCATGAGGGTTTGACTCTCATTCTGGTCACCCATGACCCGGAGCTCGGTTCACGCGCCCGTTGCCGGCTTCAGATGCGAGATGGCTGTCTTCTGGCCGATGGAGAAGCGCGATGAGGGCAACCGACATCCTGCGCTTTGCGCTCCAGGCGCTCAGGGGCTACCCCGTGCGCTCCTGGCTCGTGCTCCTGGCGATGGCTATCGGAGTGGCCGCGGTGGTCCTTTTGACCGCTTTGGGCGAAGGGGCACGCCACTACGTGACCGGGAAGTTCGCTTCTTTGGGGAGCCATCTTCTCATCATTCTTCCCGGCCGCTCGGAAACCACCGGTGGGCATCCTCCGATACTCGGCGAGACTCCCAGAGATCTCACGCTCGACGACGCCTTCGCCTTGCTGCGCAGCCCGCGCATCGAGCGGGTCGCCCCCGTGGTTTTGGGTTCCGCTCCCGCTTCCTGGCAGAGAAGGGAGCGCGAGGTGACCGTCATCGGGTCCACATCGGCGTTCAGGCGCGTACGCCATCTCGACCTGGCGGAAGGCGATTTCTTGCCGATCATGGAGCCGCGCTCGGCGCCTGCCATTTGCGTATTGGGCGCAACGGTTCGGGCGGAGCTTTTCGGACCCGAGCGGGCTCTCGGCCAATGGGTGCGCCTCGGCGATCGGCGCTACCGTGTCATCGGCGTGCTTACCCCTCAGGGGCAGTCGATCGGCCTGGATCTTGACGAGGTCGTCATCATACCGGTCACTTCGGCGCAAGCCTTGTTTGATAGCCCGTCTCTGTTCCGGGTTCTTGCCGAGGCCAAAACCCGCGAGGATATCGCCTCGGCGGCAGCCGATGTCCGTGAGATCATCCGCCATCGTCACGAAGGCGAGGAAGACGTGACCGTGATTACCCAAGATGCCGTCATCGCGACGCTGGATCGCATCTTCCAAGCCCTGACGCTTGCCGTCGGCGGCATCGCGGCGATCAGCCTCGTAGTTGCTGGAATTCTCATCATGAACGTAATGCTTGTCTCGGTCTCGGAGAGGAGACAAGAGATCGGTCTCCTGAAGGCCTTGGGGGCGTCCGGGGGAAAGATCCAGGTTATGTTCCTGACTGAGGCGGCGCTGCTGTCGCTGACGGGAGCTTTTCTGGGGTTGGGCTTGGGTCTGCTAGGAGTCTGGACCGGCCGCGAACTCTATCCGGTTTTACCGCTGGCTCCCCCGCCGTGGGCGTTAGTCGGGGCTCTCGCAGTCGGGCTCGGCGCGGGACTCGTCTTCGGCGTGCTTCCCGCCCGGCGCGCCGCGAGTCTCGATCCGGTTCAAGCTTTGGCGGGGAGGTAAGAAAAGGTGCGGCTCAAAGATCTGGTCGGTCTGTCCGTAGGCGCGTTGCGGGCCCAGCGCCTGCGTTCGCTACTTACCGCGCTGGGCATCGCCGTGGGTGTTGCCGCGGTCGTGCTTCTCACCTCTATTGGTGAAGGCGTCCATCGCTTTGTTTTGGCTGAGTTTACGCAATTCGGCACCAACTTGCTGGCGGTGGTTCCCGGTAAGACCGCGACCTTTGGTGTCTCCGGGGGGATCATCAGCACTGTGCGTCCGCTCTCGTTGTCTGACGCGGCGGCGCTAGCTCGGATCAACGGCGTGGTTGGCGCGGTCCCTGTGGTCCAGGGCAATGCCCTGGTGCAGGCGGCGCGCAGAGGCCGGCGCGCCTTTGTATTCGGGGTCGGGCCCGAGGCGCCCGCGGTCTGGAAGATCAACGTGACCACAGGACAGTTTCTCCCCGCAGACGATCAGGGCAGCGCTCGCGCCTTCGTCGTGCTCGGGAGCAAGCTGCGCGACGAACTGTTTGGGAGGGAAAATCCCTTGGGCCAGCGCATCCGCGTGGGCGGCGACCGCTACCGGGTGATCGGAGTCATGGCGTCTAAGGGTCAGTTCTTGGGCTTCGATCTTGACGATGCGGTCTATCTGCCGGCAGCCAAGGCGCTGGAGCTTTTCAATCGCGAGAGCCTCATGGAAATCGATCTCCTCTACGAGCCCAACGCCTCCTTGGACCGGCTCGTCGCCGACGTTAAGCGGCTGCTCATCTCCCGGCACGGCCACGAGGATTTTACGATTATCACGCAGAAGCAGATGCTCGATGTTCTAAGCTCGATCCTCAACGTGCTGACCCTTGCGGTTGGCGCGCTTGGGGGCATCTCCTTGCTGGTTGGCGGGGTAGGGGTCCTGACGATCATGACAATCGCGGTCAGCGAGCGTACCGCGGAAATCGGCTTGCTGCGTGCGCTGGGAGCGGAAAAGGGTCAGATAGTGAAGCTGTTTCTCGGGGAGGCTGTGGTGTTGGCGGGGATTGGGGGACTTGCGGGGCTTGTGCTCGGCGTCGGGCTAGCGCAGATCCTTACGACGATAGTGCCCGCCATGCCGGTTCGGACTTCGTGGGGCTATGTCGTCGTCGGTGAACTCTTGGCGCTCGTTGTGGGGCTGGCGGCCGGCGTGCTGCCGGCCCGCCGGGCCGCCGAACTGGATCCCCTAGAAGCGCTCAGAGCGGAATGAGAGAGCACCATTTCCCGTCCGCGGAGTAGGCATTTTTACGTTACGGCCCGCGAGACGATTTCGCCCGCAGGTAGCGGTTGAACCACTCTGAGGCCAGGTGCGCCACCTCTTCGAGCGCGCCTGGCTCCTCGAATAGATGGGTCGCGCCGGGCACGAGGACTAACTGTTTTTCGGCTTTGAGTTCCTTGTAGGCCCGCTGATTGAGCTCAACAACGGAGAAATCGATCTCGCCGACGATCAACAGGGTGGGAGCCTCTACTAGTCCCAAAGCCGACCACGCCAGATCGGGTCGACCGCCGCGGGATACGACCGCGTTGATCATCGGCCCCAGGGCGGCAGCCGCCTGGAGCGCCGCTGCCGCTCCGGTGCTGGCTCCAAAGTATCCGAGCTTGAGATCTTGGGTCTCGGTTTGGCTCGCGAGCCACTTCGTCGCGGCTTCGAGTCGCCGGGTCAGCAGATCGATGTCGAAACGGGTCTCGTAGGTTGTGTCCTCCTCCCTCGTGAGAAGATCCATCAGCAAGGTTCCCAATCCCGCATCCCTCAGAAGCCGTGCGACAAAATTGTTTCGGGGGCTGAGCCGGCTGCTGCCGCTTCCGTGGGCGAACAGAACGACCCCGGCGGTTCCTGCCGGGATCCCCAGCATCCCTTCGAGCCGGATGGCATCCACAGGTATGTGGATCAACTGCTCCGTGCGCTCTCGTGCCATGGTCCACCTCGCTTCCGGCGCAGACGTTTCGACAAGCCGACCTTGCCCTCGCCTGCCGTCTTCTTTTTCCTCGGCTGTGCTTGGATGACCTTGCTCATCCAGACTTCGGTCTCTGGCCTGCCGTAGCCCATCCGTTTGAAAAATCTGACGGCGCTGGTGTTGGATCTGGCCGCGTCCATGAACACCATTCGGACTCCGTCCTGGTGCATGCGGCGTTCCATCTCGTGATAGAGCTGGGCTCCCACGTGAGCTCGCTGCCATCTTGGGCTGACCCCAATCCATAGAAGATGACCGTACTTCCAGCTTCCGGATTCTTTTTCGTAGGTGGTTCCGAGGGCGAAGGCCGTGATTTTCCCGCTCGGGGCTTCTGCCACCAGAGATAATCTTGGGTCCTGGTTGAAGTTGGTTGTGACCTCGTAGGCGTCCCAAGTCCGGTAAAGCGTCGTGGGCTCAAGGCTGTGAAACAGCCGGTATCCCAGCCGATAGACATCCGAGATATCATCAACCTTCATCTCCCGGATCTTGATTTGCCGATTTCTTGCTCTTCGGGCCATACGCTTACGTTCGGAATGCGAAGGAAGACGATAGTTTTTGCGTTCCCGTAGTCCGCAGGCTTCCTAATGCCTTGCTCACGATTTGGCCACCTCCCTCAACAGATCCGTGCGCGTCGCCAGCCCGATCAAAGCTTCTCCTTCGACCACGAGCAGGCATTCTGCGCGTTTTTCCACCATGATCCGCGCGGCTTCCCGTATCGTGAGATTTGCCGAGATGTTGATCGGAGACCCCATGGTCACGTCTCTGATAGCAACGGAGCCGAGAGCCTCTCGCAGCGGCTGCTGTCCGCGGCGGACCGCGGAGGCCAGGGAGGCGCGCATCAGGTCGACCCAGCTCACCACACCGATAATCTTCTCTGCCTGCAGGACCGGGAAAAAGCGCAGGTTCGCCAAAGCCATGATGTCGTAGGCGAGCCGTAGCGTGTCGTCGGCTGACAGCGTAACCACCTCGGTCGTCATGATCTCGCGGACGGTCTTATCCGTGAAGGATATGTGTCCGGCTTTTACCTGGGCTCTTTTGAGTTCCGCTACCATAGCTCCCTGTTGCGGCGTTTTTTCTGGAGCTTTCGGTTGTAGCCCTTCTTGCCCTTTTTCGTGCTCTGCGGACCGCTGCGTTTTCGCGGGAGGGGAATCCTTCCGAGTTTCTTGCGTATACCCTTCTTCATCTCGGCGAGCGTGGGCTTCATTAAGTCAGACCAAAGTTGAGCATAATCCATGCCAACCGTCTAGAAGACACGGGCGGAAAATGCCTTTGGCTACGGGTGACTTGGACGGGACGAAGGTTAGGCTTTTTCATGAATGAGAAAAACCCCCGGTCAGCACTTTCAACTTTCAGAAGAATCTTGCTCTCCCCGAGAGAAAATTATTGTTCTGCCAGGTTCACGCGGGTTTCAACCGGCAGCTATGGCAAGTGCCTGCGTTGCGGGCAGGAAATTCCGATCGCCCGGCTGTGCTTTCTTCCCGCCACGCGGTTCTGTGTGGAGTGCGCCGAAGAGGGAAAAGACTTTGTCCCTTCTAGCGGCCCGACTCCGGAAGAAAAATAAACTCCGCCGCGCGGAATCGGTGCCAAGGGGCAAAGGGTTTTTCCTGCTCCTCATCGGCAACCGGGAGATTTGTTGCTTGCCTTAGGGTCTCTCCTGCCTGAGGCGATTGACCACTCGATCAACGCCGAAAACGTACCAGACGTCAAACTCGGTCATTTCCTTGACCTTTTCGTCCGGGACGAGGCCGTCCAAGGTTACCACGTAGTTGCGCACGTGGACGCTGATTTGGTCGGCCCGCACGAAGGGGTCTTTTTCCAACACCAGGCGCACGGCGTCGGCCACCTCGTCATCGTTGTCTTGCTGCGGAGGAACTTCTTCCAAGCCGTTTATGACGTCCCGGCTGCCCGGCACCCACCAGGCGAGCACCCCGGCCAGACGCTTGTGTGAGAGGCTTTGGACTTGCCCGTTCAGAATCACCACCCCGTCATCCACCTCTACAACGATCTCTCCGGCCGGCTCGGATTCCGGCTCCCGGATGGTTACCGCTTGATCCCTGGATTTCATACGGATCGCGGAGGCAGTTAGCGCAGGTTCCTGGAGCAGGGCACGGCACACGTGATCTCGGATCTCGGCGTCGCCCATGGGCGCCGCGGGGGCAACTCGCAGGCGATCCACGATCCGGTGGATGGAGTGCGCAGCCCCAGCGAATTCCAGGGCCAATTTTTTGGCTGCGATGTTTTCCACCTCCCCTTCGAGAACGAGATCATCGTCGATCATGCGAAGCTTAATCGGATAACGATGGAGGTTGATGCGGCGCTCGTGCTCCAGGGCCGCCCGCAACTCTTTGAGAACCCTGTCTTTGGCCTCCATGAAAGCCCCCCTTTGTACCTTGCGCGCATTCGTAGCCAGAGGTTCGGCGGAGAAAGATGCAGACCGCGTGCCAACCTTCAGATCCGGACGGGACCGTCCTTTGCGTCCAGCCGTGAAGGTGATGGGATCGGTCTCCGCGATTAACTAGTTGGGCCCCCCAATATCGACCACTGCGGCATCTTCCCCTACTTCCGGCCCGACCACCACGCGGTCGTCCTTGACGGAGTAGCGCTTGAGCAGCTGCTCGAGAAGGTCCATAGGCAGCTTGCCGATGGGAAGAGTTATCCTAGAAGTCTGGTATGGAAAATGCACTGTTGTTCCTTCGGCTCTTCCCAGATGAGGTGTAAAATAAAATCATGCTCCGTTTTCACCTAGTCGATTTCGCTGCCCATTACCAAAAAGGCTTTCGCAATCACGTGGTTTCGATTGCCGAGGTTCCGAAGCTCGTTGAGGCTTTCGGGCGCTACGGCTGCTACGCGACCTGTTTCTTCTATTCGGATGAAGTGCTTACCTATATGAGCGCGCGCAGCCAGGGTTCTGCCCCCACCATCGCGGGCTACCAGGGAGCGGCAAAGGCGTGCGTTACCTTGACAACCCGTTGCTCGCAGCCTACGCTGAAAAGGCCGGCGCGAAAATTTCAGCGCAACGCAAAGCGGGGGGGAGGAAGACTATGGCGTCACGTCCATGGGAAACTCTGATGTGGCAGCGGGCGAGCGATCTGCTCCAGCAAGCCGAGCGCATCCAGAGAAATTTTTTGCAAATCAGCGCCGGTCCGCCCTACCATGGATCATCGGGCCGAGCTTCCTGTTGGGCTCCGGCCGTGAACGTGGTCGAAGGCGAGGGGATGTTCTGGGTGATTTCCGCCTTGCCTGGGGTGGCGGCGGATCGCATGGAGGCCCGCTTGGAAGGCGGCGAGCTCGTCATCGCCGGTGAAGGCTCGCTGCCGAATTGCTGCCATCAGGGAGAGCTTAAGACCTGGGAAATCCCGCTCGGACGCTTCGAACGGCGGATCCGCTTGCCCGCCCCCGACCTTCTTTCGATCGAGGCGACGCGCCTTGAGGACGGTCTTTTGATCGTCGAGCTAAGAAAGAAGCGATGAACGCAAGAGAATTTCAGAAACAAGAAACCTCCGGCAACACGGAGGGCGAAGCGCGGGGCCCGCAGGCTCGGATCCAGGTGCCTGAGGGCGCGCTCGTGATTCTGCCTCTGCGCAATACGGTGCTGTTTCCCTCGACGCTTATGCCCTTGGTCGTGGGCCGCAGGACGAGCCTCCAAGCGGTGGAGGAGGCGGTGCGCCAACAGCGGCCCGTGGGGATCGTCGCGCAGCGCGACCCGAAAACAGAGACGCCAAAGCCCGAGGACTTTTACTCCGTCGGCACGGCCGCGGACGTCCTGCGCATGCTTTCCCTGGCGGACGGCCAACGCCAGATCATCGTCCAGGGTCGCCAGCGCTTCGAGATCAAGGAATTTCTGGAAACCGAGCCCATTTTGATTGCCCGGGTCTCCATGGTCGAGGAGAAAATTCCCCAGACGAAAGAGTTTGAGGCGAGGATTTTGCATCTGCGCGAGGAAGTGACGCGGGCCTTGGCGCTGCTCCCCCAGCCCATGAGCGAGCTCCGGTCGACCATCGAAAGCATCGAGGATCCGTTGGCCTTGATCGATATCATCACGTCCACCCTCGATCTTCCCGTGACGGACAAGCAGGAGATACTGGCGACTTTCGACCCAGCCGTGCGCGCTCGCAAGGTAAGCGAAAAATTGGCGCAACAAATCGAGCTGCTCGAGTTGAGCAAGAAGATTGGCACCGAAACGAAAGAAGCCATGTCTAAAGCGCAGCGGGACTATTTTCTGCGCGAGCAGCTGAAGGCCATCCAAAGAGAGCTCGGCGAGGAGGAAGGAAAAAAGGTCGAAACCGAGGAGTTGCGGCAAAAGATCGAGGCGGCCAAGATGCCGCGAGAGGTCGAAAAGGAAGCGCAGCGGGAGTTGTCCCGGCTCGAGCGCATTCCCGAAGTGGCGGCCGAGTATTCGGTGATTCGCAACTACCTCGATTGGATGGTGGAGCTTCCGTGGAGCGTCACTTCGCAGGAGCAAATCGATTTGCCCAGGGCGCGCGGGATCCTGGACGCCGATCATTACGATCTGGAGAAAGTCAAAAAACGTATCGTGGAATTCCTGGCGGTCAGAAAGCTCAAGCCGGAGGGCAAAAGCCCCATCTTGTGCTTCGTGGGTCCTCCGGGCGTGGGGAAGACCTCCCTCGGCCAGAGCATCGCCCGCGCGATGAACCGCAAGTTCATCCGGCAGAGCCTTGGGGGAGTTCACGATGAGGCGGAGATTCGGGGTCACCGTCGCACTTATGTAGGCGCGCTGCCCGGGAACATTATCCAGGGGATCCGCAAGGCGGGCACGAAGAATCCCGTCTTCATGTTGGATGAAGTCGACAAGCTAAGCGCCAGTTTTCATGGCGACCCTTCCGCAGCTCTGTTGGAGGTGCTCGACCCGGCGCAAAATGCCACGTTCCAAGACCATTACTTGGGCGTGCCTTTCGATTTAAGCCAGGTCCTCTTCATCACGACGGCCAACGTGCTCGATGCGATCCCTGCCCCCCTGCGGGATCGGATGGAAGTCCTTGAGCTTCCCGGCTACACGGAAGAGGAGAAGCTAGCGATTGCCATCCGGTATCTTGTCCCTAGGCAAATCGCTGAAAATGGGCTCAAACCGGAGCAGGTGACCTTTACGGACGACGCGCTGCGGGAAATCATCCGCTCTTACACGCGCGAGGCCGGAGTCCGCCAGTTGGATCGCGAGGTGGGCGCCATCTGCCGGAGTCTGGCGACGCGCTTTGCCGAGGGATTGGGGGAGAAGATCGGTGTGAGCGCCGAGGCGGTCCCGAGCTACCTGGGCCCGCCAAAATTCTTCGGCGAGATCGCTTTGCGCACAAGCCTTCCAGGAGTGGCTACCGGCCTGGCCTGGACCCCCTTCGGCGGAGAGATCTTGTTTGTCGAAGCTACGAGGATGCCGGGGGACGGTAAACTTACGCTCACCGGCCAGCTCGGCGATGTCATGAAAGAGAGCGCCCAGGCGGCGTTGAGCCTGGTTAAATCGCGTGCCCCAACGCTCGGGATCGACCCGCGGGTGTTCCAAGAGCACGACATCCACGTGCACATCCCGGCGGGTGCGATTCCCAAGGATGGTCCGAGCGCAGGGGTCACGATCTTCGTCTGCCTGGTTTCCCTTTTTACCGGTAGGCGCGTAAGCCATGAGGTCGCGATGACCGGCGAGATCAGCCTGCGCGGGCTAGTATTACCAGTGGGGGGAATCAAGGAAAAGGTTCTGGCGGCGAAAAGGGCCGGCATCGCCCGCATTCTGCTGCCGGAGCTAAACCGGAACGATTTAGAGGAAGTCCCCGCGGCCGCACGCGAAGGTGTCCGGTTTGAGTTCTTGCCAACCGTGGACGCGGCGCTCGAGCTGGCTCTGGAGAAGGCGGAGAAGCGGAGAAAGCTGACCCTACCGCCAAAGCAGCTCGTTCAGGAAAGTGACCGGGCCCGATCGGCCTCCAGGAAAAAGAGGCGTGCAGCCTTTTAACTTACCGGGCGATCGGGCGGCCTCAAGCTGGATCCGCCTCGGGTTAGAAATGCCCCGCGGCCGAATTTTCCCCGGACGGAGAGAGAGGGCCGCGGGCCGGACCCGAAGCCGTGCTCTTGGGCCGGACCGCGAAGCGCAGCGCCCGGATAGCCTTCTGTTCGATCTGCCGAATCCGCTCGCGGGTTAAGGCGAATCTCTCTCCCAATTCTTCCAGGGTGTGGTCGCGTGGCTCCCCGATGCCGAAGCGTAGACGGATCACGGCTTCCTGTCGCGGCGGCAGAACGGCGAGAGCCTTTTTCACCTCAGTCTGGATGTCCGCCTGAATGGCCTCATCGGAAGGTTTAGGCGTATTCTTGTCCTCCACGAAATCCGCTAGGCGGGTATCTCCGTCCCCGATTGGTGTCTCCAGAGACACCGGCTCGGCCGCGCTGCGAAAAATCTTGAGAACCTCTTCAACCGGCAAGCCCGTCTCGGCGGCAACCTCCTCTGGATGCGGCTCCCTGCCCAATTTTCGCACGAGGTATTGGGAAGTGCGAAGCAGCTTGTTTCTCGCCTCAATCCGGTGAACCGGGACTCGGATCGTGTGCCCCGAATCGATGATGGCCCGCGATATGGCCTGGCGAATCCACCAGCTCGCGTAGGTCGAGAACCGGAATCCCAGCCGATAATCAAATTTCTCCACCGCCCGCATGAGCCCGAGGTTGCCCTCTTGAATGAGATCCAGAAACTGCAGGCCGCGATGGATATACTTCTTTGCGATGCTGACAACCAGCCGGAGATTGGCCTCGATGAATTCCTTGCGCGCGAGCTGGATTTTGCTCTCGCCCTCGATGATCGAGCAAACCAGATGCTTGAGTTCCGCTGACGGTAACCTAGTGGTGGCCTCAATGGCGCGGATCTCCGCAAGGATCCGAGGGCGCTCCCGGTACTTGGCGGAGGCATGGCTCTGCTGATCCAGAACGGCCAGGCGAGAGTAGGTCTTTTTCAGCCCCTGGGCAATTTCCTCAACGCAGGAATCTGAAAGATGCAGCTCTTCCAGGGCTCTTAAAATCGCCAGTTTGGTCTTGGAACGCTTGGCTTCCAGGGCATCCCTTCGCCGGCTAGCCAGCCGCTTCTTGGCGAGCTCCGACTCGATCCGGTCATGGCGTTGGCTCAAACGGCGGAGTTGCATGACACTCTTAAGGAAGCGCTTTCGGTGGACTTCGATTTCGCTTGCCGCTTCACCCTCGTCCAGTGCCTTTACCACATCCTGAATCGAGATATCCCCGCGTTCGGTCTTCTTGGCCAGGGCGAAGACGTGGCTCAGCGCCGTCGGAGATGAGAGAGCGGCCGCTGTAACCTGAAGTTTTCCCTCCTCCATCTGTTTGGCCAATTCGATCTCTCGCTCGTGGGAAATCAGCGGAAGCGAGCCCATTTCCCGAAGGTAGAGCGCGACGGTGCTGGTCGTTTGCTCTTTAGTCTCGGTTTCCGGCTCGGCCTCGGCCTCTTCCTCTCCTTCACTTTCCGCCAAAGCTTCCTCCGGGAGCAAGAAATCCTCTTCGGTCTCAACCCCCTCGAGCGCGATATCCTGCGCCTCTTCGGCATAGTCAGGCGAAAAGCCCTCTTCGTAATTCAATCTCGGTTTCATTGGTCTCCCCTTATGTTTGGTTTTTCTATTCTCTGTCCCCTCAAAAAATCATCTCGACTCCGCCCGTTCAAACAGTACATACCAGCTTCTAACCCACGCCTGAGTTCAACCTATCGCTGCGTCAGCAGAAGTTTAGGCGAGGAAGGATGGCTGAACTGCCTGTCCGGGAGTCGCTACAGATGCCGCCCCTTCGCGCCTTTCGATGCGAAGGGCCTTTGGCTAAGATAAATTCTGTCCGTGATTATTTGAATTTGCCCCGCAGCCGCCGATACAAAATCGAATATAACAATGTTATTATTACTTGTCAACCCCCGTCCCTCTCGCTTCCTCCTTACCGTGTTAGACGCTCCAACGCTTCTTTCATCTTTTCTATGAATCAGACTTGCCTCCAGATAACTGGAAGCAAGGGGTATGCCAGCATCGGCCAGTTAAGCAGGCCATATTGTTGCCTAGAGCTTTTCGCACGGCTGGGTGAACGATCACCCTTCATTTCGCGTCTGGAGGAAAGCAATCTTTGATTGGGCATTGAAGACAACATGAATCCACACGCTGCATGGCGCGCAATTTTAGCCTTTCGTTTGGCTAGAAGTTGACTATGGGGGCAGTTCTTGCGGACAAGGGTGAAGGCTGTCTCATGGGTCGGAAATTTTCCTGATTTGGTTTCCTGCTCTTGAGAAAATAGAAGCAAGCGAGCGCAACCACACGCGTATGTTTCTTTGGCATGTCGTTTGCTCAATAACTCAGCAGAAGAGAGAACGTTATGGGAACATTAAAGGCCACTTTTTCAATCCTTGCCTTGCTGGTTTTCGTCGTCGGCTGCGGTGGGGGACCGCGGAATGCTCGAAGGGAGCTAAGCGAATCGGGAGTCCAGTGGAGTGTCCCCGTATTTCTAGAGAGCGCTCAGGGAGGAGACGTTCTCGTCGTGGAGCTCTTTTTAGGTGGAGGAATGAATCCTAACGCAACCGGGGACTTTGGCTTGACCGCGTTGATGCACGCCGCGCTAACGGGCCAGACTGGGGTCATGAAAACTCTGCTGAATGCAGGGGGAGATGTAAACCGAAAAGCCTCCGACGGGCTTACGGCCCTGGCCTTGGCGGCCGCAAGCGGTCAGACGGAGTCGGTCGGAATCCTCATCGCATCAGGTGCCGAACCTAACATCAAAGACAACAACGGCTGGAGCGCCCTCATGTACGCGGCGGAGGCGGGCAACGCCGATGTGGTTCGAACCCTGCTGGAAAGCCACGCGGATACTGGGATCCAGGGCAATGATGGCATGACGGCCTTGGCGCTGGCGAAGATCCAAGGCCATCCTGACGTCGTTCGAATGCTTTTGCTTTCCAGAGGAACAGTCAAGGAGAACTCCCGCGGGAGCGCTTCGGGATCAGCGCAAGACGCGGTCTTTGCAACTGAAACCAAGGCAAAAATTGATTTGTAAGTCCAGCACGCCCCGGCTATAAAGGCCAGCGAGGAGCGCTGTGTTGAGGTCGTAGCTCGTCGTATCTTGAGGGATGTGGGTTGTGTGAGAAAACAATGGGAGCACTTTTCACGTGAGGCCGACTTAGGGATTCGAGGCGCCGACGGGTCGAAAGAGGAAGCCTTCGAAGAGGCTGCCGCGCGAATGATTCCCCTCTCGTCGCAGGTTTGCGATTATTGGGCGGGTTTTTTTTCGCCGTTGAGAATCCGGATCGTCTTTCCTCAGAAAACATCCTGCAGAATGAAGGAAACCCTTGGCACAGGGATTGCTAATTCCCAATAGGCGAAATTGCGAATCCCCAAAGCACGGGATCCGAGACAGGCAGGACACGATTCCCGTAATGAAAGGAGGATAGAGTTATGGCAAAACAGGAGAAAGAAAAGGAGCGCCGGTCGGTGGTGCCGTGGCGGCCGTTTGCCGAAATGGCGCGTTGGGAGCAGGGGATGGAGCGGATGTTTGATGATTTCTTTGGCAGGCGACTGCGTCCCATTTGGGATGAACGCTGGTGGCCTTCGCGGAGCGCCGACATTTCCGTCCCGTTTGTAGATCTCTATGAGGAGAAGGACGAAATCGTGGCCGAGGTCGAGCTTCCAGGAATGGGGAAAGACGACATCCAGGTGAACATCACGGATCATCTCCTGACCATCAAGGGAGAGAAGAAAAAAGAGGAGGAGATCAAGGAGGAGGATTACTACCGCTCGGAGCGTGCGTTCGGTTCCTTCACTCGAACTTTAGAGCTGCCCAGAGCGGTTCAAGTCGAAAAAGCAAAGGCCTCGTTTAAAAACGGCGTCTTGGAGATCCGCTTGCCGAAAACGGAGGAGGCCAAGAGGAAGGAAATCAAGGTCAAGGTTGACTAGCCGGGAGGAGAGATCATGTATAGGAAGATTCTGGTGCCGCTCGATGGGTCGAGGCTTTCTGAGGGAATCCTTCCCTACGCGCGGTTCTTTGCAAGGGCCTTGACCATCCCGGTTGAGCTCCTGGTCGTCATCGGGCCGGAAGTCATTTCAGCTTTCACCGATCCACTGCAGGGGCGCTACGTCGACCTCGTGGAGGCCGACATGAAGCGCGATAGCCTAGAGTACCTCACACCGATAGCGCGTTCGTTCCCGGTCCCTTCCCACGTTACCTGTTCTACCGCGATGGGCAATGCGGCTGATGCTATTGTGGAAAAGGGCTCTGCTAATTCCGATACCCTGATCGCGATGGCAACCCATGGGCGCTCCGGCGTTCAGCGCTGGCTCTTGGGGAGCGTCGCTGATAAGGTTCTGCATGCGGCGGCCAATCCTCTGCTCCTCGTGCGGCCAGCCAACGAAAGGGCGTCAGAAGGTGAGGCTGTTTTGAAGAAAGTCATGGTGCCTCTTGACGGCTCCGATTTGGCCGAGGCGGTTTTGCCCCACATCACGGCGTTGGCCCAGAAAATGAATCTGGAGGTTGTCCTGCTGCGAGTTTATTCCTTGTTAACCGGCGGTTACGTCGCCGACGCTGAGGCATACACGCCCGACCTGGATAGGTTTCTGGAGGAGATTAAAGAGGGCGCGAAAAAATATCTGGCGGACAAGGTCCAGCAGTTGCAGTCGCAGAGGGCCAAAGTCTCCTATGAATTGCTGGAGGGAGATTCGGCAGGAAGCATCATTGACTTTGCGAAGAAGACACCTGACAACTTCATCGGGATGTGCACCCACGGCAGGTCGGGCATCGGGCGGTGGGTTTTGGGAAGCGTGACCGACCGCGTGGTCCGCCATGGCGGCAACCCGGTTCTGATCGTTCGAGCGCCTTTAGCAGCGTAACCGATCTGTCCGCAGGCCCTGAAGAGAATCGCTGATGCAGCTTGTCACCGTGAAGATCGAGAAGCCGGATGATATCAACTTCATTCTGGGTCAGAGTCATTTTATCAAGACCGTGGAAGATATTCACGAGGCGATGGTCCAGGCCAACCCGGGGATTAAGTTCGGGCTCGGCTTTTGTGAGTCTTCGGGCGCAAGGCTCGTACGCTGGAGCGGCACCGACGATGCCATGATCGAGTTGGCCAAGCGCAATGCGCTGGCGCTTGCGGCAGGGCACAGCTTCGTCCTTTTCTTGGGCGCGGGGTTTTTCCCTGTCAGCGTGCTCAACGCGATCAAGATGATCCCCGAAGTTTGCCGCATCTTCTGCGCTACCGCAAATCCGGTGGAGGTGGTCCTCGCGGAGACGGAGCAGGGAAGAGGGGTTTTGGGTGTGGTGGACGGCGGGAGACCTCAGGGGATCGAGGGGGAAAGCGACATCGCGTGGCGTAAGGACTTGCTCCGCAAGATCGGTTATAAGTTTTGAATGTACAAAAAAATCCTGATACCCCTAGACGGATCCAAGCTGGCTGAGCACATCCTGCCCTACGCCCGCTTTCTAGCTAGAGCGCTTGGAATTCCCGTCGAGCTGCTGCGGGTGAATGACCCTGCCCGCCTCGCGGCTTACTCTCCCCCCCTTCAAGGATCGGAGTATCTGGAAGCTGTGGCCCGCTCGTTTCCAGATATCAATTCCGTAACTCGCGAAGTCGCGTTGGGAAAGGCGGCGGAAGTCATCGCTGACTGGGATGCCGGTCAAGCTCAGACTCTGATAGCCATGGCGACGCACGGGCGTTCCGGAGCACAGCGTTGGCTCTTGGGAAGCGTCGCTGATAAAGTTCTCCATGGGAGTAGGAATCATCTGCTCCTTGTCCGTCCGGGCCAGGGGGCAATTAGTGAGGGCGAGGCAGCGTTGAAAACGGTCGTCGTGGCTCTGGATGGCTCTGACCTCGCGGAAACAGTGCTGCCGTACGTTACCGAGCTGGCTAGGAAAGCGAAGCTTGAGCTGATTCTGGTACGGGTTTACTCGGTCTTGCCACCTGCCTATGACGCTGAAGGTTACGTGCCCGACCTGGAGCGCTTGGCGCAAGAGATCAGAACCGAGGCGCAATCCTATCTTGAGAGAAAAAGTAAGGAATTACGAGATGAGGGGGCGGACAGAGTGTCTCAGGTATTGTTGAAGGGCGATGCGGGCGGCGAGATTATCGCCTACGCCAAAAGAACCCCTGGTAACTTGGTCGCTATGTGCACGCATGGCAGATCCGGGATCGGGCGGTGGGTGCTGGGGAGTGTCACCGAGCGCGTGGTCCGCCACTCTGGAGAACCAGTCTTGGTGATTCGCGCCGCTCCCGAATCATAGACCCACAGTCGGGACTCATTCGATATCCCCGATTTTACGGACCCCGTCACCCCAGTCCTCGATCTTGAACTCACTAAAGGCGAGGACGATGCGATCCTTTTCCTCTATCGAAATCATCCGCTTGCGGTATTCCAGTAGGAAGGTAATTTTTAGGATCAGGTTATCTCCTTCAATATCCAAGAGCGCGACTTTTTGTTCCAGAAACGAGTACTCCTTGTTGGCCAGGATCTCCTTGACCCGGTTCCTAGTCAG
>MGSI01000013.1 GCA_001798455.1 Deltaproteobacteria bacterium RIFCSPLOWO2_02_FULL_57_26 | reverse complement strand
CTCGTAGGAGATCAGATGCCCTTCCGGCCCCACCGCACGCAGTAAGGCGATGGTCAGGGCTCCCGGTCCGACGCCCGCCTCTGTCACTTTGGCGCCAGGAAAGATATCGGCCCATACGAGGATCATGCCGATGTCCTTAGGGTAAATGACCTGTGCCTGGCGGGGGAGGTTGGGGATAAGCTGCGCCAGTGTGGGCCGGAGGACTACAAAGGGCTCGTTCATCGAGGAGCGTATAATCACGCCTTCCTCTTGACCGATGATCTCCTCGATGGCGATCCTTCCTCCGCGGATGGAGATTTTTCTCTCTCGCTCCAGCCGTCTGAGGTATTCCCTCTCCTTCCGATCAAAAAAGATCACCGGCTCGCCTTCGCGCAGCGGCCCTCTAGACATCATCCGGACTCGTGTGTCCTTTCAGCGGGTAAATTTACGATATCCCTGGCGCTCCAGGCCATCGACCAAGTTCTTGACTTCTTGAGCGCGCCTCAAATCGCCCACCAAGACGGCATCCGGGGTATCGACAACTACGGCGTTCTCGATCCCCATCAGTGCAATCAATCGCTTAGGGGAATAGACCAGACAATGCCTCGAATCGAGACTCACCCAATGTCCCACCCCGGCATTGCCGTGCCTATCTTTAGTGAGCATCCGGTAGGCCGCGGCCCAATTTCCCACATCGCTCCAGCCGAATTTCGCTTTCACCGTCAACACCCTCCCTTCGGCCCCCGCCTTTTCCAGCACGGCGTAATCGATCGATAGGTTGGGCATCTTGCGATATTCCCTTCGAAGAACGGCGCGAAGATGGGCCGGCGCGGCGCCAAGCCCCCGGGCGTGTGCGGCTACTTGGATCGTCTTCAGGCCGGCGGAGAGCGACGGGGCATAGCGCTCCAGAGACTCTAAAATGGTCGCGACCCGCCAGACAAAAACGCCGCTGTTCCATAGCGACCTCACCCGCAACAGCCGGCGGGCATTCCTTAGCGACGGCTTCTCCTTAAACCCTTGGACGCGGTAGACTGATAGGCCCCGCGGTCCCGTGATTTTTTTTCCCGTCAAGATATAGCCGTAACCGGTCTCCGGGTATTCGGGCGCGATTCCGAGGGTGACCAGAGCGTCGTGTTCCCGAGCCAACTTTGCGGCGCCTTTGAGCGTGCGCGAGAAGGCTGGTGGATCAGAGATCCAGTGGTCAGCCGGCAGGACACTCATGATGCTGTCGGGATCCCGAGCGATGAGCTCGAGGGCGGCCAGGCCGATGCACGGAGCGGTGTTGTGCCCTTGTGGCTCGATAAGAAAATTCGCGGCGGGTAAAAATCTCAGCTCTCGGCGGACGGCCTCGTAGTGGTCGGCCACCGTGACTACCAGCAGCTTGTCCCGACCGAACAGAGGTAAAACCCGATTCACGGTCTCCCGAATCAGGCTGTTCTCGCCCAAGATCCTAAGGAGCTGCTTGGGTCGCGAGGATCGGCTCAGGGGCCAAAAACGCGTCCCTCTGCCGCCTGCGATGATTACGCCGTAGTGCTGGCCTCGCATCTTGTTTTCTTGTTTCCGGAAGTCATCATATTATGGGAGAGGAGATGCCGGATCAAGGGTTCGCTTCTGTGACTCGCGCCTGGACGGTCCCGCCCGGCCAGGACGGGATTCGTCTAGACGATTTCGTGCGACGTTGTCTGCCCCATCTCTCGCTGCGGGAGACCCGCCGGGCCATCGAAGCGGGGGCTTTCCGGGTCGATCAACGGCTCGGTAAGAAGGGGGACAGGCTTTGCGGCGGTTGCGTCTTGGCTCTCAGGGGTTTTCCCGACCTGTTGGCTGAAAGCCCCGTCCCCACCCGGGACCTCAAGGTCTCGATTCTTTACGAGGACGATTGCCTTTTGGCTCTCGACAAGCCCGCCGGCGTTGCCACGCATGGATTTTCTGGGAGAGAGACAAGGGCCCTGGCCAACTATCTGGCCGCGATCCGGCCCGCTCTGGTTGGTGTGGGCGGGAATCGGTGGGAGGCGGGCTTCGTCCACCGCCTTGATCGGGACACCTCGGGCATCGTTTTAGCGGCGAAGGACCAGGAGGCTTTTGATCATCTGCGCTCACAATTTCGCCGCGGCCGCGTGCGCAAAAAATATTGGGCCCTCGTGTGGGGAAAGGCTGGTAGCGGGGGCGTCATCGACGATCCGCTGATCCACGACCCGCAAGACCGAAGAAAGATGAAGCTGAGCGGGCGAGAGGGAGGCCGAAAAAGAGCGGCGAAGAGGTGGAAGGCGAGGACGCGATTTCAAACGGTTGCGTATTCCCGCGGCTTTAGCCTGCTGCGGGTAGAGATGGAGACGGGGGTGACGCACCAGATCCGTGTCCATCTGGCGGCGTTGGGCCACCCGCTCGTGGGGGATCCGCTTTACGCGAGGGAGCGACCCCTCCCTCCCGCTCTGGGGCGTCAATTCCTACACGCCTTCAGTCTGGAGTTTCGCCACCCCAGGACCGGCCAACAACTGATTGTAGAAAGCCCGTTAGCGGCTGAGTTGAGAGAGGTCTTACGAGGTCTCAGGCTGCCGTGCCCCTGATGCCTTTCTCTTTGGCGCACGCGCCGCAGAGGTTAATTTGCCTCTGCGGGTCCTCAACGAGTCCCTCATCGAGATTGTGGCACACCTTCTTGCACTCCGCGCAAATGAAGTAGATGCCGTCGACGCTCTTGTTGATTTTTTCGCGGTTGAGAACGCGGCCCTTGAGTTTCTCTATCCGGATCCCCAGGAGCTCCTCGTAGTTCTTCTTGATCTTGAGCCTGCCTGCCTCGTCGCTGGGCAGGTCCTGATCTTCCGCCTCTTCGTGGTAGGCGTCCTCAAAAAGGCTCCGGGGCCTTCCCTTGCCTGTTCGGCCGGCAGTTTTCTTTTTAGTCTTGGGCATGATTCACCCTCTGGTCGATGGAGTTTGGCTGGCCAGACCCTTGAGAGGCCAGCGCGGCACCCCGAAGTCGGCGGGGCATCGGGTTTGTCGGCTTCGCGCTCTCTTCATAATGAACCGCAAAAAAGTTGTCAATAGCGTGCCCGGCGGTGGACCAGAGAACCGAAGGGCGGGTTGACAAGCGCGGTGACCCGGGGTAATGAATAGGCAGTCAGTAAACTGAATAGAGGTTCACGCCTTGGTCCGTATCCCGCGCACGGCAATCTTGCAGGATTTTCGCACCCGTTCCCTCCTGGAGTCGACCCGCAAGATCATCGCCCTCCGGGGCTTTGATGCGGTGACGATGGAGCGGGTCGCCGAGGAGGCAGGGATCACCAAGGGGGGGATATACCTTTATTTTCGCAACAAGGACCAGTTGATTTTCAGAGCCATCGAGGAAATCGCCTCGCAGATGGTTCAGGAGATCGAAAGCCGGGTGGATCCCAAGGCCCCTCCCCGGGAAAGGCTGTATCAACTGGTGCACGCACAGATGGATACTATGGAACAGCACAGGGACTTGCTGCGAACGTTACTCTTGGACCGCCGTCTTTTACGGGATAGCCCGGCGGGACAGCAATCGCGGCGGTTGCTCAAGTACCGGGAGCGGCATGAAGGCCACATCAAAAAGATTCTCGACGAGGGAGTCAGGCGCAAGGTCTTCTACCCGGTCGATACCGCCCGGGCAGCCTTTTATATCAACGAAATGACGATCAGCGTCGCGCAGAAGAGGATGCTGGGTTTGACCAAATCGTCGCAGAAGAAAGAAGCGGAGGCGTTGATCCGATTCCTCGCGCTGCTCTTACGCGCCAGAAAACAGACGGTTGCAAACCTTGAGGGGAGACTATGAAACGTCTATGCTGCCTCGGCCTTCTGGGATGGTTGCTGATGGGATCGCTTTCGTTTTCTTATGCGGCCGACGTTTCCTCCAAGCCGGCCGACTACCGGGAAACGCCCAATCCGCTGCGTCTCTTCGTGGATCAGTGGACCCCCTATCCGCCTCCGCCGGGCAAGTACACCCTTGAGTTTCTCCGCACCGCGGATGAAGAGACGTCCAGCCTCACGCTCAGGGAGGCTGTTCTGGTGGGGCTCGATAACAACCCGGGCATTGTGGTGGACCGGCTTGAGCCGTTTCGCGCCGCCGAGCAGACGATGATCGAGAAATCGATTTTCGATCCCACGCTGAATCTGGAATTCAACAAAGACTACACGATTGACCCGAAAGGGACTACAGCCAGCACGTTCTCTCAACCGATTCAGACCACCACGAACAGGAACGCCAACCTTTCCCTGAAAAAACTGTTGCGGACCGGGACCCAAATGGAGATCTCGTTCCTTAATAATCGGTTCGTCAGCAGCCTGCCCAACCAAGTTCTCAAGCCGCAATACCGTCCCCATCTGGGATTTTCTCTCCTCCAGCCCATGCTGCGCGATTTTGGTTTGGGGTTGACCACGATCTTCGTGCGCATCGACGAAAACCGCGAGGAGATCAGCCTGTTCGCCTATCAGACCCGTCTGGCACAGTTGATTCAACGCATCACCGAGGCCTATTGGGCGGTGGTTTTTGCCAAAGAAAATTTGCGGGTCCAGCAGAAGGGAGTGGAGTTGGCCGAGGCCCTCCTGAACAGTGCCCAGGCGAGGGTGCGTGCCGGGGTTCTTCCGCCGGTGGCGGTCATGGAGGCCCAAGCTGAGAAGGCCCGCAGAGAGGAGCAGGTGATTGTCGCCGAAAACGATCTTGGGATTGCCCGGACAAATCTCAGACTTACACTCAACCTGAACCCCAAGGCGACCTTTCTCCCGCGCAAGATCGAGCCGGCAGAATCCCCCTCCATACTCCCCTTTAAGGTTGACCGTGCCCGCAGTCTGGAGGGCGCTCTAACCCACAGGCCTGAGATCCTCTCTGCCGATCTCAATGTCCAAAATCAGGCCCTTCAGATCCGCTACGCGGAAAACCAGATTCTGCCCCGGCTCGACTTGAAGGCAGGGGCCGGCTTAACCGGCCTGGCTGGAGACCTCAAGCCCGGCGAGACAAGCCCCTTCCCGGGCAACTACCGGACCTCCCTTGACCGCCTCGGCAGCGGCAACTTCTACAACTACAGCGTTGGAGTTGTCCTTCAGTTCCCTTTGGGCAATGCGCGGGCCAGGAGCAACTTCGCCCGCGCCCGTATCGAGCTGGATCAGGCCAGGGCGCGCCACCGGGATCTGGTTTCGCAGGTGGCTCTGGAGGTGGAGCGAGCCTTGGGGGATGTGGAGGCCAACTTTAAAAGAATCCAAAGCACCCGGCAGGCCCGCGAGTTTGCGGAAGAAAACCTCAGGGGGCAGGAGAAGCGTTTCGAGGTGGGGCTGGTCACGCAAAAGGACGTGATTGATTTTCAATCCCGGTTTCTTGATGCCCAGGGCGCAGAGCTACGAGCGATCACGGATTATAACGACTCCCTCTCGCGCCTCAGGCTGGCCGAAGGCGCCCTTCTAGACTACTACAACATCAAGGTCGAGGCGCCCAAAAAAGAGGCCGACCCCTGGTGGGCGAGGTTCTGAAGTAGGCAACAGGGAAAACAAAATAGAAAGAAAACGATCGACGAATGATGAGGATAACAAAACTTTCGCTTCCGCTCAGCGCGTTTCTCTTGTGGATCGCTCTCTACGGATGTGACCGGAGGACGTCGGCGGCGAAGCCCGAAAAGGGGCAAGGTATTGACCCACCCATCCCTGTCACCGTAACGCCGGTCAGAACGCAGAAAGTCCAGCGCACCGTGGAAGTGGTTGGCACACTTTACGCCAACGAGGAGGTTACGGTGGCCTCCCAGGTGGAAGGACGGATCGCCTCTACCTCCGTGGACATGGGCGATCGCGTCCGGGAAGGACAGGTATTAGCCAGCATCCAGGATACGGAGTTCCGCTTCGCGGTGGGGCAGGCTGAATCCAGCCTCAAGGAGACCTTGGCCAAATTGGGCCTGGAGAGGATCCCCCCCTTCGACTTCGACGTGACGCGGACGTCTCCCGTCATTAAGGCCCGGGCCGAATTGAACGACGCCCAGGCCAGTTGGAAAAGAATGAAAACCCTTTTCGAGGAAAAGGTCATTTCGGCGCAGGAGTCCGATAGCGCGGAGACCCGGTATAAGACGGCTTTGGCCGCATATAAAAATAGCCTGGAGGAGGCGAGGGCCCTGGTGGCTCTCGCCTACAGCAAGGACGCCCAATTGGGAACGGCCAGGAAAAAGCTTCGGGACACGGTCATCCATGCGCCTCTTGCGGGCTCGATCAGCAAGCGGTTTGTCTCCGCCGGTGAATTCGTCAAAGTGGGTGGAGTGCTCTTTACGGTCGTCCAGGATCACCCCCTCAAGCTTCGGGGTTTGGTTCCGGAGCGGTATGCTCCGGACATCCAAGTAGGGCAATTCGTGGAGGTCAAGGTAGACCCCTTTCCGGATAAGCTGTTTAAGGGAAGGCTTTCCCGCGTCAGTCCGTCCGCTGAAATTGCCAGCCGATCCTTCTTGGTAGAAGGTCTGGTGGAAAACCCGGAGCGGCACCTGAAACCCGGCTTCTTCGCCAGGGCCTCGATTCTCGCCCGGCTGGACCCCACCGCGCTGACGGTTCCACAGCAGGCCCTGGCTACCTTTGCGGGTATCACAAAGGTTTTCGTCGTCGACAACGACGTGGCCCGGGAGAGAGTCGTCGAGACCGGGGTGCGGGTAGGGGGTAACGAGGTGGAAATTGTCCGCGGGCTTAAACCCGGGGAGCTCGTCGCCATTTCCGGCCTTACCCGACTGAACGATGGTATGCGCGTCCAGGTCAGCGGGCCGGTGATGCCGCTTAAAGATGGCAAATAGCAAATGGCGAATGGCGAATCGCGAATGGCGAATGGTGGGGAACGGGTCTATTCACTATTTGCTATTGACTATTTGCTATTCGCTATTCACGATTCACTGTTCACTAATTTATGAGCCTCGCTGATCTGTGCATCCGCCGTCCCGTTTTCGCCACCATGCTCATCCTGGCTCTGGTCGTGCTGGGTTTGTTCTCTTATGTGGGGCTGGGCGTGGACCTCTTCCCCAACGTGGACCTCCCGACCGTCACCGTCACGACCACCCTCACAGGGTCAAGCGTCGAGGAGATGGAAACCTCGGTCACCAAACCCATTGAGGAGATCATCAACACAATTGACGGCATCGATGAGCTGCGTTCCGTGACAAAGGAAGGTCTGTCCACGATCACGATTCAGTTCGTTTTGGAAAAAGACGGAGAGGTGGCGGCCCAGGACGTGCGGGACAAAGTCTCCACGATCCTTTCTCGGCTTCCGGTCGGCACCGATCCGCCGGTGATCCAGAAGTTCGACATCGATGCTGCTCCCGTCATGAAGATTGCGGTTTCCGGCAGGAGGAACCTCCGCGAGGTCAGCGAGATCGCCCGCAAGCGGATCAAGGAGGACATCGAGACGCTCCGAGGGGTCGGGGCGGTGATCATGGTGGGCCAACGGGAGCGGGCGATCAATATCCATGTCGACCCCGACAAGCTCGCCGCCTATAGCCTACCGATCGGCCAGGTGAAGCGCGCCATTCAGGCCCAAAACGTGGAGATTCCCGGGGGGCGGGTGGACGAGGATCGGCGGGAGCTGGTGCTGCGAACCATGGGGCGGATCCAGCGGGCGGCGGACTTTAACGACCTCATTGTCGGGAACTTTCAGGGCCGTCCGATCACGATCCGGGACATCGGAAACGTGGAGAACGGCGTCGTGGAACCCCGGAGCCTCTCCCGGCTGGATGGCGAGAACGCCGTCCAGTTGATCGTGAGAAAGCAATCGGGCACCAATACTGTAGAAGTGGTAGATCGGGTCAAAGAGAGGCTTCGCCAACTCCAGGCTGTCCTCCCCACGGATATTCGCACCGAGGTGATCGTCGATCAATCACGGTTCATCAGGCGATCCATCGAAGAGGTCAAATTTCACCTTCTCTTAGGCGCCGGGCTGGTTGTCCTGACCGTACTCCTGTTTATGCGCAATTGGCGAAGCACCCTCATAGCTTCCGTCGCGATCCCGGCGTCCATCATCTCCACCTTTACCCTGATGCGCTATATGGGGTTTACGCTCAACAACATAACGATGCTGGGCCTGGTTTTGGCGGTCGGGATCGTCGTCGACGACGCCGTAGTCATTTTGGAAAACATCTTTCGCCACGTTGAGGAGAAGGGCGAATCTCCCAGGGATGCGGCCTCCAAGGCGACCAAGGAGATCGCGCTGGCGGTCATGGCGACGACCCTGTCCCTCCTGGTGATCTTCGTTCCGCTCGCGTTCATGGCGGGTCGGGTGGGGCGCTTTTTCAAGAGCTTCGGCATCACCGTGGCCTTTGCGGTGGCAGTGTCCCTGCTTATCTCCTTCACCCTGACCCCGATGTTGAGCTCGCGTTTCCTCAAGGTCAAGCACGGCGCCAGGTCTTCCAAGGAGAGCCGTTTTTACTCCTGGGTGGATAGCTCCTATGGGTGGATCCTGGCTTGGTCGCTCCGGCATCGCTGGGCGATCGTTCTGGCTGGCGTCGTGACCGTCTTCTCGACCGTCCCGTTTTTTTTCGGAGTGGGAAAGACCTTTATCCCGAACGATGACCAGAGCGAATTTGAGATTATCGTGCAGACTCCGGGAAGTTATAGCCTGGAGGAGACCGACCGGCTGTTTCGAGAGCTGGAGGGGAAGATTCGAAGACTCCGCGGGGTGACCAAGATCCTAACGACGATTGGGGATACGACGGGCAGGGTGAAACCCGGAGAGGGAGATGTTACCACCGGATCGATCTATACCCGCCTCGTGGACCTTTCCCAGAGGGGCTACAGCCAGTTCGATGTCATGGCAGACGCCCGCAAGATCTTCGACGACTATCCGGACCTGCGCGTCGGTGTTCAAGGGGTGGCGTCATGGTCGGGGGGCGGTACGCGTTTCTCGGACCTGGAGTTCAACTTGCGCGGACCCAGTCTCGTAGAGCTCCAGAACTATACGGATCAGGTCATCGCGCAGATGCGACAGATTCCCGGCTTCGTGGATATTGACACCACATTATCCGTGCGCAAGCCGGAGCTGCGCACCCACATCGACCGACAGAAAGCCTCGGAATTCGGCATCCAAGTCGCGGATATCGCATCCGCCCTGCAGACGTACGTTGGGGGGGAACCGGTTTCTAAATATAAAGAGGAGGACGAGCAGTTCGATGTTTGGCTGAGAGCCTTTAAGGACAAGCGAGACGATCCGCGGGCGGTCCTGAACCTCACCGCGCCGTCTAAAAGCGGGGAACTCGTGAAGATGGCCAACCTGGTCGACCTTCGTGAGGAGCTGGGTCCATCGCAGATCGATCGCTACAACCGCCAGCGCAAGGTGACCATCGTGTCCAACCTTCTGTCTTCCTTGCCGTTGGGAGAGGCGGTGGAAAGGGTCCAGGCCATGGTGAAGCAACTCAACCTGCCGCCGACCTACACCGCGGATTTCACCGGCCGTGCCAAAGTATTCGCCGAGACCATGAGAAACTTCGCCCTTGCCTTCGCCTTGAGTTTCATCTTCATGTATATGGTCTTGGCTGCCCAGTTCGAGAGCTTCCTCCATCCGATCACAATCATGCTGGCTCTGCCATTGACTTTGCCCTTCGCTCTGTTGTCCCTCCTCCTGTTGGGTCAGCCTCTGGATATCTACGCGATGTTCGGTCTGTTCATGTTGTTCGGCATCGTTAAGAAGAACGGGATTTTGCAGATCGACTACACCAACACGTTGCGCGCCCAGGGCATGGAGCGAGACCAGGCGATCCTCGAGGCCAACCACGCGCGCCTGCGCCCCATTCTGATGACGACCGCGATGCTGGTATTTGCCATGATTCCTATAGCGTTGGGGGAGGGGCCGGGGGCAGCCTCGCGCGCCTCGATGGCCAAAGTGATCATCGGCGGCCAGGTCCTCTCCCTCCTCATCACGCTCCTGATCACTCCGGTTTCCTATTCACTGTTCGACGATTTGGGACAGGGGAGGGTGTGGAGCCGGGCTGGTCTGGAGCCCTTGCGGAGCGGCATCCGCGCGCGCCTGGCCCACCTGCGCGGCTATTTCTTCCACTAACGAAGCGGGTTAATCCGCAACGCTCGTTGCGGGGCGTGTGCCTACCGGAGTTTGATCTTGCCGAACTTTTCTTTGAATTCTTTGGTGATGTTTTGCAGCAAGCGCTCCCTCTGATCAAAGAGGCGCTTGGGCTTCCGCGGCGGGTGTTTCGCCAGCGCATAGGCGGTGAAGAGGGGCAGGGCGATGGTGGTGTCGACGTAGCAGACGACCGAGTCGGGGAGCTGATCGGGATCGATTTTCCCCCAGCTCACGGCCTCGCCGGGCGTGGCCCCGGAGAGCCCGCCCGTGTCCGGCCGAGCGTCGGTGAACTGAATAAAATAGTCGTGGCCTTTCTCGCTGAGGCTCAAAACCTCCTGGATATGGGGCTCGGTCTGCAAGAGGAAGTTCTTGGGCGAACCGCCTCCCAGGATGATGGCTGCGCTCTTGCCCCCGGTTCGTTTGGCCTCCAGAACCAAGGCCGCTGACTCGTTGACGTCCAGAGAGACGTCAAACTTCAACTGGTTTCCTTTTAGCGCCAGAGCCGCGACGTTCATGCCGATAGAGCTATCCCCGGGTGAAGAGGTATAGATGGGGACGCCGTACTGATACGCGGCAGCCAAGAGAGACTTTCTTTCGGTTCCCAGGATCTTTTCCCGCTCGCAAAGATACTTTCCCACCCGGTAGTGGAGTTCGGAGCTGCCCATCTCCTTTTGAAACTCGGGGGACTTGAGGAGTTCGCGGAAGAAGTCGTCGGTAGAGATGAGAATCTCATAATCGAAAAAGATATCGTAGATCCTGACAATGCCCTGTTCCCGTAAGAGCACATCGTCGGCATTGGGGGTTCCTCGATGCATCGAGAGCCCTATCGCAAAGTGCGTATCGTGGTATAGGTTGGCCCCCGTGCTGACGATCCAGTCCACAAAACCGTATTCGATGAGGGGAATCAAGGCAGAAATGCCCAGCCCGGCGGGAGTCAGAGCGCCGCTGAGGCTCACGCCGACGGTCACGTTGTCCTGGAGGACCTTCTCCGTGAAGAGCTGGCAGGCCTCGCGCAGGCGCCCCCCATTGTAGGAGATAAAATTGTTGTCTACCAGTTCGGTCAGAGAGGTGGAGGGAGAAATCGGTTTGGGGTCGATTTTCTTTCCCTTAAGAAGCTTCCCTTTCTTCGCCATCACCGGTTTACGCCATCATTCCCTGATGGCCGCTGCTCTCCTTTGTAGATAAGCGTTGCGCACGGCGCTGTAAAGGTCGATCGTCGCTTCCTCAACGCGCTCGAACTGATCCAGATGAAGTGATCGCTCATTCACGACGTTAGTGCCGTAGAGGCCAAAGGTGGCTCCGAGAGGAACGAAGTAGTTGAGAGGGTTCATAGCCCCGTCGAGAGCGAACCCAATCCCATCTCGGACCGTCATCGGCGGCAAAAATGGCAGCACGAGGTAAGGTCCGGTCCCAACTCCGTAGACGCCCAGCGTCTGCCCGGTGTCCTCGTCGCTCGGAGCGATGCCGACGCCATCCCGGGCAACATCGAACAATCCCGCGATTCCAAACGTACTGTTGACGGTGAAGCGGACCATCTCCCGAGCCGCTCCCTCAAGCTTCAGTTGCAACAGGTTGTTCACCACGCGGCGTACCACTGCAAGGTTGTCCAGTGCGTTTCCGAGACTTCTCCGTACTAGATCGGGGAGTACGGCTTCCCAAACCGTCGCCACCGGCTTTACGACGGTGCGATCGAACTGCCGATTGAAGGAGAACATCCCCTCATTGAACGGTTCCCACGGGTCCTCCTCGAAGTCTTGGCCGGCCACGGATCCCTCAGAGCTGCGTGCAGAGCTCTCCTCCGCGGCGCCCGCCACGGCCACGCCACCGCGGCTCCCGGCTCCAATTACAAAAACTAGGGCCGCCGTACTCAGGATTCTGATCGACCGCTGACATATCTTCATTTTTTGCGTCTCCTGCTTCTACGCTTTGGTTGTCAATTACACGAAGTGAGTATGGAGGTCAAGGTTTTTCGTTTTTCCTCCGCATTCCAAGTGAAAAGAGTGGCAAAGAAGCTAAAATCATGCCAACCCGCGCGGCCAAGCTTTTCTCTTTTTGAATCGCTGATGAATCAAGGGGTTCGAGAGGGAGAACCAACGGGGCTAGACAGTTTTAAACGCTCGGGTGACAAAATCTGGAAGCAAAAATTGGCGCAAGAATGTCCGTGCCTTGAAGACGCATGGCGAAGTCCCTCGGTTTGCAATGGCCTGTTGAATTGGCTATTTTTAGATCGTGGAGGACGCGGAGAAAAGAACCATAGTCTTGGGGGTCTCGGGCGGTATTGCCTGCTATAAGGCGGCCGAACTGGTGCGGCTGCTCGTCCAAGAGGGGTTTTCTGTGCAGGTCGTCATGACTCGGGAAGCTATGGAGTTCGTAACGCCGTTGACCTTTCAGACCCTTTCAGGACGTCCTGTCGCTACCGAGACGTTCAGTCTCACGCAGGAATCCGAAATCGGCCACATCCGCTTGGCTGGTCAGGCTCACCTGCTCGTCATAGCTCCGGCGACGGCCAATATCATTGGCAAAATCACAGCCGGCATCGCCGACGACTTGCTGACGACTATCCTGATGGCGACCAAAGCGGGGGTGCTGATTGCTCCGTCGATGAATGTCCACATGTTTGAAAATCCTATCCTGCAGGAGAACATCGGGAAACTGAAAGCCCTCGGCTATCATTTCATCGAGCCCACTGAGGGCTATCTGGCCTGTGGCTATGAAGGGAAAGGGCGGTTGCCCGAGCCGGAAGACATCCTGGAAGAAATTCGTCGGCTGCTAAAAAAAAAGGATTTGATTGACGAGAGGCTCCTCATTACCGCCGGTCCCAATCAAGAACCCCTCGACCCCGTTCGGTATGTCTCCAATCGTTCCTCGGGAAAGATGGGGTACGCGCTCGCACGCGTCGGTCTGAGAAGAGGGGCCAAGGTGACCTTGGTCAGCGGTCCGACCTCCCTGGTTCCTCCCTCCGGGGCCCGGCTCATCTCCGTGAGGACTGCGGCCGAAATGCGCGAGGCCGTCCTCCAGGAGTTTGCCAACGCCACGGCGGTAGTGATGGCGGCGGCAGTGGCCGACTATCGGCCCGAGCAGTATGTCAGCAAAAAGCTCAAGCGAGCTGAAGGCCCGATTGTCCTCAAGCTCCAACCCAACCCGGATATTTTGCGCGAGCTGGGAGAGAGGAAGAACGGTCGAATCCTCATCGGTTTTGCGGCGGAAACCGAGGCGCTGGTCAAAAATGCGACGAAAAAGCTTCGCGAGAAACATCTGGACCTGATCGTTGCGAACGATGTGACGCAAGAGGGGAGCGGGTTTGAAGGGGATACCAATGCGGCTACCCTCATGGACCGAAAGGGCGCCGTCCACTCCCTCCCCCTCATGAGCAAAGAGGAGCTGGCGGATCGGATCTACGATTATCTCATCGAAATAAGAAATAGCAGATAGCCTTCAGCCCTCAGCAGTCAGCTTTTGGCTGAAAGCTGATCGCTGACAGCTTATGGGCATTCCAACAGAGCCTAAGCCAATCAAGTTTTTTGTGGCCCTGCTCGCTCCTTCCGAGGATCTTCTGGCTTCCGCGGAGGCTCGCCTGGCTCCCTTGTTGGGTGCCATAGAGTCGCGGAGCGGGATTTTCCCGTGGGAGGCGACGGATTATTATGCCGAGGAGATGGGCAGCGGTTTGCGGCGCAAGTTTGTTTCGTTTACCCCTTTGGCCTCTCCTGAGAGATTGCCGGAGATCAAACTGGCCACTCAGGGAATAGAGGCGGAATATCTTTGGACGAGGGGAGAAATGCGGGGGCGCAGGGTCAATATCGATCCGGGCTATTTGGATGCCGGGAAAGTGGTCCTGGCCTCGACCAAAAACGCCCCCCACCGACTCTATCTCGGCTCCCGCATCTATGGAGAAGTCACCCTTCTTTACCACACCGGTTCCTACCACCCGCTTGACACCACCTATGCGGATTACCGCTGGCCCGAGACCATCGCCTTTTTCGGTGAGGCGCGCGTGCTCTACTTGAGGCAATTGAAGCGAGGCTTTTAGCGCGTCACATGTTATTGCTACGGAGCCGCAGAAGATGCTAAGATGCCTTTTCCGAAAAGGTGGCGGGCATGGACAGAGAGAGTGACCTAGAAGAAGAGGTGAGAATGATGGTGGCTTCGTTGAGGCGCCATGCGCAGCGCTTGGAGCGGGCCGGCATCCGTTCTGTGCCCGTAGGTAACGCAGATGGTGGGGTGGTTGGTGGAGCGCCTCAAGCCGGGTGGCTTAGCGGAGTGGAGGGGGGGCTCTTCTCGGATTCTACCGAAGCGTATCGCGCCCAAAGCCTGGAAGAGCTTCGCTCCGCAATCGGGGATTGTCGCCGCTGCAAACTCTGGCCCGGACGCACCCACTTAGTGTTCGGTGTCGGCAACCCTCGCGCCGAAGTCATGTTCATCGGCGAGGGTCCGGGTCGAGATGAGGACTTGCAGGGAGAGCCTTTTGTCGGGCGCGCGGGTCAGCTCCTCACGGATATCATCGTCCGAGGAATGGGCCTCCGGAGGGATGACGTCTACATCGCCAATGTGATTAAGTGTCGTCCCCCGGATAACCGTAATCCGGAACCCGACGAAGTAGAATCCTGCGAGCCATTTTTGCTCAAACAGATCGAGCTCGTTAAGCCGCGGATCATCGTGGCCTTGGGTAAGTTTGCGGCTCAGACTCTCCTCAAGACCAAGGTTCCCATCATGCGGCTGCGGGGCATTTGGCATGAATTCCGCGGGATCAAGATCATGCCCACGCTCCACACGGCCTACCTGTTGCGCAATCCAGGAGATAAGAAACTTGTTTGGGAAGACATCAAGAAAGTCATCAAAGAGCTCAGGACGCCTGCTCTCTAAACGGGGGCTCCTCTCCGTCGTCCTCCTTCTGCTCGGGGGTTTTGCGGTTTTGGCCCAGCCCCAACCCCCTTCCGGCCCCGTCGTGGACCTCATTGTGATCGACGGCGGGATCAATCCGGCAGTCGATGATTTCATCCGCGGAAGCATCGAACGGGCGCGGGGGAAAAGGGCCCGGGCCCTGATCATTCAGCTCGACACTCCGGGTGGGCTCCTCACCTCAACCCGTTCCATCGTTAAGGAGATCCTAGGGGCCCCGGTCCCGGTGATCGTTTACGTGGCGCCCAGTGGGGCAGGAGCCGGCTCGGCCGGTGTTTTTATCACCCTGGCGGCTCACATTGCGGCGATGGCCCCCGGGACCAATATCGGCGCCGCTCATCCCGTGGGGGGAGGAGGCCAAGAGGTGAAGGGGGTGATGGGCGAGAAAATCGAAAACTTTACCGCCTCCTTTAGCGAGGCGATCGCCCAAAAGCGCGGGCGTAACACCGAGTGGGCGATTCAGGCGGTGCGCCGTAGCGTCTCGATCACCGAGAAGGAGGCTTTGGCCAAGAACGTTATCGACGTCGTCGCCAGGGACATCGATGATCTCCTGCGTCAGGCTGACGGGAGGAAAGTGGAGATAGACGGGCGCCAGGAGCCGCTCGCCCTCAAGGACGCCCGGGTAGAGCGGTTTGAGATGGGGCTGAAGCAGAAGATCATCAATGTCCTTTCGGATCCCAATATTGCTTATCTTCTTCTGATGGCCGGCATCTTGGGTCTCTACATGGAGTTTTCCCACCCCGGCGTGATTTTTCCGGGAGTGACGGGGGCGATCGCCTTGCTTTTGGCCTTGACCTCGTTTCAGATTATTCCCATTAATTATGCGGGCCTCGTGCTCATCTTACTGGGAGCCGCGTTGCTTGCCGGCGAGGCCTTTGTTCCCAGCTTTGGGGTCCTCGGAATTGGCGGCGCGATTTCTCTGGCGTTGGGCTCCCTGCTGCTCTTTGACACGGAAACTTCGGATCTGGGAGTGGATCGTTCGATCGTCTTCACGGCGGTGGCAACGCTGAGCATCCTGATGTTTTTGGTGGGCTATCTCGTTTTTAAATCGCAACGGCGAAAGCCGACCCTGGGCTTGGAGGGTCTGATCGGCGAGATCGGGGATGTGCGCGTGAAGCTTAGTCCTGCGGGGAAGATTTTTGTGCACGGAGAATACTGGAATGCGGAAGGAGAGGGGGAGATCGCGGTAGGGGAAAAGGTCAGGGTCGTCGGCTTTGACGGGATGTGCCTCAAAGTGAAGCGGCTGTCAGAGGGTGAGTCAAGGAGCTGAGAGAGGAGGAAGCTATGTTCGGATTAGGACCTGTTGCGACGGTTCTGGTCATCGTCGTTATCTTGGTTATCAGCGGAGTCAAAATCCTCAAGGAATACGAGCGGGGGGTAATCTTCAGGCTTGGACGCATGGTGGAGGCCCGGGGCCCCGGCATCATCTATGTCATCCCGCTGATCGAAAAAATGGTGCGCATCGACCTCCGCACGGTCACTATGGATATCCCGCCCCAGGACGTTATCACAAGAGACAACGTTTCCGTTAAAGTCAATGCGGTTCTTTACTTCAGGGTTTTGGATCCCAATCGGGCAATAAGGGAGGTGGAGAACTACCTCTACGCCACTTCTCAGCTTGCCCAGGTGACGCTGCGGAGTGTCTGTGGGCAGGGCGAGCTGGACGACCTTCTGTCCGCGAGGGAAAAGATCAATAGCCGCATTCAAGAGATCCTCGATGCTCAAACCGATCCGTGGGGGATTAAGGTGGTCCTGGTGGAGCTCAAGCATATCGACCTCCCTCAGGAGATGCAGCGTGCCATGGCCAAACAGGCGGAGGCGGAGCGGGAGCGACGCGCCAAAGTCATCCACGCCGACGGCGAATTTCAGGCCTCTCAGAAGCTTGCGGACGCAGCCGAGGTTATCTCGAAGCACCCGATCGCCCTGCAGCTCCGCTTCTTGCAGAGTCTGGTAGAGGTGGCCTCAGAAAAGAACTCTACCACAATTTTTCCGGTGCCCATCGACCTGTTGACGCCTTTTCTTAAGAAAAGCGAGACCTAGAATCATCTGCGGTTACGGCGTCGTCTCGTTCGGACCCGTTGGCTTTCTTTCAGAGGCTTCGCCTTCTCCCCATTGGTTCACCCTATGGAGCTCAAAGAGTTCATGTACGAACTCCCTCAATCTTTAATTGCTGCCTATCCTACTCGGGATCGGGCGGCGGCGCGCCTTCTTGTCGTGGAGCTCGGCAGCGGCGAGCTTCGCCATCTCAGCTTTTCGGACCTGGGGAATTTTTTGCAGCCCGGCGACGTGCTGGTTTTAAACGACACCCGGGTTTTTCCCGCCCGGCTTCGGGGAAGAAAGGAAAGCGGGGGCAAGGCCGAGGTCCTTCTCTTGGAACCCTTTGATGAGCGTCGCAGCCTGTGGATGGCCCTGGTGGAGGCGGCCAACAGTCCGCGGGTGGGAGGCCGGATCTTTTTTGCTGACGGTTTTTTCGCGGAGGTTGTTGGTGATCTGGGCAAAGGGCAATACGGGCTGAGGTTTCACTATCAGGGCGATTTCATGGAGTGGCTTGAGACGCAGGGCGAGCCTCCGCTGCCGCCGTACATTCAGCGGACTCGCGCCGTGGCGAGCACGGATTGGGAGCGCTACCAAACCGTCTATGCCTCCCATCGCGGGGCTGTAGCCGCTCCCACGGCCGGTTTTCACTTTACCCAACAGCTCCTGGAGGAGTTGGCCTCGAGAGGCGTGGAGCGGGCCTTTTTGACCCTGCATGTTGGGCCAGGAACGTTTCAGCCGGTGCGGGACGAGGTGGTGGAGCATCACAGGATGGCGGGAGAGCGGTACAAGCTTGAAGCCGAGGAGGCGGAGAAAATCGAGCGGGCGAAGCGGATGGGGAAAAGGGTGATCGCAGTGGGTTCGACGACCACGCGCACCCTGGAGTGGATCGCCCTGCGAAAGGGAAGAATCGAAGCCGATGAAGGGATTGCGCGCCTCTTTATTCATCCCGGATACGCATTCCGTGTTATTGACGGGCTCCTCACCAATTTTCATCTGCCCGGCTCCACCCCACTTATCTTGGTCTCGGCATTTGCCGGATTGGATTTGGTTCGACGCGCTTATCGGGAGGCGATCCGACTTAACTACAGGTTTTACAGCTATGGAGACGCGATGCTCATTCTTTGAAGAAGGCGAAAGGCGACAGGCAATAGGCGAGAGTTAAAATTCTTGGACTGTTGCCTCATGCCTCACGCCTGGTGGCTCGGCGTTTAAAGATGTTCAGTTTCACAGTTATCAAAAAAGATATTCACACGAACGCGCGCCTGGGTCGTCTCGTCACTGCGCGCGGCGTCGTCGAGACGCCGGCCTTTATGCCCGTGGGGACCCAAGGAAGCGTGAAGGCTTTATCGCCGCGAGATCTCGAGGAGATCGGATGCCAGATCATGCTGGCCAATACTTATCACCTCTATCTTCGTCCAGGGGTGGAGGTCATTCGGGACCTCGGTGGCCTGCATCGCTTTATCGGGTGGAAACGGGCCATTTTGACCGACAGCGGGGGATT
This sequence comes from Deltaproteobacteria bacterium RIFCSPLOWO2_02_FULL_57_26, assembly GCA_001798455.1. Lineage (GTDB taxonomy): Bacteria > Desulfobacterota > Binatia > UBA9968 > UBA9968 > 2-12-FULL-57-22. The sequence goes on along the minus strand of MGSI01000013.1, from coordinate 2,332 downwards.
TCAAGTGTTCAGTCTAGGTGGGCTCAGAAAGATCACCGAGGAAGGGGTCCGCTTTCAATCGCACCTGGACGGCTCAAGCCATCTGCTGACCCCAGAGAAGGTGGTGGAGATTCAGCAAGAACTGGGCAGCGATGTGGCCATGGTCCTGGATGAATGCATCCCGCATCCTGCAACCAAGGAATACGCTAAGGCCTCAACCGACCGGACCATGAGATGGGCCGAGCGCTCTCTCAAGGCACACCGAAGAAGCGACCAGGCACTGTTTGCGATCGTTCAGGGGGGTATGTACCGGGAACTGCGCTCGGCGTGTGTGGAGAGGCTGGCTCTGCTGCCCTTTGATGGCTATGCTGTGGGCGGGTTGGGAGTCGGCGAAGAGCCATCCACCCTCCATGCGATTGGCGAGTTTACTGCCGGGTTTCTGCCCGAGCGTCGCCCCCGGTATCTCATGGGCGTGGGAAGGCCGGAGGATCTAATATTCGCCGTCGGCTCCGGTTACGACCTCTTCGACTGTGTCCTGCCGACCCGGAACGCTCGCAACGGCACCCTTTTCACCTCTCGGGGAAAGCTCAATATCAAGCGGGCCGAATTCCTCAAGGATCCGCGCCCGGTCGACGACGCGTGCGGTTGTTACTGCTGCCGAAATTTTTCCCGCGCCTATTTGCGCCATCTCTATCATGCCGGGGAGATGCTGGCGGCGCAGCTTCACACCCTCCACAACTTGTACTATTACCATGGCCTCATGGAGAGTTGTCGACGCGCTATCCGAGAAGAGGGCTTCCAGAATTGGGCGTCGCGGCTCCGAAGCCACGGCGCAGAAGTCGAGGGAGGGGAGGATTCCCAATCCTGACGGCTGGTTTTTGACTGATTGCGGGAGAGGAGAAAGATATGTGGGACGTAGCGTTCGCTCAAACTGCCCAGGTGCCTTCGGGGCCGAGCGCGTTGGTGAGTTTTGCCCCTCTCATCTTGGTCTTCGTGATTTTCTATTTGCTTCTGATCCGACCCCAGCAGAAAAAGGCCAAGGAGCACCGGGGGATGCTGGAGAAGCTCAAGAAAAATGACGAGGTGATGACCTCGGGAGGAATTTACGGTAAAGTGGTGGCGCTCAGCGATACGGTAGTCACCTTGGAGGTGGCTCCCAATGTGCGGATTCGCGTGCAGCGGCCGCAGATCGCTGGGATCGTGAAAGGAGAAAAGGCTTTAGCTAAGGAGCAAACCGGCTGAGGAGCCATGTTATGCAACGAGGTGTCTTCGTTCGAATCGTGATCTTTCTTGGGGTGGCCTTAGCCGCTCTGATCTATCTCGTCCCGTCACTCGTGGGCGAGGTCCCTTTCTGGTGGAGCAGTTTTCTTCCTGCGGAGCGTATCCATCTGGGGTTGGATCTCCAAGGCGGAAGCCACTTGATCCTCGAAGTGAAGGTGGAAAAGGCGGTCGAGAACACCGTGGAGCGCGTCAAAGGGGATCTTGACAACCTGCTCAAGGGGAAAAGCGTTTCCTATAGCGAGATGGTTCGCAAGGGCGCGGAGATTCAGCTCAAGGTTCCGTCGGCGAGCGCGGACAAGGCGCGCGACCTCATCAAAAGCGAGTTTTCCAACCTGGTCGTGGTGAGTTCTCGCGCGGACCCCGGGGGAGTGGAGTTTTTGCTTGCCCTGCATGAGCGGGAATTGCGTTCTCTTAGGGAAGATACCGTGGACCAATCCCTCGAGACGATCCGCAACCGCATTGATCAGTTCGGGGTGAGCGAGCCGATCATTCAACGTCGCGGTCGGCAAGACATTCTGGTGCAGCTGCCTGGCATTCAGGACCCCGAAAGGGCCAAAGAGATCATCGGCAAGACCGCTCTGCTCGAGTTCAAACTCGTGGACGAGGTCCACAGCGTGGAGGAAGCCGTGCGCAAAGGTCCTCCGCCGGGAACCGAGATCCTCTACGGCTATAGCACGAGAAGCAACGGGGCAGCGGTGGAAAAGGTCCCCTATCTCCTCGATTCCCGCACCCTGATGACCGGTGAGTACATCGCAGATGCCCGGGTGCGCCCTGGCTCCGGGCTGGAAGGCCCCTACGTCGAGTTGATTCTGAGCTCGAGCGGGGCGAGGCTCTTTGAAAGAATTACCGGGGAGAATGTCAAGCGGCGCCTAGCCATTATTCTCGATAACCGTGTTTACTCAGCTCCTGTCATTCAGGAACGGATCGGAGGCGGCAGAGCGTCGATCACGGGAAGTTTTGACATGAAGGATGCGCGCGACCTGGCGATCGTGCTACGGGCGGGGGCCCTTCCCGCGCCTGTTGAGATCGTCGAAGAACGGACGGTAGGGCCTTCCTTGGGCCGTGATTCGAT
>MGSI01000012.1 GCA_001798455.1 Deltaproteobacteria bacterium RIFCSPLOWO2_02_FULL_57_26 | reverse complement strand
GATCCGAGAGAATTTGCCGATCAGCCGAATGGCATACTCGCGATCTCTGCGGCAGAGCGCCAGCCCCTCCAGATAGCCTCTGAGGAAATTGCGCACCGCATCTCGGTTCTGCCGCACCCAGGAATCCTTCGCCCCGATGCCAAGGTAGCCAAATGGAAGCTTCATCTGCATAAGATTCAGCACTTCTTTAAATCCAAGTTTTTGAGCGATGAGGCCGTTTGGAGGAGAGATGATCGAGGCATCGACCAGCCCTTGCTGTAGGGCCTGGACGCGGGCATCTGTGCCGCCGACATAGACGATCTTGTAGTCGCTCTCTTTGAGCCCGTAATAGGCCAGGGCATCGCGAATCCCATATTCCGAGGCCGCGCCGGCACGGCTGGCGGCTATGACTTTCCCCTTAAGCTCCTTCGGGCTTTGGATCGTAGGTTTACCAAATATCTGGAAATAGTAAACATCATAGACAGAACCGATAATAAGCATGCTTCCGCCAGCCAAGCGGGCCTCGACACCTGCGCCGACATTGAAGAGGCCGATCTGAATCGAATCGGCCTCAATCCCCAGAGCCACTAGAGACCCTCCCGCGAAATAGACCAGCTCCGTTGCCAGGCCATGCCTTTTAAAGAATCCCCGCTCTTGCGCTGCCCAAAGCGGGGCCACTGCGGCCGAAATGGCGCTATAGCCAACTTGGAGTTCTCCCGCTGCCAAAAGTGGCGTAGGAAAGGTCAGGCCCACCAATAGGGCCGCTGAAAAACCACAGAGACGAGAATAAAGCTTTTTCATTTCGGTGCTCCTTTCACGCTGTCATCATTATTTTGTTCCTTCCCCTCCATTCTCCAAAGATAGATTGCATGCTGGTGTAACCATCCACCGGTTATCTTTTCCACCTTACTTGGAACCCAACCTTCGATATCGAAATCGTGGGAGACGATCCGGGCGCCGGACTTTAACTGCTGCGCGAGGATCGGTCGCAACCGGGCATTAAACTCAGGGAGCATGTAGAGGGTAACCACAGTGGCTTGGGAGAGATCGACGTTCAAGGCATCCTGCTCGTAAAATTCTACCAGATGCGCTACTCCCGCATCCCTCGCCTTGGCGCGAGAGAGATCGACCAACGGGCGATCGATCTCAATTCCAACCCCCCTCGCGCCGTACTTTTTGGCCGCCCGGATCACGATCCGGCCATCGCCGCTCCCTAGATCGTAAACCACGTCTACTTTTTTAACTTCGGCCATCTCGAGCATGCGATCAACGACCTCGAAGGGTGTCGGGACGAACGGCACCTCGCCTGTCGTCCAAACGGCCGTGCAGCCGTTTAAAAGGACGCATGCGGCGACAATAATAGCGGGCTTTCTCATCGTCCTTGTAGCGTCATTTTTAGCACCGACCGAGCCGCATGCACAAGCCTGGCGCTCCTCCAACCACAGTTTTCGCGCAGCTCTTGACTTAGCCCCGCTATCTGCTATCTAGGGGGCAGTTCTCGAAGAAGCGACCAAAAGAGAGGAGAATACCATGGCGATGTGGGATGATGTCTTTACGGAAAGGGACAAGGCGGTCTTCGCCAAGTCCGGATACGGCAAGAAGGGCGGCTTCGGCCAGCGACCGGCTGTCCTGGTCATCGACATGAACTATAATTTCGTCGGCGACAAACCCGAGCCGATCCTCAAGTCTGTCGAGCGCTTCCGCAACAGCTGCGGCGAGGAAGGCTGGGAGAGCGTTCACCGCATCCGCGAGCTCCTGGACGTGGCACGCAAAAAACATTTGCCCGTCTTTTTCACGACGGGCAACGAAGATCGCACCAATGTGGTCGCCTTCGGCCGCTGGCAAGCGAAAAATGCCCGCTCCCAAGAAGACCTGACGGAAACGTGGTCGAAGGGAAACGAGATCGTCGAGGAGATCGCGCCGCAAGACGGCGACATCGTGGTGCGCAAACAGAAACCGAGCGCCTTCTTTGGCACCCCACTTACGAGCATGCTCAATGAGGTCCACGCGGATACCGTCCTGGTTACCGGATGCACCACCAGCGGTTGCGTGCGCGCCAGCGTCATCGACGCCTTCTCCTACAACTACAAAGTCTCGATCGTCGAGGAGTGTGTCTTCGATCGCTTTACCACGTCGCACAAGGTCAACCTCTTCGACATGAATGCCAAATACGCGGACGTGGTCTCAGTGAGCGAGGCTGTAGATTACATCAAGGGCCTGCCCAACAACCTCTACGCTCCGGGCCTCTAACAAAAGCGCTGAGCTGAGAGCGATGAGTTCTGAATCTTAGGCTCATCCCTCTGCTCCCAGTACGCCGAGGCGCGTTTGGAATGAAAAATACAACGGAAGGCTTCATGAAGATCGCGATAGCAGAGGCCCGCAAAGGGTTGAATAAGGGTAATCGCCCCTTCGGCTCAGTCATTGTAAGGGATGGGAAAGTGGTCGCTAGAGCGCATAGCACGGCTTTTTCGGGTCATGACGTCACCGCGCACGCGGAGCTCAGTGCGATTAAAAAATGTTTCAGAACAGCCAAAACGCGCGATCTGAAAGGCTGCGCCATTTACGCCACGGGTGAGCCCTGCCTCATGTGCTCCGCCTCCATCGCTTGGGCCAATCTATCGGAGCTGTTCATCGCTGCAGACCATACCGACGTACCTGCAAGCATGCAGCCAGCGAGAAAAAGGCCCGGCAAGGTAACTTACAAAAAGATATTCAGGGAATTTGGATCAAAAATAAAGGTGACAAAGGGAGTTCTCAGAGAAGAGGTCATAAAGTTGTATCAAGAGTTCGTTAAAAAGCAGGCTTGACCTGGATAGTTGACAGTTACGTGACTCTTGACGTAACTCTTCGACCCTTCAATTTTCCGCCGACCGTCGATCCCCCTGAGCGCCACGCCAAGCTTGGACGGTATTTTTCCCCCCGCATGGCCCGCCGCAAGTGTTTCAGTTTGCCGCTGCCCGTGCATGCCGATACGGGATCTTGAGACCTAGCTAACCTGAATCCCGTGAAAAATTGGTGGCTCCTCTAGAGTAGGGTTTTAGAGAAGGCTGAGAAGCTGAGAGCCGCATCGGAGGCGACGGTTGAGGTAATGCTATTTTTGAATTAAACAGATACGGTGATTACCGTCCACGCGGATGTAGTCGGCAGTTTGCTCAGGCCGCCGGAGCTGCTTGAGGCTCAAAGACAACTAGCCACCGGCATCCTCAGCCCCGACCGATTCAAAGAGATCGAAGGCCGAGCTGTGGACCAGGCGATTGCGCTGCAGGAATCGGTTGGGCTTGAGATAGTCACCGACGGCGAGATGCGCCGGGAGTCCTTTCAAAGCCAGATGGCTGCCGCGGTGAGCGGCTTCGGGGAGTTTACGCTCGACGCATTTCTCTGGGGCGAGTGGCACGACGAGCAGGGGGCACATAGAAAAGCGCGGCCGCGCGGTTTGGGAGCCGTAGAAAAATTGCGGCGGCGCCGCCATCTCTCGGCCCACGAGTTCACCTACCTGAAAGCTCACACTTCCCGCATACCCAAGATCACCCTTCCCAGCCCCGGACTTTGGGCCAACTTCTGGTCCGCTGAGAGCTCTCGTGAAGCCTACCCGACGCTCGATGCCTTCTTTGCCGATATCGTTGAGATCCTGCGCGACGAGGTGAGGGAGCTTGTGCGCCTTGGAGCAACCTATATTCAACTGGACGCCCCGCACTATGGTCTCCTACTCGACCCAAAAACCCGCAGTTTTTACGAGCGACAGGGTTGGAGCTTAGAAAAGTGGCTGAGCGCGGGCATCGAACTCGACAACGCGGTCATGGAAGGCTTCCCCGACGTGACCTTCGGATTTCACGTCTGACGCGGCAACCAGGGGAGCCGGTGGCTCTCGGAAGGAGGGTATGACGCCATTAGTCGGAAGCTCTTTCGATCCATCAACGCGAGCCGTCTCTTGCTGGAATACGACGATCGCCGCTCTGGCTCATTTGACCCGCTCAAGGATGTCCCCGAGGACAAATTCGTGGTTTTGGGGCTCGTCACCACCAAGAGGCCTCACCTGGAAAAAACAGAGGAGCTGAAGCGGCGCATCCGTGAGGCCAGCCGGTATGTTCCGCTGGAAAAGTTGGGGTTAAGTCCCCAATGCGGCTTTTCCTCCTCCATACTGGGCAACAAGCTTTCCTTCGCCGATCAGCGCCGCAAGCTCGATCTCGTGGTCCGTACGGCCGAGGAGGTTTGGGGGAAAAGCTAGCAAGCTTGCGCCCCTAGACCAAGGAGCGAATGATCAGAGTGACACCTACAACAAAAAGGAAGATCAGCAGCCCGTGGTTGAAGGTTTTCTGGTTGATGCGATCCTGGGTCTTTAGGCCAGCGTAGAATCCCGCCAAAATGAAAACCGTGACCTCGAGCGACAAAAGCAGCCTTGAAAACGTGAAGAGGTCCCAGGTTGAGACGGCGACGAGCTGCGACATCTTGGTCACGATAAAAATCGTGGCGATGGATTTGATGAATTCCTTTTTCGGCAGCTTAAGGCTGTAGAGGTAGATGGCCAGCGCAGGGCCCGAGGCATTGGTCATTCCGTTTAAGAAGCCACCGATCACACCGACAACCGGTGAGAGAGCGCCCTCTAAGCGGGGAGGGATTTGGAAGTTCAGGCGGAGCAGGTTGGAGGCCACAAAGGTCAACACCATGATCCCCAGGCTCAGGTTGAGAACCCACAGCGGAAGAATGACGAGGAGCCTGGTCCCTAAAAAGACCCCAATGATAGTCAACAAAATGAGCCACGCGAAGCGCCTCAGGACCGCCGTTGGAAAGCTCCCACGCAAGGCCTGTGTGATGTCCATCACGATATTGGGGATAAGGAGGATGGTAACGGCAGTGCGGATGTCGAGCAAGAGCGCCACCGTGGGCGTGGCAATCATCGGGAAACCGAGCCCCGTGGTTCCTTTGACGAAAGCGGCGATGAGCAGCGAGACGCCCACCCACAGCGTTGTCGCATCCAATGGCATGGCGAGAGGTTTTAACGAGTGTGCTGATCTGCTAAGGTTTTGTCAATCGTATGGCCGACGAAAAACAGCCGCCCTTCGCTGAGCCCGTCGTCGTTCCCATCGAGGACTCCATCGATCTCCACGCTTTCGCTCCCGAGGATATACCGGGGGTTGTCGAAGAGTACCTCGATCAGTGCAGACGCGCCGGCCTCTATGCCGTGCGCCTGATCCATGGACGCGGAAAAGGCATCCAGCGGCGCATTGTCCGCTCGATCCTGGAAAAGCACTCCTGGGTTGGGTCCTTTAAAGATGCCCCTCCCGAATCAGGCGGGTGGGGCGTGACTGTCGTGGAGCTGAAGCGCATTTGAGGAACCAGGAGGCAGGACGTAGTCTACCTTCCTGCCCAGTGCCTAATGCCTTCTGCCCGCTCTCTTCCTTGACATGGCCGGATAATTCTGGTAGCCGAGCGCGTGAGCGATGAAACCTGCCCCGTTTGAATATTTCGCGCCGCAAGCAATTGATGAAGCTCTCAAGCTGCTTCAGAAATACGGCGAGGAGGCCAAGGTCCTGGCGGGGGGGCAAAGCCTCATGCCGCTTCTGAGCCTGCGCCTGGCCCGCCCCGCCGTGATCATCGACATCAATCGCCTTCGCGACCTGGCTTTTATCCGGTCCGAACCCGACGGGGGGCTCCGCATCGGCGCGCTCGCGCGCCAGCGGGCCGTGGAGCGCTCCGGGCAAGTTGCGACGCAATGCCCGCTGATTGCCGCCGCCATGCCACTTATCGGCCATTTCCAGATCCGTAACCGCGGCACCATCGGCGGGAGCCTGGCTCACGCCGACCCGGCCGCCGAGCTTCCCGCCGTAAGTTTGACGCTCGAAGCCGAATTTGTCGTGCGCAGCACGCGGGGCGAGCGCGCCATCGCGGCTAAAGATTTCTTTCTCGGCTACATGACCACCGCAATCGAACCCAGCGAGCTCCTGACCGAGATTCGCATTCCGGCCACGCGACCCCGAGTGGGCTGGGCAATTGAAGAGGTCGCCCGGCGTAGGGGAGATTTCGCCATGGTGGGTGTGGTCACGCTGGTGGAACTGAACGGCAACGACACGTGCCAGAATTCCCGGATCGTGGTATTCGGCGCCGGGGAAAAACCGGAGCGTGTGGCGCGGGCCGAGCGACTTCTCTGTGGCAAGAGAACGGATGAGCACGCTCTCGCGGAGGTTGCCAAGGCGGTCACGGAGGATCTCGATCCGGTCTCGGATGTCCACGCCTCGGCCGAGTACCGCAAAGAGGTGGGAGGCGTGCTCACTCGCCGGGCCCTGCAGAATGCTTTCAAACGTGCACAAAAGGAAACGGCATGAGCTCCAAACACACGATTACGGTGACCGTCAACGGGAAGAGTTACGAGCGTCTGGTCGAGGCCAGAGTGACGCTCGCCGATTTTCTGCGTAACGAGCTTGACCTCACGGGAACCCATCTCGGGTGCGAGCACGGGGTGTGCGGAGCCTGTACGATCCTTCTCAACGGGGAGGCCGTGCGCTCGTGCTCGCTCCTGGCCGTGCAGGCGGATGGGGCGGAGCTTCTCACCGTGGAGGGTCTAGCTCGGGGAGCGGAGCTGCATCCCCTGCAGCAGGCCTTTCAGGACCAACACGCCCTTCAGTGCGGTTTTTGCACGCCGGGATTTCTCATGACCGCCTACGCCTTCCTCAAGGAACGGCCGAAGCCCACCGAGACAGAAGTGCGCGAGGCTATCTCCGGCAACCTGTGCCGCTGCACAGGATACCTGCCCATCGTCAAAGCAATCCTGCAAGCCGCGGGGAAGACCACAACGTAGTGGGGACCGAGGGGAGCGCGAGCGAGGATGCGGACATGCCCTTCGGGATTTCAAATGGCAAATTTCAAATCTCAAATCTGAGATATGAGATCTGGGATCTGAGATTCCGAGCAAAGCGAGGACAGTCCATCGGCCGCAGCCGAGAGCGTGCTTCCCGAGGGAGCTCTGTCCATCGGCCGCGGCCTGATGGCTCGGACCCCGGGCAGCTTTCGAGGGAATCGAATTAGCGACGGAGAAGCTATGGCAAAACCCTACATCGGCGCTCCTATCAAACGGCGGGAAGACATCCGATTTATCACCGGCAAAGGCACCTATGCCGACGACATAAAACTGCCGGGAATGCTGCACGCCGCCATCCTGCGCAGCCCGCGCGCCCACGCTCGAATCCGCTCGATCGACACGGCGCAAGCCCGGGCCATCCCCGGCGTCGTGTGGATTTTTACCTTAAAAGACATCGGAGAGATGGCCGTGCCCGTCCCCATGCGCATGTACAAAGTCCCCGGTCTGGAGCGCTACCTGCAACCCCTGCTTGCCCGCGATAAGGTCCGCTACATGGGCGAGCCAGTAGCCGTGGTAGTGGCGGAAAGCCGCTACCTCGCCGAGGACGCGCTCGATGCCATCGAGGTCGAGTACGAGGACTTACCCGAGGTGCTCGAACTCCGTGCCGCTATGCGCAACGAGGTCCTCGTCCACGAGGAAAACGGGACAAATCTTGCGGCGGTCCATGAAATCTCGATCGGCGATGCGGCCCGGGCCTTCGAAAAAGCGGACTACGTGCGGCGAGAAGAATTTCGGGTCCATCGCCACACGGGCAATCCCATGGAGACGCGGGGCCTGGTGGCGAACTTTGACGTGGGCAAAAGAGAGCTGACGGCCTATGGGATGACCAAGCTGCTGCACTACAACCGCCAGGTCATCGCCTCCTTTCTCAAACTTCCCGAGCACAATCTCCATTTCATCGAGAACGACATTGGCGGAGGCTTCGGCATCCGCGGCGAGCTTTACCCCGAGGATTTCTTGATCCCCTTCGCCTCGATGCGGCTCGGAAGGCCGGTCAAGTGGATTGAGGACCGCCGTGAGCATCTCATGGCCGCGAACCATTCGCGCGAGGTGACCTGCGAGCTCGAGATCGCCGCAAAAAAGGACGGAACGCTTTTGGCGTTGCGCGCGCGGATCTACGGCAACATGGGCGCGTATGTCCGGACCCATGGGGGACTGGTGCCGTGCTCGACCGCGGCGCTTTTACCCGGGCCTTACCGGATCCCCAATTACCAATGCAAGGTCCACTGCGTCATCACGAACAAGACCGGCATGGGGACCTACCGAGCTCCGGGACGCTATGAGTCCTGCTTCTTCCGCGAGCGCATGCTCGACATGATGGCGGCCGATTTGGAGATCGATCCGGTCGATCTCAGGCGCAAAAACCTCATCCAGCCCGAAGAGATGCCGTATGAAATCGGCCTCACCCGTCCGGGTACAAACCCGACCGTGCTCGATAGCGGCAACTACCCGAGCGCTCTCAACCGCGCGCTTAAAGAATTCGACTACGACAAGCTGAGACCGCTTCAAGGCCGCTTCGAAAACGGCCGCTATCACGGCATCGGGCTTGCGTACTTCGTCAAAAACACCGGCGGTCTGGAGCCATACGAAGGCGCGCGGGTGGTGCTCCGCGACGGGCCTAGCGTTACCGTCTACCTCAGCATCAATGTCCTAGGGCAGGGGCACGAGACCGCGATGGCGCAGATCTGCGCCGATGCCTTGGGCGTACCCATGGACTGGATCTCGGTTTTCCACGGAAACACCGACCTGGTTCCCTTCGGCTGGGGAACCTTCGCTAGCCGCGGCACCGTCATGGGCGGGAGCGCGCTCCATCTGGCTGCACAAGGATTAAAGAAGAAAATCCTGACGATCGCTGGCGATCATTTGGGCGCCGGCCCGGCCGAGCTCGATCTCCAGGAAGGGAAGATATACCGTAAAGGAACAGAGGCGCCGGCGCTTGACCTCGGGAAACTCGTCGCGCTCGTGCGCCACTCGACCATGCACAACCAGGGCCAGCCCGAGCTCGAAGAGACCGCTTACTTCAACTCCAACAAGATGACTCACTCTTATGGCGTTCACCTCGCCCACGTGGCCGTCGATCCCGAAACCGGAATGGTGGAAATCCTGAAATATATGGTGGTGGAAGATGTCGGCCGATGCATCAACCCGCTACTCGTGCATGGGCAGGCGGTCGGCGCCGCGGTTCAGGGTATCGGCGGAACGCTGCTAGAAGAGTTGGTCTACGGCGAAAACGGCCAACTGCTGACCACAACGTTCAGGGATTACGTCCTGCCGTCGAGCACGGATGTCCCAGCCATAGAAAGCGTTGTTCTAGAAGAGGTTCCGTCACCGCTCAATCCCCTCGGCGTCAAGGGCGCAGGCGAGGGCGGCATGGTGGGAACCGGGGCAGCGCTCGCCAATGCGGTAAGCTACGCGCTCTCCTCGCTCGGCGTGGAGATCAAAGAGCTGCCGCTCTCCCCCGACAAGGTAAGAGCGCTGATCCGCCGCCGTTCCGCCGAGCAAGCCCGCTAGAAGCTTTTTTACTCCGCCGGAAAGCTTCGAAGCTTAACGCACCCCGAGGCTTTTGCGGATCTGTCTGACGTAGGAGATAAATTTAGGTTCGTCCCGCAGCGCGGTCGTGCGCGGACGGGGAAGGTCGATGTTGACGATTTCCGAAACTTTTCCCGGCCTGGGCGTCATGACGATCACGCGATCTCCCAGAAATACCGCTTCGGGAATGCTGTGAGTGATAAAAAGGACGGTCTTTTTGGCCTCATGCCAGATTCTCAGCAGTTCCAGATTCATCTCGTCCCTGGTGATGGCGTCCAGGGCTCCGAAGGGTTCATCCATCAGGAGCAGCGGCGGATCATGGATCAACGCCCGGCTGATAGACACCCGTTGCTGCATCCCCCCTGAAAGCTCGCTCGGGTAGCGCTCCTCGAAACCCTTAAGTCCGGTGAGATCAAGCAGTTCTAAAGCCCGCTTTCGGTAGTTCTCAACCCTGAGTTTCCTCGCCTCGACCTGGAGCAGGACATTATCGATCGCCTTACGCCACGCCAACAGTACGGGCGCTTGGAAAACGATCCCGACATTGGTGAGGGGCCCCCTGACGGGAGCCCCTGCCACCTGAACCGCTCCCCCCGAGGGCTGTAACAGCCCAGCGGTGAGTTTTAAGAGCGTCGTCTTGCCGCACCCGCTGCGGCCCACGACGGTAACAAACTCACCCTCACCGACGCTGAACGATACCTCTTGAAGAGCGACTACCTCATCGTCGCCGGAATTGTAGATTTTCCGGACCTTGTCGTACTGAATAACGCTGGCCAAAGATGCTCTCTATATTCGAGGCGTCTTTCTGACGAATTGATTCGTATAGGTGATCTTGTAGTCGACAGATGGAGAAAGCTCGAGGTACTTGTTCGCTACTTCCACCGAAGCTTTCACCTTTGCCTCTTCGAAATAACCCAGCCCGTGTTCCTTGGTCACAGAGTCGTGGGCGTTGGCGAGGCTCGCCTCCATCTGGGCCGAGGTAATGTCGCGCTCTATCTGAGGATTGGCCTTCATGAAAATCTCTAACCCTTCCTTCGGGTTTTTGACAGTCCAGGCCAACGCCTCGAAAACCGCATCCACGAATCTCTGGAGCTGGTCGGGGTTCTTTTTGATCAGGTCCTCGTGTGCCTGAAGGACATGGCCGTAGGCTTTGAGCCCCATGTCTTTAAAGAACAGGTATCGGACTTTCTTTCCCTGTTTCTCGCCCAGAATCGCCATCCGTTGAATGCTGGAACCATTCGCGCCCGCAATGAAATCGATTTTACCCTCAAAGAGAGCCGGGGTGCGCACGGCCGGCTCCATCGTGCTGATAATGATTTTCTTCGCATCGATCCGCGAAGCCGCTGCCACCGCAGGCAGCAAAACGCTGCCGAAGTCCGCCGGATTGGTCCCGAAGCGCTTGCCCTCGAGGTCCTTGGGCGTCTTGATTCCAGAGCCCTCCAGAAAGATGTACCCGCCGCCGTTGTCCCTCATGCCTACAGCGATAGAGCGATTCTTGCCCCCTTTGGACATCACTTGAACTGCCGTCACGAAGTCCCCAAAGCTGTAATCCACCTGCTTCGCGTCGACCATCGTGGCCGACTGGAGCGAGCCGCGGCCCTCGATAAGGGTCACGTCGAGACCATGCTTTTCGAAAAATCCCTTGTCGCGGGCGACATAAAACGGCACGTATTGCCCTCCTATGATCCAGTCCATCCGAAACTTCACCTGGTCCGCAGCCATCACCTTTGGCCCGAAGGCCAAAAAGACAGCGGCGATGAATATCCCCACGAGTCCGGTTGCGCCGATTTTGATTCTCATATTCCTTCTCCTTTCACGTTTTGATCATCCAGAACCGTCTCTTAAAGCTCACTTGGCTGAATGCCGCGCCGCCAGGGCATGAGCATTTTTTCCAAACCGACGATGATCCCGAAAAGACCGAGCGACATGGCGGAAAGAACTATAATCGAAGCAAAGATAAGGGGTGCGTTCAGATCGTTATTCGCGACGACGATCAGGTAGCCTAAACCCTTCTGGCCGGCAACAAACTCGGCCACGACGGCGCCGATCACCGCCAAGGCGATGGAAGCCTTGAACCCGGCAAAGAGATACGGAATGGAATTCGGAAGACGGATTTTTCTAAACTCCATCCAACGGCCCATTCCCATCGTCTTGGCCAAATCGAGCATTTCGGTCTCAACCTGAGAAAATCCCACGATCGAGTTGATGACCATAGGGAAGAAGGCGACGAGAAAAGCGATGGTCACCTTGGACCACAGGCTGTCGATTCCCAACCAGATCAGGATCAAGGGGGCGATCGCGACTCTCGGAATCGAACCGACCACGACGAGAGAGGGGTAAATGGTCAGCCAAAGAAACCTGGAGTAAACGATGCCGAGGCCGGCGCTCACGCCTACCGCTACGCCAAGGAGAAAGCCGAGAATCGTTTCGTAGAAGGTCGGCAGGAACTGGGACATGAGCAGGCCGCCCCTTTTCCCGAATTCCTCCACGATCTGAGCTGGTGTAGGCAGAAGGTAACTGGGCAGTCCCAAGAAGGGGACGACGAGTTGCCACAGAACGAGGAGGCAGAGGAAAAAAAGCACCGACCACTTGATGCCTCCAAAAGGAGTCCCGCCGTAAGCCCCTTCGTTCAAATGCCCTCCGACAAAGAATGGCTTTCCGAGCCAGCTCTTAGCTATCGAATAAGCGCCGTCGTGTCAAGAAGACAACCTAATCAGGGGAGTGGTTACAGAGATCGATCAAGATCGGCCACACCGCACCCGCTTCGTCCGACGACGGTAACAAACTCGCCCTCGCCGACGCTAAACGATACCTCTTGAAGAGCGACTACCTCATCGTCGCCGGAATTGTAGCTTTTCCGGACCTTGTCGTACTGAATAACGCTGGCCAAAGATGCTCTCTACATTCGAGGGGTATTGCTCACGAATTCATTCGTATAGGTGATCTTGTAGTCGACAGATGGAGAAAGCTCGAGGTGCTTGTTCGCTACTTCCACCGAAGCTTTCACCTTTGCCTCTTCGAAATAGCCCATCCCATGTTCCTTGGTCACAGAGTCCTGGGTGTTATCGAAGCTCGCCTCAATCTGGGCCTGGGAAATCTCGCGGTCCACCTGGGGATTGGCCTTGAGGAAAATGTCCAGAGCCTCCCGCGGGTTTTTGATCGACCAGGCCCACGCCTCGAATACCGCAGCGACGAATCTCCGGACCTGATCAGGATTTTTCTTGATCAGGTCTTCGTGCGCCTGCAGCACGTGGCCGTAGGTTTTCAGTCCCATGTCTTTAAAGGACAGGTAACCAACTTCCTTTCCGTGTCTTTTCCCCAGCACCTCCACCACATGGAGGGTCGCCCCTTTCGATCCGAGAAAGAAGTCGATCTTCCCTTCAAAAAGAGCTGGCGTGCGCACGGCTGGCTCCATCGTCTTAATGACGATTTTCTTCATGTCAATCTTCGCAACCGCCGCCACCGCGGGCAGCAGGACGAGGCCGAAATCTCCCGGATTGGTGCCGAAGCGCTTGCCCTCTAGGTCCTTGGGTGTTTTGATTCCAGAGCTCTTCAGGAAGACGAAGCTGCCGACATTGTCTCTCATGCCCACCGCGATGGCCCGGTTCTTCCCGCCCTTGGACATCACTTGAACTGCCGTCAGGAAGTCCCCATAGCTGTAATCCATCTGCTTCGCGTCCACCATCGTGGCCGACTGGAGCGAGCCACGGCCCTCGAGAATGGTCACGTCCAAACCGCGCTTTTCGAAAAATCCCTTATCGCGGGCGACGTAGAACGGCACGTGTTTCCCTTCGAGGATCCAATCCATCCTGAACTTCACCTGATCCGCAGCCATTACCTTTGGACTGAAGGCCAAAAAGAAAGCCGCAGTCATTATCCCTGCAATGCCAGCTACGGCAATTCTGAACCTCATATTCCTTCTCCTTTGACGTTCCTCAGATGGTGAGCCCCGATCAGGAAGCGGACAGGCGCATGATCTCCACCTGACCACCTGGAATAACCGTCCTGCTGGGCAAAGTGCCGCCCGTGTCGAGTTCCCGACCGTTGAGAAAGATTGAGACGCCGTGCATGATTCTGCCGTCGTGCGTGAGCACCTTGGCAGCAAACGCGCTCCCGCACAGAGGCGCGACGCGCTCCAAAAGCATTTGCGCAGTGCCCCCCTCCGGCAGGTCTATGGTCAGCTCCCCTTTTCCTCCTGCCAACCTCTTGAACTCGCCCCGCAAGACGACTCTCACTGCCGGCATAGATCGACTCCCCCTTCCAGTATCACGTTAGGGCGCGCTGGCTCAGTGCTGGAAAGTATCCCCTCAGCCCTCCACCTTACGCACCTTCACCGGCGCGCAAAAATCGTTGGCCGTACTCAACAAATCAATGTGGTCCACATCATAGGGCAGCAACCCGTTGAAATTGACACCTTTGCCTTTAGAGAGAGGTTTGCCCGCTGCCCAGTGGCCGGCGTGCCCTGCGATTCCGACCACCTCCGGATGCACCATCTGGGTCACACGGGCCACCCCCTTCACCTTTTTCACCGGCGATTCCAGCCAGATGGCGTCTCCGTCCTTAATCCCTTTCTTCTGGGCCAGCCTCGTGTTGATAAGCACCCCGTAAGAGTGCGGGAGCTTATCGCACAGCTCGTTGATCCAGGGATTAGCGTTGCCCTGCGCTCCATACGTATAGGGGAGCTTGTAATGGACCCCGATGGCATCGATCTCTCCTCGCTGTATCTGTTCAAAGGCTTTGCAGGGCATCCACTCTGGCAGCGGATCGTAGTCCGAGGTGTCCCAATCAAGGCGCATCTCTCTAAGAACCCCGTCAAGCTCCTCACGCCGCTGGACGAAATGCTCCAGGTAGACAGGCACTCGTGCTTTGATAAACCGACCCGGGTAACGTTCATCCATATCCCGACGCCAGACCATAATCCCATGCTCTTTGAACCACTCCCAGCCAAAATCCTGCCCATGCAAACTCTTTGCTTCGCGATCGAGGATCTCCTCCTCGACGTACCGCTTGCCCGGCTCCAGGAGGTAGGGAGGCTTGAGACCAAGGGTAAGGTTGAACACATGGTACACTTCGTCCAGAATCCCAACCCGGTCGTAGATTTCCGTCAGCACCTCGGAAGGGCGTCGCATCTCCTCGGGCATCGCCACCACCTGTTGCTGAATTTGGCGGAACCCCACCCATTCCCCTGCCACGCTGTCGGGTACATTGAGTAGGTTCTCCTCCAGGTAGGTTGGCATGGGCAGCACGATGTCGTCCATTTCATGAGTCTCATTGAGTTCGATTGCAAAGCCCACAACCAGATCAACGCCCTTGTAGAAGTTCACCACCGACTCCAAGTCGGCAAACCCTCCGGCCAACTGGTTCCCGGGAGTGTGAATAATCATTTCGATCTTGTGATCGATGCCCCATTTTTTCAGGTCACCACTATTTACCAACGGCACGACCGATCTGGTATGAGCTGCGACAGGGAAGAGCTCAAAGAGGTCGTGGCGCGTAGGCCGTGCGGCAGGGCGCCCCGGGAACGGCTGAGCGTGGTGGCGGTACTTCACGCTGCTGTAGCCAAGCATCCCGTCCTCGCCCGCTTCCGGCCAGGACTTGATTGGCCAGTTGCTGGCCGTCCGGGTGCACTGGTAACCGCCTGGCACATTGATCGCGCCCAGTACCAGGTTCACTAGGTGGAGGGCCCAACAGTGATGCCAACCGTGTTTGTGACCCTGCGGCCCCCGGCACCAGTTAAGGGCAACGGGCCGGTAGGGCAGCTCCACTCCGTCGATGCGGATGATGGATCCGATCTGGGCCGCCTCGCCAAACTCTCGGGCGATCCGCCGGAGGGTTTTGGCTGGAATGGAGGTGATCCCCTCCACCCGCTCAACGGGATACTCGGCGGCACGAGCCTTGAGGAGATCAAAGGCCGGCTTCGCCTTTTGTCCCTGAACGCTGTACTCCCCCTCTAACCCCGGGTCCTTCAGCGTCGGATCGTCGTATGTCTTTATCTCGCCGTCACTTTGATCGTATAGGAGAGGCTTCCTGGTGGCGGGGTCACGCACGTATTTCCAGTTCGGCCCCACTAAGTAACCGGCGTTGGTGTGATGCTTGAGGAAATCCGCATCGTAAATCTTCACTTCGTTTAATAGGACATTCAACATTCCCAGGCCGAAGGCGGCGTCAGTTCCAGGCCGAATTGGAAGCCATTCGTCAGCCTTCGCCGCCGCGTTATTCCCCACCGGGTCCACCACCACCAGCTTCATGCCCCGTTCCATCCTTGCGGTGGCACAATCCGCGATGGTGTGGTTGAACCCCTCTCGTGTCGCCACTCCCTGCTGAGTCCCAACATCGATGAGGTACCTGCAGTATTCAAAGTCCACCTCATCCCAGAAACCCCCGGCAGTTAGGAACTGTATCGAATGGATCGACTTACCACAGGTGCCAGACAGCGATTCCTGGTGGTAGGGAGTTCCGAAAACCGGCACAAGGACCCCTAGCCATTGGATCAGCCCTCGGGCTCCCCAGGTTTGCAGGTATAGTTTGCGTGGGTCCTCCACGTAGATCTTCTTCATCTTCTTGGCGATGATGTCTATGGCCTCCTCCCACGGTATCTCCTGCCATCTGGGGTCGACCCCGATCCCTTTCTCCGGATTGCTGCGCTTCAGCGGCTTGGTCACCCGGTTTGGGTTGTAATGGTTCATGATCCCCGACTTGCCCTTGGCGCACATCCGGCCCCGGTTCTTAGGGGAGTCAGGGTTACCCACGACGTTTACGACTCTCCCATTCTCCACTTTGACCAGGACGTGACAGCCCACGAGGCACATGCGACACGTGGTGGGCACCCAGTCACTGGTCGTCGACTTATGCCGTTCGCCCCCAGGCCGATAAACGATGTGGGGCTTGGTGTCCCGACCTTTAAGTAAGCTAATCATGGCTTGCTCCTGTCACTGCCTATCTACTTCCCATCGCCTTATCCGCCCTCGTACATCGGTAGGAGCATCAACTCCACCTTCCCACCGGTAAGGATGGTTTGAGTTCCTGCCAGCCTCCCCATCTGAACTCCGTCGATAAACACGGCCACATGGGGTTGTATGGATCTCTCTTTGGTAAGCGCATTCTGAGCAAAGGTTTCCCCGCATAGATCCGAGAGCTTTTTCGCGAGCGTCTGCACCGTGCTCCCCCCGGGAAGCTCTACGGTCAACTCTTGCCTCCCTGCCCACCGCTTGAGCTCGCCCATCAATACCACTTTCACCCTCACGGGCTGGCTCCGGGTGCTTCCGTCCAGGCGCGGGTCTCTTTCCCCGGTCTCAGACGGGTTCGCCATA
>MGSI01000011.1 GCA_001798455.1 Deltaproteobacteria bacterium RIFCSPLOWO2_02_FULL_57_26 | reverse complement strand
TGCGGTCGCGGCGAAACACGTAGGCGCCGGGCGGCAAGCCCTCGACGGCGTTGACGATCAGGTAGAGGTCATTGAGCGCTGGCCCCCCGGCTGGGAGAAAGTCGGCGGGAATTCCTCGCGTCACCCGATCGAGCACGGTGGAGAGCTGTTCCAGCGAAATCGAGTCGCGGGAGAAGTGGCGGGTTGACCCGCGCCGGCCGATGACCTCCTCGACGTCGTCGGTAGGGATCTCTTGGTCCGCAAGCGGCTGAAGCGGATATAAGCGGCTTTTCGAGAGGAGGCGCGCGGTCGAGTTCTCTCCCTTACTTGAAGCGAAGCTAGAATCTTTTTCGCGCCATACCGCCACTTCCCCGGCCCTCTCCAGGGACGAGGCCGAGTGCATCGCGCGGATCGCCGGATAATCCACCTCACTTTTCGACAGCGGCAACGTCTCCAGGTTCAGTGGTTCCATCGCGGGCGGGGATTCCCTCATGGCAGTGGACAGACGACCTACCGGCACGAGCGCCAGAGCGCCTTCGCGCTCGTTATCGAGGCCGAGCAGGCATCTCACTTCGCCGTCTACGAAGCCGGCGACGACCGAGGCCGGCAAGTCGCGCGCAGCGCCGACCGCGAGCAGATTCGCGAGAATGGTCCCATTGTCCCAGAAACAGTGACGGTAGGCGCGGCTCTGATACTTCCAAGCATTCCGCCAGTAGGTCGACGCACAAACAATCAGCGCCGGGGCGCTGCAGACCGAGGGCTCCTCCCCGCTCGCCTGGGCGAGGACAGCCCGATAGTCTCCCTGGCGCAGCCTCCTCAGGGAAAAATCATGAGGTCCGAAGTGATATACGCCCGCCTCCAAGCCCGGAAGATCCGCGCAGACGAGATACAGATCGATGTGATAAAGCGCCCCGGTGCAGGCGGCAGCGCGAAAGAACATCTCCCCGCCGGGGTAGCGCTTGCGCTTCATGATGCCGGCCGAAAAGTAAAATATGTCGGCGATCGTTTGAATCCCAGGAACGGATTCCCCGGTGGGACCCGAGACCCTGGCTGAGACGGCCAGAAGCGCTGCCATTTTGGAGGACCCACGAGGCTCGGGCAGCGGGATGGGATCGAGTTTGGGATAGATTTTAAAAGGTAGGGGTTGATTTTCCCAGTCCAGAAAGTGCGGGTTCGTCCGGACGCTCAGGTAAGAGTGCTTGGTTCCGTTATGGTAATCCCAGGTGGCTTGGAGATCAGCGTTTCTCAAGAAGTGGTTCCTCTGGATCCGCGACCCGGTGGCTAACCCACCACCGTAACAAAATCATCCTTCGCTCGGCTCCAAAACGCTTTTTGCCTCGGAGCCAGAGCGTCACAGCATTCCGAGCTGGAGCTTGGCGGCGTCGGACATCCTGCTCGGATCCCAGGGCGGATCCCAGACAACCTCGACCTTGACATCGGTTACGCCGGGAACGGCCTTCGCCTTGGCCTCCGCTTCTGAGGGCAGTGATTGCGCGGCCGGACAATGGGGGGAGGTGAGGGTCATTCGGATTCCGACCGCGCCCGAGGGATCGACCTTCACATCATAAATCAATCCTAGCTCATAGATGTTGACTGGGATTTCCGGATCGAAACAGGAGCGCAGAGCTTCGATCACCTCTGCCTCTATAATAGTAGCCTCCATAACCACCTCCATCTGTCCGTCGTGCTCCTACACCATACCGAGCTGCAGCTTGGCCTCCCGGGATATCTTGCTTTGATCCCAAGGGGGATCCCAGACCAGTTCCACGTCGACCTCTTGGACGCCAGGAACGCTCGAAATCCTGTTCCGGATATCCTCCTTAAGAATCTCGCCCATACCGCAGCCTCGCGCCGTCAATGTGAATCTGACCTGGACTTTGCTCCCGCCCCGCGCGCCAGGAGTGACGAGGCATTGGTAGACAAGCCCCAGGTCAACGATATTGACGGGAATCTCCGGATCAAAGCAGGTTTTGAGCTGATCCCAAATCCGCTCCTCGATATTCGCCGGACTCTCTTCCGGTGTAGAGGTTGCGCCTGGCGGCAACGGGGGCGACGATAACCCCAGGGCGTCGGCATCCATGCCGCCGATACGGACCATGGAGCCTCGCTCCGTCATCACGGTGAAGCTCCCGCCCAGTAACTGGGTCACCCATACCTGACTTCCCGCCTGCAACTTGACTTTCTCCCCGGTAGGGATCAAAGTTGCCTCGCAATCGCGTCTCAGCCTCGTGGGTTCATCCCTTTTCATCGGATCGCTCCCTTTCAAGCCTTTTGATGTCGCTTCATGCCCACTCATTCATTCCGTCGACGCCAGCCCCTGTTCGCCTTTCAGCGCCGCCCGGAGGGTATGCCAGGATAGGCTGGCGCACTTCACGCGCGCGGGAAAATTACAGACCCCCGAGAGCGCGGCCAACTTCCCCATCTTCTCGAGACCAGCTTTAGGATTCAATTCTCCCGTGAGCATTTTATGGACCTCATCGAACATCTGCTCCGCTTCGATCTCCGTCTTTCCCTTAACGCTCGCCGTCATCATAGACGCCGAAGCTTTGGAAATCGCGCACCCCGATCCCTGAAAGGCAACTTCCTTAATGACGCCATCCTCCATCTTGAGGTAAACGGTAATCTGATCCCCGCAAAGCGGATTGTAGCCGTCCGCCTTCCGGTTCGCGTCTTCCAACTTACGGAAGTTACGCGGGCTTTTATTGTGATCCAGGATCACCTCCTGGTAGAGTTCGCTGATATCCGACATTAACCGAATACCTGGATCACCTTATGGATGGCCTTCACGAGCCCATCCACCTCTTCTTTGGTGTTATAGAGGCCAAAAGAGACCCTGGCAGTCGCGGGCACGCCGAAGCGCTGCATCACCGGCATGGCGCAGTGATGGCCCGCGCGGATCGCGACACCCTCGCGATCCACCACCGTTCCGATGTCGTGCGGGTGAACCCCCTCCAGCACAAACGATAGAACTCCGGCCTTCTCCCTGGCTGTCCCGATGATCCTCAAGCCCGCGATCGGAGAGAGCTCCCCGGTCGCATAGGCCAATAATTCGCGCTCGTGAGCGCTGATGCCTGCCATCCCGATGGCGTTCACATAGTCGATCGCTGCTCCCAGACCGATCACCCCCGCTATGTGGGGGGTTCCTGCCTCGAACTTGTAGGGCAACTCGTTGTAGTGCGTTTTCTCAAACGTCACCAAACTGATCATGTCGCCTCCGCCCTGATACGGAGGCATGGCCTCGAGCAACCGAGCCTTGCCGTAAAGAATACCGATGCCGGTAGGGCCGTAAACTTTGTGACCCGAAAAGGCATAAAAATCGCAATCCAGCTCCTGGACATCCACTTTCATATGGGGCGCCGCTTGAGCCCCGTCGAGGAGAACCGGGACACCCAACCGGTGCGACATCTGGACGATCTCCTTCACCGGGTTGACTGTGCCGAGCGCGTTCGACACGTGAGCCACGGAGACAAACTTCGTCTTTTCATTCAGCAACCTCTCAAATTCGTTCATCAGCAACTCCCCATCGTGATTGATGGGAATGACCCGGAGCATGGCGCCCACTTGCTCGCAGAGGATCTGCCATGGGACGATATTGGAATGGTGCTCCATCGCGGAGATGATGATTTCATCGCCCTGCTTGATAAAGGCCCGTCCGTAGCTCTGGGCCACCAGGTTGATGGCCTCGGTCGTGCCCCGAACGAAAACGATCTCGCGCGTATCCGAGGCATCCAGAAAACCCTTGGCCTTGGCGCGCGCTCCCTCGTAGGCCGTCGTGGCCTGCTCGCTCAGGAAATGAATCCCGCGGTGCACGTTGGAGTTCTCGGCCGTGTAATAGGCGTGCAACGTATCCACGACCAACATTGGCTTCTGGGTCGTGGCCGCGTTGTCCAGATAGACCAGCGGCTTCCCATGGACCTTGCGCTTCAAGATCGGGAAGTCCTCTCTGATCTTGGTTACATCGTATGCGGCTCGATCCGTTTTCCAAGCGTCCCGGACAGGAATTTCGTGGACAGCTTTCATAACAACCTTTCTTTTCCCCTGAATTTGTCCCCTAGCCTCGTGATGACCAGTTGGTCCAGCTGCTCCCGGATGGAGGCCACCTTGATCCCGCGAATGATCTCGCTGGCAAACGCATAGGTCAAAAGGCCGCGCGCCTCTTCCAATCCGATCCCCCGCGCGCGCAGATAAAAGAGCGCATCCTGACTGAGCTGCCCGATGGTTGAGCCGTGAGTGCACTTGACATCGTTGTTGTAAATTTCCAGTTGCGGCTTGGTATCGATCGAGGCGTCTTTGGAAAGAAGGAGGTTCTTGTTGGTCTGCTTCGCGTCGGTTTTCGGAGCCGACTTGTGCACATAGATCTTGCCGCTGAACACCCCCCTCGCCTTTCCGTCCAGAATACCTTTGTAAAGCTCTCGACTCATGCCATGCGGCTTTACATGGTCGATCCGCGTGTGGCTGTCCACGTGTTGCTGGGCGGCCGCGAGAAAAAGACCGTTGAGCGTGCACTCCACGCCCTCCCCCGCGAGCACCGCATTGACATCGTTGCGCACCAGTGAGCCTCCCAAGGTGATCAAGTGGGACCTAAAGTTGCTGTTGCGCTCCAGGTGAGCCTGCTGGGTCGCAACGTGAAAGCCAGCCTCGCCCTCTCGCACGAGCTTGTAGTGGTCAACGAAGGCGTTTTCTCCGGCGACGATCTCGGTAACGCCGTTCGTGAAATAGACGCCGTTCTCTAGCCCCACATAGGCTTCCACCAAGGTGACCTGGCTGTCGCGGTCCGCCACGATCAGATTGCGGGGGTAGGACACCTCCGCCTTCCCGCCACCCAGCGAGATAAAGAGCATAAAAATCGGCTCTTCAATGATCGCACCGCGCGGTATGTAAACAAATGCTCCATCCTCCAGGAAGGCTGTGTTGAGGGCAACGAAAGCGTGAGTCTTAAAATCGGCGTAGCGCGCAAGGTGGGGCTGGAGAGCTTCCAGGTCGTTGGCGAGCGCCGCAGCGAGGCTCGAAACCCTAACCCGCTCCGGGAGGCGCCGTCGGGAGGAAAGCTCCTTTGAATAACGGCCGTCAATGAAAACAAGGCGCTCGGGCGGCAGGCTGATCGATATCGTCCGCTCGAGCGCTTCGACCGTGGTTAGCCCGTTGCTCTCAGCCGCGGCGGGCTTGAAGGGAATCCTGAGGATCGGGGCGACATTGGTATACTTCCACTCCTCATCCTTTGTACTCGGGAATCCGAGAGCGGCAAAGCGCGAGATCGCCTCTCGGCGGATCGACTGGACCCACGCTGGTGCTGCCCCTCGCTCCTCGAATCGCTCAAAGTCCGAAAGATATTGATCCTGCTCCGCCAATGCCTGGGACATCTTCGCGCGTTACCTCCTTAGGCGCCCGCTCCCCGGGCCGCTTCGACCTCTTCTTTGATCCAATCGTAACCCTTCGCCTCCAGCTCCTCGGCCAACTCCTTGGCTCCCGACTTGACGATGCGCCCCTCGTAGAGGACGTGCACGTGGTCCGGCACGATGTAATTAAGCAGCCGCTGATAGTGGGTAATGACGATCATCGCGCGTGCCGCGCTCTGCAGCGTATTGACCCCATTCGCGACGATCCTCAACGCGTCGATGTCCAGGCCCGAGTCGGTCTCGTCCAGGATCGCAAGCTTCGGGTCCAGGACCGCCATTTGAAAGATCTCGTTCCGCTTCTTCTCTCCCCCGGAGAATCCCTCATTGATCGACCGGTTCAAGAGCTCCTGCTCCATCTCGACCACCTTCATTTTCTCCTTGACCAGGACGAGGAAGTCCATCGCGTCCAGTTCCTCAAGGCCACGGTGTTTGCGGATGGCGTTCAGCGCCGCCTTCAGGAAGTAAGTCGTGCTTAGGCCAGGGATCTCGACAGGATACTGGAAAGCCAGGAAGATCCCGTCGCGGGCCCGCTCTTCCGGCGTCATCTGCAACAGATTTTTTCCCTCGTAGATCACTTCTCCCGCCGTCACTTCATAGCTTTCCCGCCCGGAGAGCACATGCGCCAAGGTACTCTTGCCCGACCCGTTCGGACCCATGATGGCGTGGATCTCGCCCGCGCGGACGTTCAGGTCGATCCCCCGAAGGATTTCCCGGCCACTAACACTGGTATGTAAATTCCTAATTTCCAGCATGATGAATCCCCTTCACCGATATTAGTATGCTTGCGGCGCTCCTGCCGCAAGATCAGCCGCCGACGCTCACCAGGCGGCCGCGCAAACCGTGCCGGTCAGCGATGTCACCGATGGAAATCGCGGCCAGGTATTTGGCCAAAAGGGTCTGAGCCTTTTCCCAGATCGAGATCTGGGTGCACACCGAACAATAGGAGCAAAAGCCTGCGCCCCTCTCCAAGCATTCCATCAGAACCAGCGGTCTTTCAACGGCTTCGTAAACCTCTTTGATCGTGATCTTGTCTGGGGTTCGCGCCAGACTGAATCCCCCCTTGGAGCCGACATGGGAACGGACCAGCCCGCCAGCGACGAGGTCCTTCATGATTTTGGAAAGATAGTAAGGCGGTATATCTTGGTTTTCTTCAATAGTCGCCCGACTGACAATCTTTCCCGGCGGCTGACCGGCCAGATACGAAAGCGCACGGACCGCGTAATCCACGCGCCTTCCTACGTTCATCAAGGAGCTTCTCTCCGTCCCTCTTCTTGCGTCTTTCATACCGGACGTACCCTATAAAATATAGACCTTTTAGGTCTATATAGTCAAGACGCCGCGCACTTGTGGCGACCCTGACGAGCCGTCTCTTTTTCTCGCTCCTGAGCTATGGTAAGAAAGCTTCATGTCGATTCTCCAAGTCGCCAGAATTGGAAATCCGGTTCTGCGCCGAGCGGCTGAAGACCTGTCGCGGGATCAAGTCGTTTCGGCGGCCGTGCAAAAGCTGATCGAGGACATGATCGAAACCATGAAAGAATACGACGGCGTAGGCTTGGCTGCGGTCCAGATCCACGAATCCAAACAAATCGCAGTCCTGGAGGTAGAGGATAACCCGCGCTACCCGCGAAAGCCCCGAGTTCCCCTCTCCGTATTGATCAACCCGAAAATCACTCCGCTCAGCGAAGAGGTCGAGGAGGATTGGGAGGGGTGCCTCAGCATTCCCGATTTGAGAGGCAAAGTCCCGCGCTACACATCCATCAGGGTGGAGGCGTGGGATCGTCACGGCAAGGATTTGAATTTCGTGGCCGCCGATTTTCATGCTCGGGTCATCCAGCACGAATGGGATCATCTGCACGGGAAGGTTTTCCTCGACCGCATGCGCGATCTCTCCACGCTTTCGTTTCTCCAGGAATTCGTGCGCTACTGGGCAGACCGATAGGGCTACCGGTAGCCTCCGTCAGTGCCTCGATTGTTTTTGGTAATGAGAACGGATAAAGTCGCGCTATGAAATTTCCCCACCTGCAGCTCGCCCTTGATAGCCTTTTATCCGGAGTGACGCCTTCCCTGGGACGGATCCTTGACCGGGCGCTCGCCGGTCACGACATCACCACGGAGGAGGGCGCTCAACTCTTCGATGCCTCCGGTGCCGATCTCCCCATCCTATGCGCGGTGGCCAACACCCTGCGCCAGAAGACGGCGGGAGATGTCGTGACCTACGTGGTCAACCGCAACATCAATTTTACCAACGTGTGCGTCAAATCCTGCGGCTTCTGCGCGTTCAGTCGCGGGCATCTGGCAGAAGAGGGTTACTTCCTTCCCCTGGAAGAAATCATCCGCCGCGCCGAGGAGGCCCGGCAGCTCGGAGCTACCGAGGTGTGCGTCCAGGCAGGTCTCGCCCCGGGGATGGACGGCTGGCATTACGTGAAGCTCTGCAAAGCGATCAAAAACGCGCTGCCCGATCTCCACATCCACGGTTTCTCGCCCGAGGAGGTGCTCTACGGCTCGACCCTTACCGGTGTCACCGTCCGGGACTACCTCGTAGCGCTCAAAGATGCGGGAGTGGGCAGCCTCCCAGGGACGTCGGCGGAAATCCTGGTGGATGAAGTGCGCAACCAGATATCCCCGGGGCGGATTCCTACCGCCCGATGGGTGGAACTGATTGAAACGGCTCATGAGGTGGGGATTCCGACCACCTCCACCATCATGTACGGCCATCTGGAAAGCTCCTATCACAAGGCGCTGCATCTCGATATCCTGAGGGACATCCAGAAGCGCACGGGAGGCATCACCGAGTTCGTGCCGCTGAGCTTCGTGTACGAAGAAGCGCCCATGTACTATCGGAAAAAGCTCGGCGGACTGCGCGCCGGCGCGACCGGTGCCGAGGTCATGAAGATGTACGCGGTTTCCCGGATTATGCTCAACAACTGGATCCCCAACCTGCAAGTCTCCTGGGTCAAGGAGGGCCCCAAATTTTCCCAGATCGGCCTCATGGCCGGCGCCAACGATTTTGGCGGGACGCTCATCAACGAAAGCATCTCGACAGCGGCCGGGTCGGGATACGGTCAACTGATGAAGCCGTCCCGATTTCGCAGCCTGATCCGAGAAATGGGGCGCATCCCGGGGGAACGTTCGACGACCTATAAGAAGATCAGAGTCTTCGAAACCGAGGACGGTCCGGTGGATCTATTGGATCAGGTCGACAACCCGGAAGAAGTTTTCGGCTCTTACCGCAAGCTTACCCAGCTCAAAGAGTATCGCTTTAAGGAATTTTACCGCGCCCAGAAGCGCACGCAGGCCTGAACTCAGTAGGCGGAGAGCAGTCGGCAGCAGGCACTCATTTCCTCGATCTGCATCCCGCTGACCGCCTTCTGCTGCCTCGCTATATTTATATTATGGAGGGCAACCCAGCTCAGTTTGAAGCGCTAGGAACCAGACTCGGTTTCCGAGTCGATACCAGCACCGACGAGAGTTTACGCCTGGCATGGAGGGGAGCGCGATTCCCGGCTTTCCTTTGCCTGGGGATCGCCTGCGTCCTGCTCTTCCTTTCAGTCCCGATCGTGGTAGCGATCCGACAAAGAGGGCTGGAAGGTCCCGCTGGCTCCCTCTGGTACTTTCCCGTCATGAACCTGATTCTTCTCGGCGTCGCCTTTTATCTCCTGTCCCTAAAGCGAACCATCGTCATGGATCAGAAGGCACGGCAGGTCCGATGGCTCAAGAGCAGTATTTTTCGGCGCCTACGGCTCTGCGTGGACTACGCCGAAGTGACGGCATTACGACTCGGCATCGACGAGGTTTACAGCGGCTTTGCCGTGGCGGGCTCTTCCGATGAAAAGTATCCCGTGCCTTCCCTGCGCGTGATCCTCGCGAGCGGGGATAGCGTGCTTATTGACCGAGGGGGGATTAAGAGACTAAATAGCCTCGGAGAACGCCTTAGCCGCCTCTTAGGAAAACCGCTCCACATAGAAGACGGATTACTGGACTGACAGTGAGCTTGGTGCTGTTCTTGCTAACTCAAGAGTTGTCAGCCTGAAGGAGGATTCGATGAAGACCATCTGGATACTTCTGGCCCTTGTCTTATCCCTCGTGACCGGCGCCGATCTCAGCGCCCAGAGCCCGTTCTATCAGGGGAAGACCGTGAGCATTATCGTCGGCACCAAGACGGGAGACGTCTACGACCTTTATGCCCGACT
>MGSI01000010.1:12869-13191 GCA_001798455.1 Deltaproteobacteria bacterium RIFCSPLOWO2_02_FULL_57_26 | reverse complement strand
TCACGCCGAGGGTTTGAGGCGCCATGGAGTAAAGAAAGTGAAGCCGCGCGGTCATGTACACACCGGCGGTCACCATGGTGGCCGCGTGGATCAGCGCGCTGACCGGAGTCGGGCCCTGCATGGCATCCGGAAGCCATACATAAAGCGGGATCTGCGCCGATTTGCCCGTCGCCCCGAAAAACAGGAGCAGGGTGATGACGACGGCCTTCTCAGACGAGAGGAGATGGGCGCTTTGCTGGAGCTGGCCAATGTCCAGCGTCCAGACCCCTTGTCGGCCCATCTCCCAAAACAGGAAGAGAAGGCCGAGAAGGAAACCAAAGTC
>MGSI01000010.1:0-12829 GCA_001798455.1 Deltaproteobacteria bacterium RIFCSPLOWO2_02_FULL_57_26 | reverse complement strand
GGCCAATGTCCAGCGTCCAGACCCCTTGTCGGCCCATCTCCCAAAACAGGAAGAGAAGGCCGAGAAGGAAACCAAAGTCGCCGATCCGGTTCACCACGAAGGCCTTGTTCCCCGCGATGGTATTGGTGTGATCCTGGTGCCAAAAGCCGATCAGGAGATAAGAACACAGCCCGACCCCCTCCCAGCCGACAAAAAGGAGCAGCAAATTGTCGGCCATGACCAGGAGCAGCATGAAAAAGATGAAGAGGTTGAGATAGGCAAAGTAGCGGATCATCCCCTCGTCGTGGCCCATATATCCGAGAGAGTAAACATGGATCAGAAACCCCACTCCGGTGATCGCCAGGAGCATCACTGCGGTCAGAGCGTCGACGCGAAATGCGAAATCTGCCCGGAAAGGCTCCGACTCGATCCAGGTAAACACGGAATCTTTGATAGCCCCTGCCGGAGGAAGGACCGAAACCGCCCAGAGGGAGAGCAAGAAAGCGAGCCCCACGGCCGCGCAGGCCAGGAGGCCGGCTCTTTTTCGCCCCCAGCGCTGGCCGAAGAAGATATTGAGCGCCGCCGCGAAGAGCGGGATCAAAGGGATGAAGCGCAGCAAAATTAATTCTTCCATCAGCGCGTCTTAAGAGAGCCCGTTCCTTGGAACTCGTGCGTGCGTTTTTCCCACAACACTTACCACCTGAGCAACTGCATCTCCTGGGGATCCAGGGTCTGGCGGTGGCGGAAAATGGAGATGATGATGGCCAGGCCGATCACGGCCTCGGCCGCGGCCACCGTCATGACAAAAAAGACAATCACCTGACCTTCCATGGAGCCGAGCGAGCGGGCAAAGGCGATGAAGGTCAGGTTCACCGCGTTGAGCATCAGCTCAATCGACATCAAAATGACGATGAGATTGCGGCGGATCACGACGCCGACAACGCCGATGGCGAAGAGGACGCCGCTTAAAAATAGGTAGTAGTCCAGGGGTACCATTGAGGAGTCAGCCCTCCCGTTTTGCCAGAACCACGGCGCCGACGATCGCAACCAGGAGCAAGACCGAAGCGACCTCGAACGGCAGAACAAAATCATGAAACAGGCTCTGGGCCAGTTGCTCCGGACCGCCGAAGCCCTCGCCCACGGCCGCACCTTGGGCAGCTTGCCTCGGGATGTCGGAAAGAAAGTCGGCAAACTCAAAAACCAGAAGCAGCCCCGCAATCGATCCCAACCCCCACCAGAGCGCTCGCCGGCGCTCCAGGGCTTCCGGGTTTAACAGCATGATGACGAAGAGAAAGAGAACCATGATGGCCCCCGCATAAACCAGGATCTGCAGGATGCCGACCATAGGAGCATCCAGGGTCAGAAAGAGGATCGCCACAAGAAAAAGCGTGACCACGAGAGCCATGGCGCTATGGACCGGATTTCTCTGGAAGACTACGGCCAGAGAGAAGACCACGGACAAGGCGGCGAGGACGAAAAAAAGAAGTACAGGCGCCGTCATTATTTCATCTACCGCCTTGCAAGGCCACAATGACCACGCCGGTCACCATCACGTTCAGGAGGGCGAGCGGGAGGAGCATCTTCCAACCCAGACGCATCACCTGATCATAGCGAAAACGCGGCAGCGTCCAGCGCAGCAGAACGAACAGCCAGCAGAAGAACACCACTTTGAGGGTGAAGGCTCCCACCTGTAATAGGACAACCGCCAGCTGGGGCAGGAGCCACGTTCCGCCCCAGGGAAAATGAAAGCCGTCGCGCAGCAGATAGGGAACCTGCCAACCGCCAAAATAGAGCGTGGCGATCAATCCGGCGGACGTGACCATCTCGGCAAATTCACCCGTAAAGAACATGAGGAACTTTCCGCCCGAGTACTCCGTGTGAAAACCGGCGACGATCTCCGACTCCCCCTCCGGCAGGTCGAACGGTATCCGCTTGGTCTCGGCCACCGCGGCGGCGGAAAAAAGGAGCAAGGCGACCGGTTGGAGAAACACTCCCCAGGCTGGGAGCCAACCCCAAAGAAGCTGGCCCTGAGAACGCACGATCTGTTGCAGCTCGAGCGTGCCGTAGACCATGAGGATACCCATGACGGAGAGTCCCATGGCGATTTCGTAAGAGATCATCTGTGCGGCCCCCCGCACGCCTCCCAACAGAGAGAACTTGTTGTTCGAGGCCCAGGCCCCGATCACGATGCCGTAGACGCTCAAGGAGGCCATGGCAAAGATGTACAGGATGCCCACATTGATGTTGGCAACCTGGAGGTTGATCTCCCTGCCCCCAACGACCAGCACGTCTCCAAAGGGAATGACCGCAAACGTAACCAATGCCGGGAAGAGCGCCAGACAAGGCGCCAGGGTGTGAAGGAGCCTATCGCCGCTGGGAGGGATGAAATCTTCCTTGGTGAGAAACTTGATCGGATCGGCGATCAGGGTATTCACCAACCCGAGGCCGGCAAAGCCCAAGACCGAGGCCCGGTTGGCGCCGATGCGGTCCTGAATCAAAGCGCTCCCTTTCCTCTCCACCCAACCCATGACGCCCGCGAGGTTGAGGACCATGAAGAGGACCAGCAGGGCCTTAGCCGCAATGATGCCGAGTTCTACGATCATCGTCGTTTCGGCTCACGTTTCCAGTTGAACTCCCTGGGTGCCGATCCTTTCGTAGCTGAGGCCCTGATAGCGAGAGACTTCTCGTGCAATCTGGGAAAAGACCTCACGGGAGTTCGGCGGAGCGCTTGGCGCTCCCGCAAGGGAGAGCAGACGGCCGAAGATTTCCAGGTCCTGCAACACGCCGGCGGGAGGCACCAACGCGGGGGAGAGCCTCTGGACTCGCCCCTTGCGATTTGTATAGGTCCCCTCTTTCTCGGCAAAGTTCGTGGCCGGAAGAACCACATGGGCCAGCCTGGCCGTCTCGCTGAGGTGAGTATCCTGAACGACCAAGAAGGCGAGCTTGGCCAAGGCGTCTCTGAGCTCTTGCCCCGCGGCAAACTGCGCGAGCAGATCCTCCGCGACGATATAGGCGCTCGAAAACTTCCCTTGAGCCAGCTCCCGGAGCAGCGGTTCAAAGCCACCATCGGAACTGACCCCCATGTCCCTGATGCCGCGAAAATTGGGAGAACGATCGGGGCTCTTCAAGATTCTCTCCACCTCGGTCAGCTCGCGCTCCCGGTAGAAAACTTCCATTCTCGCTTGTGGCGAGAGCTGTTTCAGGAGCTTCGCAAAGAGAAACGCCTCCTCGTTGGTGCTCCTCCCCGAGAGCACGCCGGCAGCGGGCGGGGCCGCGCTCAGGCGTGAGACGACCGTCCCCAGCGCCGTCTGCCAGTCGGTCGGCACAAGCCCCCCTTCCTGCCGGATCAGCGGCGAAGCCAGGCGCTCCACCTCGGTCAGAGCGTGGAAGCAGTAACGCCCCTCGTCGCAGATCCAGTGGCTGTTCACCTCCTCATTGATCCGCGGCTTGAAGCGCGCGATGCGGTTTTGGTAGCTTTCGATGCTGATGTTGCAGCCGGTGCTGCAGCCGGGACAGATCGATGGGGTTTTTTGCAGGTACCACACCCGCACCCGGAAGCGGAAATCGCGATCCGTGAGCGCCCCTACCGGACAGATGTCGTTGATGTTGGCGGAGAGCGGGTTGTCGAGGACCTTTCCCGGGAACAGGGTGATGGTGGAGTGATCTCCCCGGTTGACGACGGTGAGCTCCTCGGTCCGGGTGACCTCCTGGAGGAAGCGGACGCAGCGCGTGCACTTGATGCAGCGCTCGCCGTCGAAAACCACGTGAGGACCAAAAATTTCCCGCTTGCGGTCGTGGTGCTTCCCTTCGATGAAGCGACTCTTCCGGAGGTCGTGCTGCATGTAGTAGTCCTGAAGCCAGCACTCCCCGGCCTGGTCACAGATCGGGCAGTCCAGAGGATGATTGATCAGAAAAAACTCCATGACCGCCTCTCTCGCCTGGAGGACTTTAGGGCTTTGGGTCCGCACCTCCATCCCCTCGGTTACCTGCGTGTTGCAGGCGATCTGGAGCTTGGGCATCTTCTCGATCTCCACCAGGCACATCCGGCAGTTGCCGGCGATAGCGAGCTTGGGGTGATAGCAGTAATGGGGAATCGCGATCCCGGCCTCCTCCGCGGCCTGGATGACCGTACGTCCCTTGGTCGTGGTGACTTCCCTGCCGTCGATGGTGAGCTTTACTAGATCCATCTCATCCGCTCGCTGAGATCACGCATCGCTTTTCGGCGATATGCGCTTCAAATTCCGCCCGGTATTTTTTGATGAAGGCCGCGGCCGGCATCGCCGCCGCGTCTCCGAAAGGGCATATCGTATTGCCCATGATGTTGCCGCTGATGTTGAGAATCAGATCCAGGTCGGCGCTTTCGCCCTGGCCGTTCTCGACGCGCCAAAAGATCTTCTCCATCCAGTGACATCCCTCGCGGCACGGGCTACATTGGCCGCAGGACTCGTGGGCAAAAAAGCGCGCGATGTTCCAGGCCGCCTTGACCATGCAGGTGGTCTCATCCATGACGATCACGCCGCCGGAACCGAGCATGGTCCCCGCCGCTTGAAAGGATTCGTAGTCCATCCGGACTTCCCCGATCTCATCCGCCCGCAGGACCGGCATGGATGCCCCGCCGGGAATCACTCCCTTGAGATGTCTTCCGTTGGGGACTCCCCCGCAATCCTCTTCGAGAAAGCGCTTGAAGGGGTAGCCCATCTCGACCTCGTAGACTCCAGGCTTGCGGATGTGGCCGCTGACGCTGAAGAGTTTTGTCCCCTTGCTCTTCTCCGTCCCCAACGCCGCATATTGGGCCGCGCCCTGGTCGATGATCCAGGGGAGCGCGGCCAGGGTTTCCACGTTGTTGACCACCGTGGGGCAACCGAACAGGCCGTGGGTCGCCGGAAAGGGAGGCTTCACTTTAGGCCAGCCCTTCCCGCCTTCCAAAGAGGAGAGCAACCCTGTCTCCTCCCCGCAGATGTAAGCCCCGGCCCCGCGGTGGAGAACGACATCCAGATCATACCCGGTTCCCAAAATGCTCTTGCCCAGATAACCGGCCTGGTACGATTCGTCGATGGCTTTCTGCAACACTTGGCTCGCGTAGGCCAGCTCCCCGCGAATATAGATGAATGCCGTGTGGGAGCCGATGGAATAAGCGGCGATGATGGTGCCCTCGATGATCGCGTGGGGATCTTTTTCGATCAGGAGCCGATCCTTGAACGTGCCCGGTTCGCTCTCGTCGGCGTTGCAGACGACATACTTCGGCTTGGGGCTATCCTTGGGGACAAAACCCCACTTCATCCCGGTGGGAAAACCCGCGCCGCCCCGACCCCTGAGACCGGAAGCCTTGACCTCTTCAA
Organism: Deltaproteobacteria bacterium RIFCSPLOWO2_02_FULL_57_26; assembly: GCA_001798455.1. GTDB lineage: Bacteria > Desulfobacterota > Binatia > UBA9968 > UBA9968 > 2-12-FULL-57-22. The sequence goes on along the minus strand of MGSI01000010.1, from coordinate 7,511 downwards.
TCACCCGCGCAGGCGACATCTCCCGCGCCACCTTTTCCAACGCCCGGTAGCCGCCGCGGGAGCGGTACGCCGCCAGGGTGTGAGACTCGGGCGCATCCACGTTGCGCAGGAGAATTTTTTCCATGGATCAAATCAGGCAACAGTAAGAAGAAGCCGGTTAGTTTCTAGTTTTGAGCACGAAAAAGGCCTAATCAACTCAAAATTCAAAATTAAGAACTCAAAACTGAAATCTGTTGCCTCTCGCCTTTACTTTAAACTCTGGAGGATTTCGGTCACCCTCTCCTCCGTGAGATTTTCGTGGTAATCCTCGTTGACCTGCATCATCGGCCCGGTGCCGCAAGAGGCCAGACATTCCACCTCCAACAGCGAGAATTTGCCGTCTGAAGTCGTCTCGCCCGCATCAATACCCAGCTTTGCTTTGATCAAAGCGGTGATCTTTTCCGCCCCGGCGAGGGCGCAGGGCAAGGTGCGGCAGACCTGGATATGATGCCTGCCGATCGGTTTCATGTTCAGCATGGTATAAAAAGTGACCACGCCGTAGACGCGTGCCGTAGAGACCCCCATGATCTTGGCCACGTACTCGATGGCATCCGTGCCGAGATAACCAAACTCCGCTTGCGCCAGGTAAAGCACCGGAAGCATGGCCGCCTCCTTTTTGGGATAGCGGCCGACGATCCCGGCAAACCTCTTTCGAGCTTCGGGCGAAAATTCTAGCGCCATAAAAACCGCAAATGGCGAATAGCAAATGGATGGCAGGGGGGACGGCTCTATTCGCTATTCGCTATTTACTATTCGCTTTTCTTACCGGTCACACTCCCCACCGATCATGTTGATCATGCCAAAGGTGGGGATGATATCCGCCAGCATCCTTCCCTTGATCATTTCAGAAAACGCCGACATGGCAATGAAACAGGGCGGCCGGACCCGGACGCGGTATGGCCTGCCACCTCCGTCGCTCACGAGGTAGAAGCCCAGCTCCCCGTTGCCTCCCTCGACGGCAAAATAGACCTCACCCGGCGGAACCTTGATCCCTTCGATGATGATCTTGAAATGGTTCATCAGCCCCTCGATGCTCCCATAGACCCGCTCCTTTTCCGGAAGAACAATGCTCGGATCCTCGATCGTCACGGGACCGGGAGGGATCTTCTTCAGCGCCTGCTCGACAATCCGCATGCTCTGCTCGAGCTCCTGGATGCGGACCACGAAACGATCATAATCGTCTCCTTTAGTTCCTAAGGGGATCTCGAAGTCGAGCTGGTCGTACACCAGGTAGGGGTGGGCCTTGCGCACATCGTAATTGACGCCGGTGGAGCGGAGAATTGGACCGGTCAGCCCATAGGCGATGGCCGTTTCCCGGGAGATCGCCCCGATACCGGCCATCCGGTCAAGGAAAATTCGATTGCGGGAAAGCAGCCGATCGCAGTCCGAAAGCAGTTTCCGGACGATCCGGAAGGCACGCTCCACCTGCTCCGCAAACCCGAAGGGCAGATCGTGTTTGACTCCCCCGATGCGCACGTACGTCACCGTCAGCCGGGCTCCGGTGACCGTCTCGACAATCCGCATGATGAGCTCCCGGGCCTCTAACATGTAAAAGCCGGCCGTGATCGCTCCCAGTTCGGAAGCCGTCATGCCACAGCACGTCAGGTGGTCGAAGATGCGCGCGAGCTCGCTCATGATCACGCGGATGAACTGGCACCTCGGCGTCGTCTCCACGCCGATCAGCTTCTCCACCGCCAGGGCGTAACCCACGTTATTGATCACCGGAGACGCATAATTGAGCCGATCCGTATAGGGGATCACCTGAGTCCAGGTGGCCTGCTCACAGCTCTTGGCAAAGCCGCGGTGGAGGTAACCCACCTCCACATCGCAGTCAAGAACCTTTTCTCCCTCTAGTTTGAGGTTGAATTTGATGGTCCCATGGGTGGCCGGATGGGATGGTCCCATCTGGAGGTCCATAGTCTCTATCGGCAGGTCGACTCTTTCCGGATTCATTCAGCTTCTCGGCTCGTTCCTCAGCCTCCGGGAGCCAGTTTCTGCTTTAGCCGCGTCAGCTTGTTCCGCGACCTTTCGTCTACAAAGGTCCCTGCGACCTCCCGTTCGGGAACCAAAGGCTGCCACAGGTTAACCGGATAGTCCTTGCGCAGGGGATGCCCCTGGAACTCTTCGTAAAGCAGAATCCGCCGGAGGTCAGGATGGCCCAAGAAGCGAATCCCGAACATGTCCCAGACCTCCCGCTCCAGCCAGTTGGCCCCTTTCCACAAAGGGGTAAGCGAATCCACCACCGGATCCGCCTCTGGCACGGGGACCTTGACCCGCAAGCGCTCGCCGCGGGGCATAGAGTACAAATGGTAAACGACCTCGAAGCGCGGCTCCCTTTTGCCCAGGTAATCCACGGCCGTGATATCGGTGAGAAAATTAAAAGCGAGCTTGGGATCGTCTCTGAAAGTGCGGAAGGTCTCGCACAGTCTTTCCCTGCGGACCACGATGGTCTGATCGCCGCGAAAGGCGTGCGTGTCTAGGATGCCGTCCGCTAATCGCTCCTTCAGGTATTGGAGGGTTGGGCTATCTTCCGCCATAAAGGCCTACGCCCACTCCAGCGCCCCTTTTTTCCACACATAGATGAAGCCTACGACCAGAATGAGAAGGAAAATTCCCATTTCGACGAGCCCGAACACGCCCAGCCGGCGAAAGAGAATCGCCCACGGATAGAGAAACACGACTTCGATATCGAAGATGAGAAAGAGCATGGCGACAAGGTAAAACTTGACGGAAAATTTGATTCGGGCGTCTCCTCTGGGCGGGTTGCCCGACTCAAAGGGCTCACCCTTGACGGGGCTGGATCTCTTGGGGCCGAGCAGGTAAGCGATCAAGAGTAGGGAAAGCACGATGATCCCTGCGAAGAGAAACACGATCAGCAAGGGAAGATAGGGATGGGCCATAAAAGGCTATGTAAAAAACCATACCCGTCGGTGAAGAGGTATGGAAAGAAGCTCCCGAGATGTCACCAGGAGGCAAATTTAACTTTTCTTATTGGAAAAAGGACCTTATGTCAAGGATGAGATCGCCCCTTGGGTCGAGTCGTTGAAGGGCGTCACTTGAGTTCTTCGAGCGTGACCTTCACTTCCTGCCGCCTTTTGTCCCGCACCAGGGCTATGCTCACCGCGTCTCCCACCTTGTGCTGTTCCAGGATCAGAAATAAATCATTGACTGACTCAATTTTCTTCCCGCCGATCGCCACGATCACATCGCCCAGGCTGACCCGGCCGAAAGCGTCCCGCCTGGTCGGCCGGATTCCCGCCTTGGCTGCGACGCTGCCCGGCACCACCTCGACCACCAAAACCCCGCTCAAGCCCAGCCCCTGGGCCAGTTGATCCTCCGCCACCTGGATACCAAGCCCGGGGCGAATGACCTTTCCGTAACGAATCAGCTCCGGGACCACGCGATTGACCGTATCCACGGGGATGGCAAAGCCGATCCCGGCGGAGGCCCCCGAGGGACTGAAGATGGCCGTATTGACGCCGATCAAGCGACCCGCGCTGTCAAGCAAAGGCCCGCCGGAGTTGCCTGGGTTGATCGCCGCGTCGGTCTGAATGACTCCCTGAATCGGACGGCGCGTCACGGACTCGATCTCCCGCCCGAGCGCGCTGATCACCCCTGTCGTTAAGGTTTGATCGAGACCGAAGGGATTGCCTATGGCAAGGACCTTTTGCCCCACCTGGAGATCCTGTGAGGAACCGACCGGAATGGGCCGGAGCCGGCTTGCGGGCGCGTCGATGCGCAAGACGGCGAGGTCTTTGTCTGGGGCCACTCCGACACGCCGCGCCTTCCAGGTCGAATGATCGGCCAGAGTCACCTGAGCAGCGGAGGCATCTTGGATCACATGGAAGTTGGTAACGATGTTTCCCGACTCATCCCAGATGAAACCCGAACCTGTCCCTTCCGGGATTTGCAACAGGTTGAGAGTGAATATGTCGCGCGCCACGGCCAGCGTAGTGATATGAACCACCGAAGGCGACGCCCGGCGAAAGAGCGCGATCGTAGCTTTTTCGTCAGCGGACAGATCCGTGCGGGGAGCGACGGGCCGCGGCGCTGCACGGGGAACCACCGGAGAGGCCCCGTGGGCCCACAACTTCCACAGCAATACCACCACGAGCCCGAGACACACTAACGGCACCCAAAGGTAGTTCAAAAAACTATAGCGGCTGCGCTGGTGATTGGGAGTTAACACCGAGACACCTCAAACACTGGTATCAAGAGACAAATTTAAAAGCTATGTTTCAAAACAGACTTAGTCAAGGGGCCGCCTGGCTCTCAGGCAATCGCTCGGCATTCAGTTCGGCCCTTCATCCGGCGCGGGGCCTTGACTCAAAGCCCCCGATCTGAAAATATCGACAGGCGGGCTCGTTCAGATAGAACGGGACCGAAAGGGAGGGCACAACCGATGCTGCGGAATCTGAAAGCTTTTCTCATTTTCCTGGCATTGACGCTCGTGATATCGGGGCCGGCTTTCGCTCAGGACGCGAAACTCATCGAGGCGGCAAAAAAAGAGGGGGGGAAAGTCGTCCTTTACGGCTCTCTGGAGTCCGACACCGTAGAGGCCGTCAGAAAGGCTTTTCAAAAGAAGACGGGCATAGAGGCGGAATATTGGAGGGCCTCGGCTACCAAGGTCATGGACAGGGCCCTGAGCGAGTATCGAGCCGGAAGGCCGCTCTTTGATGTCATATTAACCAACGATAACCCGCTGCAAATCATGCAGAAACAGGGGGTCTTTGCCAAATATGAGTCGCCGTCGGCTAAGGACTTCCCCAAGGACGCGATCGACCCCAACCTGGGCCCGAGATACCGCAATGTCATTATCGGTATCGTTTACAACAAAGGTGTGATCAAATCCGCCGACGCGCCGAAATCCCTTGAGGATCTCTTGAAGCCCCAATACAAGGGAAAACTGGTCATGCCGGATCCCACACAGCACACGACGACTACCCAGTGGGTTGCCAGTCTCTTCAAGCTCATGGGAAAAGAGAAGTCGGACAAATTTATTCGTGACCTTGCCGGCATGAAGCCGATCCTCGTCGAATCGCTCCTCCCCGCGGCCGAGCGCGTCACTACGGGAGAGACGCCAATTGCAATTACTTATGTTAAGTATGCGTTTATCTTTGGCCAAAAAGGGGCTCCTATGGACTACGTGAGACTTGAAAAAATGCTGGGAGACGGCCACTATGCTCCCCTCAGCAACAAGGCCCCCCACCCCAATGCAGGGAAAACCTTTATCGATTTTTTCCTCGGTGATGAGAGCATGAACATCATGGCGAGGATGGGTGAGTTCGTCAACCGGAAGGGGGTCTTTCCGCCGCTACCAGACGCAGACAAAATCCAATTTGTCGAGATGCTGGATCTTGACACAAAGGGTTTCGCAGAAAAAAAGAAGGAATACGCCAAGATCTTTTTACGCTAAGCCCCAGCAGATTGTGAACCACCGATCCGTGGCAGCCGGCCGCGACCTTCCCGCCGGATGGGCGCTCAGCCGGGCAGGAATCTTTCTCACCCAACCCATCAATCTGATCTTCCTTGGGGTCGCGGGGATCATCGCCTTTTTGAGCCTGTACCCGACCTTTTTCCTTATTTACGGGAGCCTCACCGACGCGCCGTTGGGTGTGCCGGGCCACTTTACGCTCAACAATTATATTCGCGCCTACTCCGATCCGGAGACCTACCGCCTGATCGTGACCTCCTTTGTCTTCGGCCTCGGGGCCTCAGGCCTGTCGGTGGTCCTCGCCCTAACCCTGGCCTGGATTACCATCAGGACCAACGCCCCCTTCAGCAGGCTCTTCGAGCTCACCGCGATCGTTCCCAACATCATGCCGCCCATTCTGATCGCTATCTCATGGGTCCTTCTCCTCAATCCGAACAACGGCCTGATCAATGCCTCCTTGGTCAAGCTCTTCGGGTGGCAACAGGGCCCCTTCAACATTTATTCCCTTCCAGGATTAATCTTCGTGGAAGGGCTAATTCTTACCCCGCTCGCCTTCCTGATCATCGCCGCCGCGCTCAAAAGCATGGATCCCGCGCTGGAGGAATCGGCCAAGACCCTCGGTTCCAGCGAGTTCGGTGTCGCCCGGCGCATCACCCTTCCCCTGATGAGGCCGGCGATTTTGGCTGCGGGCACACTGAACTTTGTCCGCGCGGTCGAGAGTTTTGACACTCCAGCGATCATCGCGCTACCGGCGCGGATCGAGGTTTTCACCACCAAGATCTGGCGTGAAGCCTTGGGCTCCTTTCCGACCAACCACAACCTGGCAGCAACTTACGGGGTGGGAATCCTGGTGATCGCCCTGCTCTTCGTCTACCTCTACCGTCGCTTCACCTCGCAAATCGAGAGCTTTTCCACCGTGACGGGCAAGGGCTTCCGGCCGCATCAGATCGACCTTGGCCCATGGAAATACTCGGCCTCGTTGGTCGCCCTACTGCTTCTGATCCTGATGGTGGTGTTACCGTTCCTGGTTTTGCTTTTGGTAGCGCTTCTTCCCTACTATCACGTCCCCACGTGGCAGACCTGGCAGAACCTGACCCTCGACAATTTCCGCTACATCTGGGACACCTCGAGAGTCCACCGGGCCTTCGCCAACAGCCTGTTTTTAGCGCTCGTGGGGGCTTCGGTATGCATGCTACTTGCGGCCTTGACTTCTTATATTACCGTGCGGACGAAGATTGCCGCCCGAGGGCTTCTGGAGGGTCTGGTTTTCATCCCGTGGGCCTTTCCGGGCACCGCGCTCGCTCTGGGCCTGTTGTGGGCTTATGTGGACTTTCCGATCCCGGTTTATGCGACGATCTGGATCATCATGATTGCCTACGTCACGCGCTTCCTCCCGTACGGGCTTCGAGCCGTGAGCAGCACGATCATTCAAATCCACAAGGAGCTCGAAGAGGCTTCGGTCGCCTGCGGCGCCGGTTTCTTTGCCACCTTTCGCCGCATCCTTATTCCCATGATGCGGCCGGGGGTCATGGCGGGATGGATCATCCTGGCCACGATCTTCATGCGCGAGTTCAGCGCCACGCTGTTTCTGTACAGCCCGAGCGCTGAGCCTCTCGGCCCGCTCCTCTACTTCCTCTATCTCGACGGCATGCGCGGCCGCGTGGCCGCCATCGGGTTGGTGATCTCCGTCATCTCGATCCTTTTGATCGCCGTCGCCCAACGATTCTCGCGCTGGGAGAAAAGCTAAGCAAAAAACTACGACTGAGGAGACCAACGACATGGAAAAACTTCATCTCACTGTCGCCTGCGGCGACTACGACAGAACCAAGGCATTGCAGGACGGCTCTGTCCAGCCGGAGGGAATCCGCCTCAACTACCTACCGCTTCAGGCCGAAGAGATTTTCTGGCGCATGAGCGGCCACAAAGAGTTTGACGCCTCGGAAATGTCGCTTTCGAACCAGATCACCATGGTGAGCCGGGGCAATGCTCCTTTCGTGGCCATTCCGGTCTTCCCCTCTCGCTTTTTCAGACACTCCTG
>MGSI01000009.1 GCA_001798455.1 Deltaproteobacteria bacterium RIFCSPLOWO2_02_FULL_57_26 | reverse complement strand
CGCTGCACCCTCAGGTATTCACAGTATATTCGCAGCGTTTGAGCCTACCCGATAAACAGCTTCGAGGTCAACTTGCGAGACGTTTTCGTTTCGTAGAGAGCCAGGATCTTGCCAAAAAATTCGAGGCGCATATGGAGCACAAGGAATTAGGCGCGACCGGAGTCAAGCTGCCTGAGGTCGGCTTAGGAACTTGGCAATACCGCGGCAGCGTGGAGCCGCTGAAAAAGGGAATCGCTTTGGGGGCCTCTTTTATCGACACGGCGGAGATGTACGGCACGGAGCCGGTGGTGGGCGAAGCCATCCGGGAGGAGCGTGATCGGGTATTTCTCGCCACTAAAGTGTCGGGGAACCACCTGCGGTACGACGAGGTCTTGAAGGCGGCGGAGCAGAGCCTCAAGCGGCTGGGAGTAGATCGCATTGACCTCTATCAGATCCACTGGCCGGATCCGGGCGTGCCGATCCGGGAGACGGTGCGCGCCATGGAGACTTTAGTCGATTCGGGAAAAGTAAGATTTATCGGCGTCAGCAACTTCTACTTGGCGAACTTGAAAGAGGCGCAGGCCTGCATGGCCAAATACAAGATCGTCTCGAATCAGGTCAAGTACAGCCTTCTTAACCGGGGCATCGAGGAGGACATGCTGCCCTACTGCCAAGCCAACCAGATCACGGTCATCGCCTACAGCCCGCTCGCCCGAGGCGAACTCGCTTCGAGACCACTTTTGAAACATCGAGACGCCTTCAACATCCTGCAGAATATCGCCCACCAAACCGGCAAGACGCCGGCACAAGTCGCGCTCAATTGGTGCCTGTCGAGGCCCAACGTGGTCGTCATCCCCAAGTCCGACAAAGTAGAACGCGTGGCGGAAAACTGCCACGCCTCCGGGTGGAAGTTATCACGAGAGCAGATCGAGGCCCTGAATAGAGCCTTTGGGTAAAGCCGCGCTCCCCCGGGTCGAGAAGGAGTTAAAGAGAATACCGTTACTTGAAACGCGCCGTGGCCGCATCGGCCGCCGCCTTCACGGCCGGCAGGGGACAAAAACCCTGCGCCTCCACCGCGAAGACCGGATTGAATTTGCTCCGGAAGTTCTCGAGCGCGATGACCGCCGCTAGCTCCACCAGCTCTTCGTCCGTGAATTGGCGCTTGAGGCGCTTGAAAAAGCTGTCTGTGACCCGCTTCCCGGTATAGGTCATCCGCTCGGCCAGCTCCAGGGCCAGGCGCTCGCGCTTGGAAAAAAGCGGGCTCTTTCGGTAATCTCCCAGCAGGGCATCAATCTTTTCTGTCGAGGCGCCGTTTTGCATCGCACCGGATGCATTGATATCAATTCAGAAGGGGCAGCCGTTGATGCTGGCGGCCTTGACGCAAAGCATGTGGCGCAGCTCGGGCTCGATGAGCCCGGAAGCGCGGATGCCCTCATTCAACGCCTGGACACCCTGAAAAATCGTTGGCCTGAGCGCATAGACTCGTGCGGTATTTGAGACAGAGCCCTGGCGCCGTATCTGTTCGGCAAAGATCTCTTTTACTTCCTCAGGTGGGTGATCCGGATGAACGCCTTCGATTCTAGCCATCTGACCTCCTCTTGGGCCTTAAAGCCGAAATTATCCCGCTGCCTGACTCTCGCTAGCCTGCATAAGATAGGCCTGGATGAAACGGTCGAGGTCGCCGTCGAGGATGCGATCGGCATCCCCCACCTCGATTCCGGTCCGGTGATCCTTGACCATCCGGTAAGGATGGAGCACATAAGAGCGGATCTGGCTCCCCCAGGCGATATCTTTTTTGGTCTTGTGATACGTCTCCATCCTCTCCCTTTGCTTCTCCAGCTCGAGCTCGTAAAGGCGCGAGCGCAAGATCTTCATGGCCATGGCCCGGTTTTTGTGCTGCGAGCGCTCGTTTTGGCAGGCAACGACAATCCCCGTGGGGATATGCGTGATCCGGACCGCCGAGTCGGTCTTGTTGACATGTTGCCCTCCGGCGCCGCTGGAACGGTAGGTATCGACGCGTAGATCCGCCTCGTTGATCTCCACCTTGATGGTCTCATCGATCTCGGGATACACAAAGACGGAAGCGAAAGACGTGTGACGGCGCGCGTTCGCATCGAAGGGAGAGATGCGAACCAGGCGGTGAATGCCCGCCTCGGCTTTAAGATAGCCGTAAGCGTAATCCCCCTCGACTGTGAAGGTAACGCTCTTGACGCCCGCCTCTTCGCCAGGCTGGTACTCCAAGATCTCGGTCCGATACCCCTTGCGGTCGGCCCAGCGCAGATACATGCGCAGCAGAATCTCCGCCCAGTCCTGGGCCTCTGTCCCCCCGGCGCCAGGGTGAAGGCTGACAATCGCGTTGCGGCGGTCATCCGGGCCGCCCAGGATCTGACTGAGCTCGATCTGGGCCATCCCCTGAGCCACCTCCACCACCTTCGCCGCAGCCTCGCTCAGGGCCTCCTCGCTCTTCTCATCCTTCGCTAGATCGAGAAAAAAGCGTGCCTCTTCGAGACCGGCCCTGTACTTCTCCCATGATTCCAGAATCTCTTTGAGGGAGGATTGTTCTTTGAGGATGCCCTGTGCCTTTTCGCCGTCGTTCCAGAAATCCGGCCGCGAAGTAATCCGGTTTAGCTCCTCAACCCTTTTCTGCTTCGCATCAAGGTCAAAGACGCCTCCGGAGAAGCTCAAGCCTTTCTTCCAAATGGGTTAGCTGCTCTTTGGTTTCTTCCAACATTCAGTGCCCCTGACAAATGTATTGCGGCTCAGCGGTCGGCGTGGCCGATCCGCTGTAGCCGCGATTGTCCTGCCGCTCAGCAGCCGTATTCAGCGGTCTGCTGCAGCGGCTATAGTAATTATACCCTCAAAACCTGCTTCCTACAAAGCGCCCGACGGATTTTCTTTTCCATGCCCCGCATTATTTTGGCTTCTTTCTTAGAGCGTTCATGGTCGTAGCCCAAGAGATGGAGAATCCCGTGGACCAACAGGCTTGTCATCTCCTCTTGAAGACTCTGTTTTCTCTTCGTCGCCTGTTTTTCCGCCTGCTCGACGGAGATCACCACATCCCCCAGGATCTGCGTGCCTATAGGAAGGCGCTCCCCTGAAGGAAAGGACAAGACATCCGTGGGCTCATTCTTTTTTCGATATCTGGAGTTTAACTCTTGCATCTCTCGATTTCCGACCAGAGCAAGGCTCAGCTCGCTCCGATCCTGTTTGAGAATTTCCAGGATTTTTCGCGCCGTATTTTTAAGCCAAAGGATAGGAATCTTTTTCCTGGGAACCTTATTTCTAACATCGACACCCATGATGCGGACAACTTCGCGGGCTTCTCCGAACGGTTTTGTTATCGGCTCTGCTTTGAGCACGCGAAGCCCTTACCAAAGGAATTGGGCTGGCCCCCGATCGGCATTCTGCGCCTGACACTATCCGATAAGGTACTGTCAGGTCAACCTGGGGGCGGCTTCCAGGCAGAGTTAGACATTTCCTCTGGCTTAGGGTAGTGAGGTGTGTGGCAACCCTGAACTGAAGACACAAATCCGGTAAGAGGAGAAAACCAATGACGAACACAGTTGAAGTAGGTGGACTAAAAGTAAAGGAGGCATTGTATCGTCTGATACGAAACGAGATTGCACCCGGCACCGGCGTGGAAGCAGACGCATTTTGGGCCTCCCTGGGCAAAATCGTTAATGATTTGGGCCTCAGGAACAGGGAACTTCTGGAGAAACGGGACTCTTTGCAGGAGCAGATCGACGCGTGGTATCTGGCCAGAGAACGTCAGCCTATCAACGTGGACGAATACAAGGCATTTTTAACAAAGCTAGGGTATCTCGTTCCTGAAGGTGAAAATTTCCAAGTGGCCACAGCGAATGTGGATGCTGAAATAGCAAAAGTGTCCGGCCCACAACTAGTGGTCCCACTGGACAATGCCCGTTATGCGCTTAACGCGGCCAACGCGCGATGGGGTAGCCTGTATGATGCCCTTTATGGGACGAACGTGATTCCAGAGGAAGGCGGGGCGGAGATAAGAGAAACCTATAACCCTGTGCGGGGTTCAAAGGTTGTCGCCAAAACGGAGGATCTTTTAGATGAGGTGGTCGGCCTCGAGAGGAGTAAGTTCTCAGATGTCAGACGATTCTGGCTCAAAGATCATGGTGGGATAAAACAACTGGTTGCAACGCTTAGCGATGGCAGTGAAGTGGGATTAGCCGATCCCGGCAAGTTTGTTGGATTCAACAAGAAAGGAAGCGAGCTAACGAATTTTTTGCTGAAAAATAATGAACTGCACATAGAAATTCAAATTGATCGAGACCATCCCATTGGAAAGGCGCACCCCGCAGGAGTGAAAGACGTGCTGCTCGAGGCAGCCATCACGACCATCGAAGATTGCGAAGATTCCGTCGCCGCCGTAGATGCAACTGACAAAACAAAAGTCTATAGCCACTGGAACGGCATCATGAAAGGCACGCTTGAAGCCAGGTTTGAAAAGAACGGGCGGCCAATGACTCGGCGGCTTAATCCTGACAAAACCTTCATAAACCCAAAAGGAGAAGCCATCACCCTACCTGGTAGGAGTCTGCTGCTCGTTCGGAACGTGGGTATCCACATGTACACGGACGCCGTAACCACAGCAGACGGCCAGGAAATCCCAGAGGGGTTCCTCGATGCCATGGTCACGACGCTGGCAGCCCTGCACGATCTCAAAAGAAGTGGGAAATACACCAACAGTCAAACGCGTAGCGTCTACATCGTAAAGCCCAAACTGCACGGCCCAGACGAAGTGGCGGCGACAGTAGAATTGTTTGAAAAGGTAGAGGACGCGCTCGGGCTGAAGAGGAATACGCTGAAGATTGGCATTATGGACGAGGAGCGTCGGCTCACGGTTAACCTGAAGGAAGCGATCCGCATGGCAAGAGACAGAGTCGTATTTATCAATACCGGCTTTCTTGACCGGACTGGCGATGAAATCCACACCAGCATGGAACTGGGCCCAATGCTACCCAAGATGGAAATCAAGAACCAACCGTGGATGAACGCCTATGAAGACTGGAACGTGGATATCGGCATCGAAACTGGGCTTATTGGAAAGGCCCAGATTGGCAAAGGGATGTGGACGATGCCTGACGAAATGCGCAAGATGGTAGAAACGAAGATGGCGCATCCTGAAGCCGGTGCGAATACGGCCTGGGTACCATCACCAACAGCCGCCACGCTCCACGTCCTGCATTATCATAAGGTGAGCGTAGCAAAAAGGCAGGCAGAGCTTGCACGGAGGGGCCGCGCCAGTCTGGAGGATATCCTTGGGCCGCCGTTACTAGATAGGAAATTGACACCGGAGGAAATCCAACGGGAGCTAGATAACAATACTCAAGGGATACTCGGCTATGTGGTGCGCTGGGTCGACCAGGGAATCGGCTGTTCCAAGGTCCCCGACATCAATGATGTCGCGTTGATGGAAGATCGGGCTACGCTGCGGATCTCCAGTCAACACATCGCCAACTGGCTCCATCACGGGATTGCGGGCGAGCAGCAGGTGAGAGAAACTTTCAAAAGAATGGCTGCGGTTGTTGACCGGCAAAATAAGGGGGATCCGAACTATCGAAACATGGCGCCCCAATTTGATAAAAGCCTCGCTTTCCAGGCGGCGCTAGATCTGGTCTTTAAGGGGAGAAAGGCAGCAAACGGCTATACCGAGCCCGTGCTTCACGCTCGCCGCATACAGGTAAAAGGGGGACAGTGAACGGTTCGGACCTAGTTTATGGCTTTATCGGAGGGGTTCCTGTTTTCCGCCCCGGTCTGACCTTCGTCCCTTTCGTATGCGGTAATGATATCCTGCACCAGACGATGCCGCGCCACATCTCTTTCGGTAAAGGTGATAAATCGGATTCCCTCGACTCCCTTCAGGATCCGCCACGCCTCCTTGAGCCCTGAGGGCTTGCCCGCCGGCAGGTCGATCTGGGTCACATCTCCGGTGATGACGGCCTTGGACCCGTAGCCCAAACGGGTGAGAAACATCTTCATCTGCTCCGGTGTGGTGTTTTGCGCCTCGTCCAGAATCACGAATGAGTCATTGAGGGTCCGGCCGCGCATGAAGGCCAGGGGCGCCACCTCGATGGTGCCGCGCTCCACCATCTTGTGGGCCCGATCGAAGTCCACCATATCATGCAGGGCGTCATATAGCGGCCGCAAATAGGGATTGACCTTCTCGGCCAGATCACCGGGTAAGAACCCCAGCTTCTCTCCGGCCTCGACCGCAGGACGGGTCAGGATGATCCGGACGTAACGATTCTTGCCCAGTTCCGCCACGGCCATAGCCATGGCCAGATAAGTCTTCCCGGTCCCAGCAGGCCCAATGCCGAAGACAATGTCATAGCGGCGGATCGCGTCGATGTAAGCCTTTTGCGCCACGCTCTTCGGGGTGATGACCCGCTTGTGCGCAGAGATATAGATGGTGTCGAGGAATATGTCCTGAAGATTCGCCCTGCCGTCGCCGCTCAGAATGCGGATGGCATAGTCCACATCGCTCCCATAGACCGGGTAGCCTTTTTCGAGCAGCCCGTAAAGCTGTTTGAGGACCTTGTCGGCGAGCTCGGCCTCGACGGTGTCGCCCTCGATCTCAATCGACAGGCCGCGCACGCGCAGCTTGATCCCGAGGGTTCGCTGAATGATCTTTAGATGCTCGTCGTGGTGCCCGAGAAGGTCGCGGAAAAGCCTGGGGTCGCTGAACTCCAGCCGAGCCGACTCCTCCGCGCCCTCAAACTCCACCTTTCTACCTTTTTCCTCTTTCACTCCGTCTCTCCCATTATCTGGAGCGCCACCTCGCGGGTCCGGGGTCGGTTGTCAAAGTCTAGCAGTACGATCTGCTGCCAGGTACCTAAGAGCAGCCGGCCGCTCTCGATGGGTATTTGCAGCGAAGGACCGAAGAGCGAGGCGCGTAGATGAGAAAAGCCGTTGTCGTCGCCCCAGCGGTCATCGTGATGGTATTTTTTGTTTGCAGGAATCAAGCGCTCCAACAACTCCTTCATATCTTCGACGAGCCCGGGCTCGTACTCCAGCGTGGTCAAGGCGGCCGTGGAGCCTGAAACGAAGAGAGTCGCCAAACCTTTTTGAACCTTCTCTTTTTTGACCTGCTCTTGAACCTTCGCCGTGATGTCGATGATATCGCAGAACCCTCTGGTTTTTTCGACCAGCTTTTCCGTGTGGATTTTCATGGAATGGTCGGTCTTCGAATGATTTCCAAAACCCTTCTCAAGGCCTCATCCACCCTGGAGGGGTCCTTGCCGCCGGCTTGGGCAAAGTCGGCGCGCCCTCCACCTCCTCCGCCGACGATCGGCGCCACTTCCTTGATGATGTTTCCGGCATGATAGCGCGAGGTCAAATCCGCAGTCACCGAAGAAACCATCGTCACAGTCGCTTCGCCCGCCGTCACCAGGAAGACGATCCCTGATCCTATATCCCTCTTCAGCTCGTCCGCCATCTGCCGGAGCTGATTCACATCCACCTTTTCGACCTTCTCGACAATAGCTTTGACTCCATTATACTCCCTGGCCTTAAGCCTAGTCATCTGGTCCCTTCCCAGCTGGGACCGGAGCCTCTCGATCTCCCTCTGCAACTCTCTCTGCTGGTGCAGCAGTTTTTTCACGCGCTCGAGGGCCTCTTCCGGCGTCGCTCGGACCAGATCGCCGATCTCTTTGAGCCTCTGCTCGTAGCTGTAGATCAGCTCGAGCGCGCCCTCCCCGGTCACCGCCTCGACCCGTCTCACGCCCGCAGCGATTCCCCCCTCGCTCTGAAGCTTAAAGATCCCGATCTCACCGGAGCGGTGGACATGCGTGCCACCGCACAACTCCACCGAAAAATCGCCGATTCTCACCACCCGCACTCGCTCGCCGTACTTCTCGCCAAAGAAAGCCAGGGCGCCCTGGCGGATCGCCTCGTCGAATCCCGACTCGTCAATACGCACCTCGGCGTCCTGGCGGATCCTCGCGTTGACCTTCTTCTCGATCGCCTCCAGCCTCTCTTCAGGAATGGCTCCAGTATGGTTGAAGTCAAATCGCAACCGGTCTGGCGCCACCAGAGAGCCGGCTTGGCGGACATGACTACCGAGATCCTCTCTGAGAACGGCATGAAGGATGTGAGTCGCCGAATGGTTGAGCATGGTGCGGCGCCGGTAGCTGGGATCAACTCTCAAGTAAACGGCATCTCCGACCTGGATGCGCCCTTTTCTCACCCTCCCCCGATGCACCGTAATCTGCGGCGTGGGATGCTGGGTGTCGATAACCTCCATCTGGTCGCCCCGTGCGGTCCCAATGAAGCCTCGATCTCCAACCTGGCCACCCGCCTCGCCATAAAAAGGGGTTTCGGCCGTGATCACATCCGCCTCGCTCCCCTCACCCACCTCTTCTGTACCCTTTCCGTGGGCATAGATGGCTAAGACCCGAGACTCCGCTTCCAGCCGGTCGTAGCCGACGAATTTCACCTGCTGCGACGGGACGAGCGTCGTCTCAGCCTTCATGTAGACCTTGTATTCCCTGGCCTCGCGTCCGCGACTTCGCTGCTCCTCCATGAGCTGGTCAAAAGCCGCCTGGTCCACCGCGATCCCGTGGCTTCTGAGAATATCTTCCGTCAGATCCAATGGAAACCCGTAGGTGTCGTAGAGGCGGAAAACAACCTCTCCCGGGAGAACTGTTCGGCGCTGGCGCTTAAGCTCCGCCACGGCCCCGTCCAGCAGGACAAGACCTTTTTCCAAAGTCTCTCCAAAGCGCTCTTCCTCGCCAAGGATGGCGTCGTGGATACGCTTCTGTTCGCCACGGAGTTCCGGATAGGCGCCACCCATAATCTCAGTTACAGTGCCCGCGACCCGGTGGAGAAAAGGCTCCGTTAAGCCGAGCATGCGCCCATGGCGGGCTGCGCGCCTGAGAAGCCTCCTGAGGACGTAGCCCCGCCCCTCGTTGCTCGGGAAAACCCCGTCGGCGACCAGAAAACTGACCGCCCGCGCATGATCGGCAATCACCCGAAACGAGACGTCCGCGGTAGAATCCTTCCCGTACTTTCGCCCGGCCACCTCTTGAGTCGCGATAATCAGATCGCGCATGAAATCGACGTCATAGTTGGAGAGAACTCCCTGAAGTACCGCTGCGATCCGCTCCAGGCCCATGCCCGTATCCACGTGCTTGGAGGGAAGCTCCGCGAGCTTCCCTTCCGCGTCGCGGTTGTATTGGATAAAGACCAGGTTCCACAGCTCGATGAAGCGGGCGCAGTCGCCGTTGACCCGGCAGCGGTGCTCGCTGCCGTCGCGCCGATCGCATGCCTCGATCCCTCGATCGATGTGGATCTCGCTGCAGGGCCCGCAGGGGCCGGTCTCGGCCATCTCCCAGAAGTTGTCCTCCTCCCCGAAACGCAGGATGCGCTCATCGGGAAGGCCCGTGATCTTGCGCCACAACTTGGCCGCAGCCTCATCGTCCACAAAAACCGTGGCCCAGAGTCTCTCCTGAGGAAGCCCCCACTCCCGGGTCAGGAGTTCCCAGGCCCAACCGATCGCCTCCTCCTTGTAATAATCACCGAAGGACCAGTTGCCCAGCATCTCAAAAAAGGTGTGGTGGTAGGTATCCCGCCCTACGGCCTCGAGGTCGTTGTG
>MGSI01000008.1:427-9848 GCA_001798455.1 Deltaproteobacteria bacterium RIFCSPLOWO2_02_FULL_57_26 | reverse complement strand
TCCGGGAAGCTCCTCGGCCCGCGGCCACGGCAGCGGGTTGTGGCCCCACTCCCCGGCAATCGCGTTGGGGCCGGTCAGGACTTTGCCTTGCACCACGATCCCGCCCCCCGTGCCGGTGCCGACGATAACGCCAAAGACCACTTCAGCTCTGGTGGCTGCGCCGTCCACGGCTTCCGAGATGGCAAAGCAGTTAGCGTCGTTGGCGATGCGGATTTCCCTGCCCAGGGCTTGCCTCAAGTCCTTATCCAGCGCGTGGCCGATCAGGACGGTGGAGTTGGCATTTTTGATGAGGCCAGTGGCCGGGGAGATCATCCCTGGAATGCCGATGCCGACGGAAGCGCGCGCGTTGAGTTCGCCTTCGATCCCCTCGACCAGCTTGACGATCACGCCCAAGGTCTTCTCGTAGTCCCCCCTCGGCGTGGCCACGCGCCGGCGCGCGAGCTCCTCGCCCCCTTCGCCGAGCGCAATCGCCTCTATCTTCGTCCCGCCCAGATCGATGCCGATCCGGATGCATTGGTTTCCCATTTGACGGAGACAATTTACAATGCTGGATGCATCATTCAAGAGTGATGAGGGAATTTTGGGGACATAGCGCTAATTTCTAGTCCCGAAACGCCAGAGCCACGGGCCACGGGTGACTACACAAAAAATCAGTATTGTGTCCCCGGATTATGTCCCCAGAGCTAACGATCATTTTTCAGCAGGACGCTCTTGGGAGAGGTGCTCAGCTATCCACATGGCCACCAGATGCCGAGCGCGCACTTGTTTGTGTCGAGCTACACGCTTCAAGCGGTTCAGCGTCCGCTCGTCAAGCACGATCGTCAGTGTTTTCGGCGGCGGTCGCCGAACACGCACTCTCACAGGCTGGCCTTCGTCGAACAGCCGAGTAAAATCCTCGTCGGAAAGGTCATCCCATCCGGCTGCCTCTCGTTTCAGAGCCCGTTGTTGGGCCGCGGTCAATTTCTGCGCCACTGTTGATACCTCCGTCGAGTTTCCCGCTCCATGTCCCGTGCGCTCCCCGCTCTCACTATACTGCGCGCGAACCATTTCCCGGGGCTCTAGGGAAATGGCCACGATGACTCGCGTGCCCACGTCCGTGCATCGCCACTTGCCCTCCGCTGTGAAAAACTCCGTGCCGATCTGGAATTCCGAGTGCTTCATTTTCTTACTTGTTTGGATTTATCATTGTCAAATTCAGAGGGAGCCTAACGGATCGGGCGATCAGCCGCGCCGAGGCGAGCGTTCTTTGCGAGCCGAGGGAAAGCCCTCTCTGCCAATATAGATGAGACACTTACCCGCCGAGGCGTTAACTTCACTCGGGAGCCGTGCGGTAATATCTCACTTACCTAGCACCCTCTATCTCACTTCTTTCCCATCCGCGGAGGGCTTCACTTCGCTCAGGAGGCGGGCGATGATGTCGAGGGAGGAGAGCCCATCGGCCTGGGCCTTGAAGTTGGGGATGATGCGGTGGCGGAGCACGGAGGGGACCAGGGCCTGGATATCTTCGATGGAAACGGCGTAGCGACCCTGGAGGATGGTTCTGGCCTTGGCGCCAAGGATGAGGTACTGGGAGGCCCTCGGGCCCGCCCCCCACTCGACGTAATCCTTGATGAGCTGGGGCGCAGCGTTGTTTTGCGGCCGGGAGCTTTGGGTTAGGGAGACGGCGTAGGAGATGACGAACGGAGAGGCCGGGACTCTGCGGACCAACTCCTGGTAGCGGAGAATGGCCGCCCGCTCCATGATCTTGCGGGGCGAAGGCTTGCTCACGGTGGTGGTCTGTTCGACGATCTGGACCTCGTCGTCAAATGAAGGGTATTGAATCCCAATGTTGAGCATGAACCGATCGAGCTGGGCCTCGGGGAGCGGATATGTTCCCTCCTGTTCGATCGGGTTTTGAGTCGCCAGGACAAAGAACGGGAGGTCCAAAGGATAGGTGGTGCCTCCGGCGGTCACCTTGTATTCCTGCATCGACTGAAGCAGCGCCGCTTGGGTCTTCGGGGGCGTGCGGTTGATCTCGTCGGCCAGAAGGATGTTGGTGAAGACCGGTCCCTTGAGAAATTGGAATCTTCGTCTTCCCGTCGCCGGATCCTCCTGGAGGATGTCCGTCCCGGTGATGTCGGAGGGCATCAGGTCCGGGGTGAACTGGATCCGATTGAACTCCAGATCGAGGATCTCCGCGAGCGTGCTGATCAGCAGCGTCTTGGCGAGGCCCGGAACGCCGACCAACAGGCAGTGCCCTTTAGCGAAGAGGGCAATCAAGACCTCTTCGATAACTTTTTCCTGGCCGACGATGACCTTGCGGATCTCGCCCAGCATCGCGTCTCTCGTGGCGGCAAACTCTTCAATCTCTTCAATCTCTCGATCCCTGATTTCGATGGACTCCATTCCTTTAGCCTCTTATCTTGGTGTCAACAGTTTTTCCAGAGTCGCCTTGGCATGCTTGGCTTGGTCTGCCTCGCCCGAGGCGCTATAGATTTCATAAAGGAGGCGGTAGATGGCCGGGTTGAACGGATTGATCTGGATCGCCTCCTCCAATGCCGCCCTCGCCTCCGTGTCTTTTTTCGTGGCGTGGTAGAGTTGGCCCAGTTGAACGTAGGTGCCGGGATTATCCGGGTCGAGGGAGCGCGCCTTTTCCAGGTGCGGGACCGCCTCTTCGTAGCGTTGCACCAGCATGAGAGCGCGGGCCAGCTTGTTGAGAATGGCCGGCGAGTGGGGGCTTGACGTCAGGGCGCGACGGTACTCTTGGAGGGCGGCGGCCGTTCTGCCGCGGCCGAGAAGCTCGTTTCCGAGGTGGGTGCGGTTGCGGGCGACGACGGATTGAATCTCCTTGAGCTCCACCGCCTCTTCGTCTTCTCCCTGATTTTTTTTGACCTTGAGCCTGCGCACCCGGCTGCCCTCGATTTCTTTCAGTCCCTTGGCTTTGAGAAACTCCTTCCACCGGGCCTCGAAGGCTTCGAACGATCCACCCGTCGCGCTTTCGATGGCCTGCGCTACCGGTTTTTCTCTCAGTTCGACCAGGAGCCGAGGGATCACGGGCGGCCCTTTGCCTTGGATCATGAAGTCGATCGCGGAGGCGGCTTCGGCATACGCCAACTGCACCTCCTCGGGTGTCTCCAGGTGGATCAGCGAGGGCTCCATGTTTTTGAAGCCGACGAATTTGTTTTTCTCCAGCGCTTGCGCCAAGAGAGTTTCGTTGGCCGGCGTGAGGTAGTCTCGGGCTCCCCGAAGCGCGTCCGGCCGCCGCCAGCGCGTTTCATAGAAGCGCGCCAGCCCCTCGTGAAGCCAGATCGGCGCTTGGTTGCGGCTGAGACCGACGATCACGTAGTGCAGGTATTCATGGCTGAGCGAGTCCAGCCAGCGGTAGCCATGCACCAGGGAGCGTGGCGAGATCGTCATGATTTTGTTGAATTTGCAGATCCCGACGGCGCCGGTCTCTTCGATGTCTCGGAGCGAAAGCGTCGAGATCGCATTGAAGGAGGCCGCGTCGGGGGCGATCTCCACCCGCACCTTCGCCTGGGGGAAATAGCCCAGATCCCGACCTATGGATTGATAACTCTTTTCCAGAGCATCGAGGAGATGGGGAAGCAGAATGCCGTCCTTCTGCTCGTCCAGGTACACGATGAAGTGGGGGCTTTCAAAGCGCTTGAGTTTTTGTACGGTATCTCGGGTCCGCTGCGTGAGGAGACGCAGGGCCTGGCGCTTCTCGTTGGCGGAGTCGTAAGCCAAGGCCTGCTCCAGAAAGCGCAGCGCCTCCTCATACCGCCCCAGGTAAAACATCGCCATGGCGTTTAATTCGAGGATCTCGGCGGAGCGGGGGTTTTGGCGCAACAGCCTTTCGGCCGCTGCCTCGGCCTCGGTTAGTTGCCAGGCCTCCAGGTAGCCCGCCGCTTCTTCGAGCGCAGGATTGACATCCGCCGACGCGGAACTGAGAAGGAAGGTGAGAACCGCGACAATCGTTAGCGTGAAAATGCGTCTTGGCTTCAAGGCGACACTACTCTGACAAATTCTTAAAGTAGCTTTCGATCTGCTCTTTGAACTGGGGAGGAATGCCCTGCTTCAAGGACTCAAGGATCTCTTCGCGAAAGCTGCGAGGCGCCTTGTAATCCTCTTTTCCCGGCAGATGAAATTTTTCCGTATCCAGCCCGGCGATGCCTCCCTGAACATCAAAAGGCGGAAAATCGGGCATGCCGGGAAGGGGGACCATGATGCCTGAAGGTAGATAGCGGCCGCGCCGGAAGAGATACGTTACCGGCAGGCGGCCGAGCTGGCCGCGCTGCGCGAGCTGCTGCATGGAGTTCTGCATCTGCTGCTGCGTGCGGGACAGCCGCTCCAGGGCCGCGCGCTCCGGCGGGACGGCCCCCTTGGCGTCGAGATCGCTCAGGCGGTTTTGCGCCGCCCCCATGGACTTCGAGGCCTCCCCGATGTCCTTCGGGATCTGGGGATCAAGGGAAGGGAAAAGTTGAAAAAGCGAGGTCAATTTCTCATTCAGCTCCCGGGTTCGCTCTTTGAGGATTCCCTGCCGGTGAGAGAGATCCCGGAGCGTGGTCTTCTCTTCGTCTTTGAGCGCCGCGGCCGGCGGCTCCAGGAGAGCTTGGAGACCGGCACCGAGATCGCGCAGACGAGCCTCAGCCCTGCGAGCTTTGCCCTCCTGCTCGGGCGCCCGCTTTTTTCCGAGCTCTTGCCGGGCCATTTCCATGATCTCGGAGAAGCCAGGAAAGTCCTTCTTCAAAAGCCGCGAGATCATCTCCTTGATCAGATTATTGAGCGTACCGTCGTCGAGGAATTCTCCCTGCGGGATGGCGCTATTCGTTCCTTCCCTTTCCTCATCCGGGAAGAGCTCGGCCAGCTCGGCGAGGTCCTTTTCGGCTCGCGCCTGGAATTGCGCCAGCTTCTCAGTGAGGACCGCCTCTCGTTCACTAAGCTTCTGCTTGTTGATCCCCTCGGTGTCGACCAGGATTTCCTGCTGCTCCCGCAGGATCTGCTGCAACTCGCTGGTCGAGCGCGTCATTTCTCCTTGCATTCGGCCCATGCTGGAGGACATGGCCATCTGCTGAGCGCTCTGGAGCGCCGCGAGCATGGAGGCCATCTGGCTGAAAAGCTCCCGCGCCAACTGCCGGGCGGCTTCCAGGTCTCCCTGCATGAGCTTTTGGCGGATCTGCTCCAAAGATGAAAGCATGTCCGAAAAGCTGAGCCCGCGCACGGCGTCGCTGTTGGCGAACTCGTCAGGCAGTTGCGAGGCGAACTGGGAAAGGGCTTGTTGCAGGGACTCCAGCTGCTTGGCCAGTTGTGCGAGCTCTTTCAAAACCGCATCCAGCGCCTTGTCGCCGCTTTTCAGTCGCTCTAGGGAATCCAAAAGGCGCTCCTGGCTTTTGATCAAGTCCTGGGCCGTGGAGGCCAGCTCTTGCGCCTTGAGCCTTTTCCCCATCTCCTCGGTAAGCAGAGACATTCTCTCGAACTCCGAGGCGATCTCGTCATCCAGCCTGGCCATTTCCTCCGGCGCGGCCGACTCGGCTCTTTGCTTGAGCAGCTCCTCCTGCGTGAACCGAAGATTGCGCTTCAGCGCGTCTAAGTCCGAGTAGGTGGCAAAGTCGCTCAGGCGGTCTTTTTCCGTGCGCTGCATCACCTGGTCGATATGCTTCAACGCCTCCTCGATCTTTCTATCCAGGCTCTGGTCTGGGGTCGCTGCCTTCGCTTGTTCTGTTGCCTTGTCGGCAGGTCGTTCGAGATGCTGTGCCAGGAGATCCAACATCCGCTCCGAGAGGCCACGGATCATGTCCGAGATCTTCTGGTGCTCTCCCTTGAGGTCCCGCAGCCGGAGCCTCAAGACCTGCGAAGTGCCCATCTTCGGCCCGGAAATGGTATCGTTGTCCCACACCGCCAGGCGGTAGTTTACGTCGATCCCTTCCCGCAGCCCCAGCTTGCCCAGGTCCCAGTTAAAGCGCTCCCTGACGATGAACTTTTTTCTCTCTTCGATCGGAACGGGGAGCTTTTCTTGGCGCTCGCCGAAGTCGATGATCAAAGCGATCTCTTGAATGCCAAAGTCATCCCGGGCAGTGAATTCCAAAGGCAGGATTTCGTCTCCGTTGACTTCGAGGTCTCCGGTCGGGCTGAGAAACTCCACGACGGGAAAACCGTCCGGTCTGAGCTGAAGCTGGTAGGAAATGGGTGAGTTCTGAAAGCCAAGCGCGTCCGCCACCCAAAGCTGATATCTTTGCGGTTGGAACAAAACCAGGTTGCCTTGAAGCCGTCTCCCATCGATTCTGAGGGGCACCTCTCTCCCCTGATCGAGCACGATCTTGGCCTTGACAACCTCTTTGGTTGAGACCGCCTCCAGTCGCACTGTGGAGCCCCTGATCCCCTCGGCGTTTCCGCCGTGGATGGTTTGCGCCGGTAGCCCGGTATAATGCGGGGGATAAAGGGTAAGCTTTAAGTTGGCGATCTCAGGCCGCTCGACCGCCTCGAGGAAATACGTGGGCGAGGAGAAGGGGCCGGTGGCGACTCGGTAGCGGAGGCTTTTTTGAATTTCTCGGATGGTCGCCGAAAATTTTCCCTCCCCCAGCGCTTCCATGGGGAGTCTTTCTACGGTGGCCTTTTCCTGGCCGCCGGAAGCCTCCGACCAAAAGATGAGTTCCATGGATTTCGGAATGGCCCCTGAGGCCTTGGCCGCGACGGTTAGTATCGCGCCCCGAACGACGCGGGCGCCTTTCGGCATGACATCGATCGTAGTTTCGGAGGGCGGGAGGTCCTTGAGCGGCCGGACGAGCAGGCTGAAAGTCTCGCCCACGGAAGAGGGATTGAACAGGACCACCGCCAGAACGGGAACAAATACAATCCCGAGAAGGCGCAGGCTCGCTTGGATCCTGGTCGTAGGAATCAGCTCTTCGACTCGCAGGGCCTGAAGCTCCTTTCGCGTCGAGCGCAGCAGGGCCAAGACCATGGAGGTGGAAAGCCCCGGGGAAGGTTCCTCCCCCGCCACCTGAGGATAGAGTTGGAGCGAGTTGATCAGGTTGTTTCTGAGATGGGGATGGCGCTTCTCGATATACAAGGCGGCCCACTCACGGGGGATTCGGCCCAGGCACTGGTAAAGGACGCGGGCGGCGAGGAGGAGCACGAGGGCGACGGCCACCGCACTGTAGAGCGCCGGCGCGTAAGGGAAAACGACCTTGATCTCTTTAACTCCGAGGCCGAGGGAGAAGAGGAGCAGGAGGCAGATCGCGGACAGGCACAGGCCCTCCAGGCCTCGCAGCCACTTGAGGCGGCGGATGAGGCGGTCCACAAAGGTGGCTACTTCTTGATAGTCTTCCTGGCCCATAAGCCGCGTGAAAAATTATCTTACTATCTACTCTGAGGGATGTCTATCCTCCGTAAGTCGGGGAAAAGAGTAGAGAGAGAATAGTAGGCAGGAAGCAGTAAGCAGTGAGCGGTTGGCAGTGAGTCCGTTGGATCGGGGGCTGAGGCTAGCTTGACAGCCCCACAGGACTGAAGTACAAGCAGGCCATCGCGGGCAGCGGCAATGTCTTCCTTGACCGGAGCCATTGACCTACAACTCGTCAGGAGGCAACCAGGTGTTCAAGAGAATAGACCACGTCGAGATCGTGCCCAAGGATCTGGGCAAAACTCTGGACTTTTATACGGACGTGCTAGGTTTCAAGGTCAAGCAGAGGCAGCCCGGGCGCCCGGGCAGCCCGTGGAAGGAAATCGTCTACCTCACGCTCAACGACACCATGGTTGAGGTGCTGGAGGCGGTCAACCCGGCACCCCTGTCCACTGCTTCGGAGCAGGTGGGCTACCGCATGATGGCCCTCGAAGTGGACGACATGGACAAAGCCATGGAGTATCTCAAGGGCAAGGGTGTCGAAATAGCACGCCCGCCCATGCTCCTGGGAAAGTCCAAGCGGGCGGAGATCAAGGACCCCAACGGCATCACCATAGAGATCAGGCAGTGGTAGAGGGCGGCCCGGCAACATGCCGCCTGACAGGACTGGTTGAGGCTCAGTGAATGGGGTCAGAGAACTAGTTCTTTGACGAATCTCCCTTTGAAGTGACTGCCCTTAAGACCGCTGTCTGATCGATAACGACGGGTTGCCTTTTCGAACGTAGGCGTGCCCTAAAGCCCTCGGAGATAGACCCAGGAAAGCGAAAGATCACTTTTGACCCATCTTTCTTCCAGGTAATATAGCCTGCATATGTCTGTGCGTTGCACGCAGACAGGCTCCAACGGCGACGAAATGTGCAGCCCAGCCTCTGGTCTGCCCGCCCGGCGGAGCGCGGGCAGGCAGACAGGTCTATCTGGAAACCGCCCCGAGGTGGCCGTGGCTCAACAGCAAATTCCTGTCATTTAGCACTTCGAACAGATCAAGAAACTATTTGCGCATGGATGGCTAAACTAAAAACATTGTAAGGAGGTCGCCATGAAAACCGGTGCCAGGAGGCTAGCCTTTTTGTTCTTACTACTCTTTACACGGAGCTTGTCCTCTGCCCCTGCCCTTTTTGCCCAGGCCGATCCCTTTCACAAAGGTAAAACCATTAGGATTGTGGTAGGCACGACCGCGGGAGACCTCTACGATCTCTGGGCGCGCGTTATCGGAACTCACATAGCCAAGCAGATCCCGGGAAACCCGGACATTATCGTCCAGAACATGCCGGGTGCTGCCAGCATCATCGCTGCCAATCACGTCTATAACGTCGGCAAGCCGGACGGTTTGACCCTCGGAATGGTCTTCCCTTCCATTTATTTTGATCAACTGCTCGGACGAAAAGAGGTCCAGTTCGACTATGGGAAATTCACGTGGGTCGGTTCCCCGATTAAAGGGGACCAGCAAATGTTCATGCGCAGCGACACCCCTTACAAAAATATCGAAGATATACGTAAGGCGTCGATTCCACCCCGGTGCGGCTCTACCGGGACTGGATCGCCTTCGTACTACGTTCCCAAGCTCATGGAGGAAGTCCTTGGGACGAAATTCACCATTGTCACCGGGTATCAAAGCGGACAGGGCATCGATCTGGCAGTGGAGCAGGGCGAGGTCCATTGTCGCGCTGCTACTGTAGAAGTTTTCTTTGCCCGCGAGCCGTACCACACCTGGCGAAAGACTGGGTTCGTCAGAAATATCATCCAGACCGGCCGAAAACGCGATCGTAGGTTGCTCAATACACCGACGATCTATGAATTCATGGGTCAGTACAAGACCCCCGAGGATAGCCGTCGCTTAGCCACGGTGGTCCTTGCGGGTGACAATCTGGGTCGCCCGCTTATAGCGACGCCCGGTATTCCGCCCGACCGGGTAAAAATTCTGCGCGAGGCCTTTGCCAAGACGATGACGGACCCGGAATTTTTAGCCGACATTAAGAAAAGGAAATATGACCTAGATCCCACTCCCGGTGAGGAGCTGGAGGCCTTGGCAAAAGAGGTTGTCGCCCA
>MGSI01000008.1:0-300 GCA_001798455.1 Deltaproteobacteria bacterium RIFCSPLOWO2_02_FULL_57_26 | reverse complement strand
GACCCGCTAACTTGCCCCAAGTGCCAAGGAGAGATGCGCATCATCAGTTCCATAGATCGGCCTGACGTGATTAAGAAAATCCTTCAACACCTAAAACCAGAGATCACTTTTGACTCATCTTTCTCCCAGGTAATTTAAGCCTCCATACTCCAAGGCCGAGGAAATGTCCAGCCCTGCCTCTGGTTGGCTGGCACGTGGTCGTGGGGATAATTCTAAGGTTTTCGGTGGCCATGGCTCAAAAGCAAATTCCTACCATTCATTCTGAGACAGGATGAGAATAGCGCGTTAACGCCCGGACTT
>MGSI01000007.1 GCA_001798455.1 Deltaproteobacteria bacterium RIFCSPLOWO2_02_FULL_57_26 | reverse complement strand
AAGGTTATAGGAATTGACCTGGGAACGACTAATTCCTGCGTGGCGATCATGGAGGGAGGAGAGCCCAAGGTGATTGCCAATGTCGAAGGAGGCCGTACGACACCTTCCGTTGTCGCTTTCTCTGAAAGCGGAGAACGATTGGTGGGACAGATCGCTAAGCGACAGGCCATCACAAATCCGGAAAACACCATCTTCTCGATCAAGCGTCTCATGGGCCGCCGGTATGAGGACCCCGAAGTGAAAAAGGCGACCAAGGTGCTACCGTATAAGCTTGTCGCAGCAGAGAACGGCGATGCCTGGGTGGAAAGTCGGGGTAAGAAATACAGTCCACCGGAGATCTCCGCCTTCATCCTGCAGAAGATGAAGCAGACCGCCGATGAGTATCTAGGCGAAAAGGTGACCGACGCGGTCGTCACAGTTCCCGCCTACTTTAACGACTCCCAACGCCAGGCTACGAAGGATGCTGGCCGGGTGGCCGGTTTGAACGTGCTCCGCATCATCAATGAGCCCACGGCCGCCTCGCTGGCTTACGGCCTGGATAAGAAAAAGGATGAGAAGATCGCCGTATTTGACCTCGGCGGAGGGACGTTTGACATCTCGATCCTGGAAGTCGGCGACGGCGTATTCGAAGTCAAGTCCACCAACGGCGACACCTTCCTCGGCGGCGACGACTTCGACCAGCGGGTCATCGATTATCTGGCGGATGAGTTCAAGAAGGACCAGGGGATCGATCTGCGCAAAGACCGCATGGCTCTACAGCGTCTGAAGGAAGCGGCGGAAAAGGCCAAATGCGAGCTGTCCTCCTCGCTGGAGACAGATATCAACCTCCCCTTCATCACCGCGGACCAGCATGGGCCAAAGCACCTCAACATGAAATTGACCCGGTCCAAACTGGAAGCGCTGTGCGCCGAGCTGATCGACCGCACCGAAGCACCCTGCCGCCAGGCACTCAAAGACGCGGGATTGACTCCGGCGGATATCGATGAGGTCGTCCTGGTCGGAGGGATGATTCGGATGCCCGCGGTCCAGGAAAGGGTGAAAAAGATCTTTGGAAAGGATCCGCACAAAGGGGTCAATCCGGATGAGGTGGTGGCGGTGGGCGCGGCCATTCAGGGGGCGGTGCTCAAGGGCGAAGTCAAAGACATCCTGCTTCTGGACGTCACCCCGCTTTCCCTGGGCATTGAGACCTTGGGGGGCGTGTTTACCAAGCTGATCGAGCGGAACACCACGATCCCCACCCGTAAGAGCCAGACCTTCTCCACTGCAGCTGACAATCAGACCGCCGTCTCTATCCGCGTTTTCCAGGGGGAGAGGGAGATGGCCGCGAACAACAAGCTGCTCGGGCAATTCGATCTCGTGGGGATTCCTCCTGCGCCCAGAGGTATACCGCAGGTCGAGGTAACTTTTGACATCGACGCGAACGGGATTGTGCATGTTTCGGCCAAGGATCTGGGAACCGGGAGAGAGCAGTCGATCAAGATCACGGCCTCCAGCGGCCTCACGGAGGACGAGATCAAGCACATGGTCAAGGACGCCGAGGCCCATGCCGCTGAAGACCACCAACGCAAGGAGGTCGTGGAAGCCCGTAACCAACTGGATTCGCTGATTTACTCTACGGAAAAATCTCTCAAAGAGTACGGCGGAGAGGTGGAGGCCGGTGTTAAGGAGAACATTGAGGCGGCACTGCAAAAGGCCAAGCAAGCAATGGAAAGCCAGGAGGCCCAGACCATCCGCTCCGCCGTGGATGAGCTGACCCGTTCCTCCCACAAGCTGGCCGAGGCGATGTACGCCAAGGCGTCCCAGAAAGCGGCCTCGACCGGGCAGGAATCAACGTCCCAGGCTGCAGAGGAGGGAGGCAAGAAGAAGGAGGATGTGGTGGATGCCGATTTCGAGGAGGTCAAGGATTAAGCCACCACAAGGAGCAGCGAGGTTCCATATTTCACAGCATAGAAGGCCCCTGCTCCCCCGCGAATCGTGGAGAGGGGCTTTCTTGTTATGAGGGTTACGGTTGAACGGGAAAAGAGATTACTACGAAGTCCTAGGCGTGAACCGCGGCACCAGCGAAGAGGAAATCAAGAAGGCTTACCGTAAGCTGGCGCTGAAGTACCATCCTGACCGCAATCCGGAGAATAAGGACGCAGAGGAGCGGTTTAAGGAACTCTCCGAAGCCTACCAGGTCCTCACGGATCCTGAGAAAAGAGCGCAATACGATCAGTTTGGCCACGCGGCGTTCGGAGACGGCGGACCGTTCCGTGGCGGTTTTGACTTCACCTCCGGCTTCGAAGACATTTTCGGTGACATTTTCGGCGAGTTCTTTGGCACCGGGACCGGTCGACGGCGGAGTCGCGTCAGGGGCGACGACCTACGCTATAACCTTGACATCACCTTCGAGGAGGCAGTTTTTGGAACGGAGAAGAAAATCAAAGTTCCGCGACAGGGACCCTGCGACACCTGCCGCGGAAGCGGGTGCAAACCCGGCACGTCGCCGCGGAGTTGCCCGACCTGCAGGGGAAGGGGTCAGGTTAGCTTTCAGCAGGGTTTCTTCAATGTTTCTCGGACCTGCACCCAATGCCGAGGGGAAGGGACCATCATTAGCGATCCGTGCAGTTCCTGCAACGGCCAAGGCCGAGTCCGAAAGTTCCACACCCTCAGCGTTAAGATTCCCTCCGGCGTGGATACCGGCTCACGCCTCAAGCTCAGGGGCGAAGGTGAGAGCGGGATTTCGGGAGGCTCCGGGGGAGATCTCTACGTCGACATTCAGGTCGAGCCGCACCCGCTCTTCGTGCGGGACGGCCTGGATATCATCTGCGAGATACCGATCGACTTTGTCCAGGCCGCTCTGGGAGCGGAAATCGATGTGCCCACGCTGGAGGGGAAAGTGAAAATGAAGATTCCTCCAGGCACACAATCAGGCAAGGTTTTCCGCCTGAAAAGTAAAGGCGTCAGAGATGTTCATGGGTATCATCAGGGAGACCAGCTCGTCCGCGTGATGGTCGAGACTCCCACCCATCTAACTGCGCGCCAGAAGGAGCTGTTGAAGGAGTTCGCAGCACTCGGGGGAGAAGAAGTCCACCCCCTGTCAAAAGGGTTTTTTGAAAAAGTCAGGCAGATCTTTGGCTGATCCATTTCGCACCGAAGGGCAGCCTGCGCTCCGCTCTTCGAACCCATTGGGATCGTTCTCCAGATCGCGTATCCTCAAAAGTCTGGTTGACGTCCAGACTCAATAGGCTTAATTTCTCCTTAATGAAGATGGGAGGCTTATGAGCGAGACCCAATGGAATGTCGATCCTCAGGAAGGCAAGGCATCTCAGGTCGAGGTCCCTGACCTGATTCCGCTCCTTCCCGTTCGCGATATCGTCATCTACCCTTACATGATGCTTCCGCTCTTCGTGGGCCGGGACATCTCGATCCGGGCGGTGGAAGAGGCCCTTTCCCGCGAGCGGCTTATCTTCCTGGTGGCGCAGAAAAATTCAGCCGAAGACAATCCTAAACCTGACGATATTTACCGGGTCGGCACCGTAGCGTCCATTATGCGCATGCTTAAGCTCGCGGACGGCCGGGTGAAGGTCCTCGTGCAGGGCCTCTCCAAAGGTGAAATACAAAACTACGTTCGCGAGCGGCCGTTTTACGAGGTCAAAATCGGCAAGGTGACCGAACCCCCCTTACAGGAGGTTTCCATTGAGGTCGAAGCCTTGACGCGCAGCGTCAGGGAAAAGATCGAGCAGATCCTGAATCTCAAAAACCTGCCACCGGAGATCGTAATGGTGACCGATAACATCAGCGATCCCGGTGTACTCGCCGACCTCGTCGCCTCCAACCTGCGCCTCAAAATCGAGGAGAGCCAGGGCATCCTCGAGATTTTCGAGCCCGTGGCGCGCCTAAAAAAAGTCAACGAGCTTCTGAGCCGCGAACTGGAACTCTCGTCGATGCAGGCCCGCATCCAAAATCAGGCCAAAGAAGAGATGAGCAAGACGCAACGGGATTATTTCTTGCGCGAGCAACTTAAGCAAATCCAGCAAGAACTGGGCGAGGGAGATGAGCGAACCGAAGAGATCAACGAGCTTAAGAAACTGATCGAAAAGGCCAAGATGCCCGCTGAAGTAAAGCGGGAGGCCGAAAAACAGCTCAGGCGCCTGGAACAGATGCACCCCGAGTCCTCAGAGGCGTCCCTGGTCCGTACTTACATGGATTGGCTCGTCGAGCTTCCGTGGAGCAAAAAGACGAAGGACAACCTGAACATCCAAAAGGCCAAGCAAGTTCTCGACGAAGATCATTATAACCTGGAAAAAGTCAAGGTGAGAATCCTGGAATACCTGGCCGTCAACAAGCTCAGGCGGAAGATCAAGGGCCCCATCCTTTGCTTCGTGGGACCACCGGGCGTCGGCAAGACCTCCTTAGGCAAATCGATAGCTCGCGCGCTCGGCAGGAACTTTGTTCGGGTCTCTCTCGGTGGGATCCGGGATGAGGCAGAGATCCGCGGACACAGGCGGACCTATGTGGGGGCCTTGCCTGGCAGAATCATCCAAGGCGTCAAACAAGCCGGCTCGAACAACCCCGTATTCATGCTGGACGAAATCGACAAAGTGGGTACCGATTTTCGCGGTGACCCATCGGCCGCGCTGTTGGAAGTCCTCGACCCGGAGCAGAACCATGCCTTCAGCGACCATTACCTGAATTTGCCCTTCGATCTCTCCAATGCCCTCTTCATCTGCACGGCCAACCTGCTGGACCCGGTGCCCCCGGCGCTCGCCGATCGGATGGAGGTTATTCAGCTCTCGGGTTACACCAACGAGGAGAAGCTGGAGATTGCGCTCAGGTTCTTGATCCCTCGCCAGCTCGAGGACAACGGGATTTCCACCAAGTATTTGGAGCTCTCGGATGATGCGCTGCTGCGCATCATCTCCCAGTACACCAAAGAGGCGGGGTTAAGAAATGTGGAGAGGGAGATCGCCTCGATCTGCCGTAAAGTTGCGCGCAAGTTGGCTGAGGGGAAAAAAGATCTAACCCGGGTGACGCGAGGGAACCTCCACCTGTTCCTGGGACCGCCCAAATTTTTGCCGGATACGGAGCAGGAACAGCACGAAATCGGGGTTGCCACCGGCCTGGCCTGGACCAGCACGGGCGGAGAAGTTCTCTATATCGAGGCCTCGTTGTCCAAGGGCCGGGGGAATCTGACCCTGACCGGGCAGCTGGGCGACGTGATGAAGGAATCCGCCCAGGCAGCGGTGAGCTACGCTCGCTCGCATGCCAGAGAGCTAGGCATCGACGAGGATTTTTACCAAAAGCTCGACATTCATATCCATGTCCCGGCGGGGGCGATTCCCAAGGACGGACCCTCGGCGGGCATCACGATGGCGACCGCCCTGACCTCCGCGCTCACCAAACGGCGAGTCAGCCGGGACGTCGCGATGACCGGAGAGATCACCCTGCGGGGAAGGGTCTTACCGGTCGGTGGGTTGAAAGAAAAATGCCTCGCTGCCTTCCGCGCGGGGATCCGGACAATCATCGTGCCGGAAAAAAACCAGAAGGACCTCGATGAGATTCCCAAGCACCTGCGGCGCAAATTGAAGGTCACCCTGGCCAACAACATGGGCGACGTTCTCAAGGAAGCGTTGCTCGACAGGACCGCCTGGAAAGGTTCCGCTCAGTCCCTGATCGCGGCGAAAAAACCAAAAGGGGCGAAGGGCAAACGGTGGAAGAAAGAGCAGCCGTTAGAAAGGGGCGGTCGGGAAAAATCGATTCCGCTTAGGGCCTGATGCGCTTAAGGCAGTTAGGGGAGTTCGGTCTGATCGAGAGGATTCGCAAGGCCACCCCACCGGGTCCCGGGGTGCGCTTAGGAATCGGAGACGATGCTGCTTGGGTAGAGTGCCCAAAGCGTTCCCTCCTCATTACCGCAGATCTGCTGCTCGAGGGAGTTCACTTCAATCTGAGATGGACCTCATTCTACGGGCTGGGCTATAAGACCCTTGCGGTAAATTTGAGCGATCTGGCGGCGATGGGGGGAAGTCCCGCTTACCTGATCCTTTCCTTAGGAATCCCTGTTGACTTTAAGGTCGAGGATGTAGAACAATTTTACCGGGGAATTCGCGCCCTCGCATCTGACACCGGCGTCGCTCTAATCGGCGGGGATATGAGCGCCGCCAAGCGCTTCCTCATCAGTGCAACCCTGGTGGGGTACGCCCCTTATGGAGCGGTTAGACGAAGCGGCGGAAGAATCGGCGATGACCTTTATGTCACTGGCACGCTCGGAGACTCTGCTCTCGGACTTGAACTTCTGAAGAGAAAAAGACAAAAGGCCAAGCGCCGTGGGATTGCCCATCTTCTCTCCCGCCATCACTTTCCGACGGCCCGTCTCAAGGCCGGCACCCTGCTAGCCCGAGAAAGACTAGCCAAAGCCATGATTGACGTGAGCGACGGACTGCTTCAGGATCTTGGCCACATCTGCAAGGCCAGCGGCGTTGGCGCCGTCGTCTGGCAGGACGCGTTACCCCTTTCACCCGCTTATCGAAATTGGGCCGGCTCCAAGGGATCCTTTTATGCCCTGACGGGAGGGGAGGACTATGAGCTTCTTTTCTGCCTACGGCGCCGGGATCGCGCACGCCTAGGGAAGATCCAAAAGAAGCTGGGCGTCCCCATCGCTCGGATCGGGGAGTGCGTCCCCCCCGGCGAAGGCATCAAGGTGGTCAATGGCAGAGGAGAGCCCGTTTCCGTTCCCGTAGGCGGCCACGACCACTTCAAACCCGGAAGCTAATCGTCGATTCGCACAGGTCCAAGAATAAGTAAGATGAATGCTGACGCGCTGGCGGAACTGTTAGAAAAGGTCAGGCAGGGTAAGGTGACCGTCGAACGGGCCCTGGAACGGCTCCGTCATCTACCGTTCGAAGATCTCGGTTTCGCCAAGGTAGACCACCACCGGGCGCTCAGGCAGGGATTCCCCGAGGTCATCATGGGAGAGGGAAAGAGCGCCCCCAAGATCGCAGCGATTGCCCAAGCGCTGCGGCGCCGACGCGCCAACGTTCTCATCACCCGCCTTTCCCCCGAAAAGATGGCGAGCCTAAAACGCCAAATCAAGGGACTCCACTATCATCCGCAAGCCCGCGCCGCAACCTGGACTCCAACCGCCATCCGGGTGAGGGGGAAAGGCCCAATTCTGGTGATCTGTGCGGGGACCTCCGATATCCCCATAGCCGAAGAGGCCGCTCTGACGGGTGAGGTGATGGGGAACCGGGTGGAACGCCTTTTCGATGTCGGCGTGGCCGGCATCCACCGCCTTTTGGAGAACCGGGAGCGGCTCTTTTCCGCCTCGGTCTTAGTCGTCGTTGCCGGCATGGAGGGCGCGTTGCCAAGCGTGGTTGCAGGTATGGTGAACAAGCCGGTCATCGCTGTTCCCACGAGCGTCGGCTACGGCGCGAGCTTTCAGGGGGTGGCTGCGCTGCTGGGCATGCTCAACTCATGCGTCGCCGGCGTCACCGTCGTCAACATCGACAACGGCTTTGGAGCGGGCTTTGCCGCAAGCCTCATCAATCAATTATAAATTCATTGCGAATCCCGAGGCAGTCCATGGTGGATCTAAAAAAATATCGGATTTTGGGCCGTTCGTCAGACTTACTCATTAAGGTCTTTGGCGGGACGCAGGCGGAGCTGTTCGCCAACGCGGCGTTTGCGCTCTTTGACCTAATCACGGACATCGAAACGATCGAGGTACGCGAGCGCCTGCCCTTGGAGGTGGAAGGGGTCAACCGAGACGACCTGATGGTGAACTGGATGCGCGAACTCCTCTACCTCTACCAGGGGAGCGGATACCTTCTCAAGGAAGTCCGAGTTCACGAGGCCAGAGAAGACTACGTCCGCGGAGAGGTGTGCGGGGAAAAGTTTGATCCCGACCGCCACGAGATCCAGCGCGACATCCGCGCGGTGGCCTATCACCAAAGTCGGATGGATAAGACCGGAGATCAGTGGACTGCCCAGGTGAACTTCGAATTATGAGCAACGTCTCTCCACCGATGCAGAGCGAATACGAGGGCACAGCCCTGATCGCTGACCCCATCCATCGCTATATCCAGTTCACCGTACCAGAAAAGCGAGGTGAGATCACCGAGAAGCACATCATCGATTCCCCGTGGGTGCAAAGGCTCCGCTACATCTACCAGCTCCAGAGCGCCCGTTGGGTCTACCCTTCGGCGGAGCACAGCCGCTTCCAACACTCCCTGGGGGCCATGCACCTCGCCGGAGAGTTCGCCAAGCATCTCTACCCGTCGCTCCGCGGGGTGTTGGGAGATGAGTGCCCATCCGCGCCGTTCATCGAAGAGACCATGAGGCTAACCGGGCTCTTGCACGATCTCGGCCACGGTCCCTTTGGGCACTTCTTCGACGACAACTTTCTGCACGAGTTCAAAATTACCCATGAGGATCTGGGTCAGGCTATCATCCGCGAAAAGCTCGGCGACTTGATCCGGCAGATCCGTCGCGGCCCGAGTGGCCCCTTCGCTCCCGGCGAGGAGTTGCAGCCGGACGACATCGCCTTTCCGATCAAGAAGGACGGCGAGGAAGACGCGACCAAACCGCGCTGGCTGAAATTCCTGCAGCCCCTGACCAGCGGGATTTTCACCTTCGACAACCTCGACTACGTTTCGCGGGACTCCTACATGTGCGGCGTCGCCGTCGGCCCCGTTGACCGCGAGCGGCTCATCCACTACACGTTTTTTTCTCCCAAGGGCCTGACCCTGCACAAAGCCGGCAACGCGGCCCTGACCATGTTCCTCAATGCCCGGCTCTATCTTTATACCAATGTCTATTATCACCGGACCACGCGCGCGATCGACCTCCATCTGAGGGAGATCTTTCCCGAGACGATGCGGCTGATGTTTCCCGGCAACCCGCTCGACCACATGGAGGACTATCTGCGCCTCACCGACTGGTCCCTCTTGGAGGAGGTCTCCCGCTGGCGCCGCAGCGCTAAAAACAGAGCGCTGGCTCGGGAGTGGGGCAGGATCTTAGATCGAGACATCAAATGGAAGATGGCATACGATCGGACCCTATCCTTGAATGAGCTCCGCTTCGGCGTGGCGCTGATCCAGGACGCGGATTGGGAAAGACGCATCCGATCCGCCCTCCCGGCCTCCGCAGAGGGTCTGGTCTTCCGGGTGGACCTGGCAACCCAGGATCCCCGCCCCGAAAGCCCGTTTGCGATGGGAAAAAAGCAGATTTATATCTACGACCCCTCCACGGGAGAGGTCGCCACGGAGTCCCTCTCAGAACTCTTCGAATTCATTCCATCCAAGGTGGTCCAGTTCCGGGTCTTCGCCTTGGACCATCAAAACGACCATCTCCTATCCCGGGTGGCGGAAGAGACTCTGAGGGGGAGCCCTCCCTCGGTCAAGACGAGCGTTTGACAGGTCGATGCACAGATTTACGGATATGAGAAGAGTGGGCGCAATCTGGCGTGCTTGGTTCCCCAAGCTCACCCTTTGGCTTCTCCTCGCGAGAGCGCCCTTCGCGCTGGCAGAGGAATGGAGCCAGGCCTACATCAGCACCCTTCTCGACGCTGCGTTTGCCGCGATCGAAACGGCTAAGGATGGAAAAAAATTGCGCCATCTTCCCCACCACGATCACACCGGGCCCTTTTACATCGCCTTCAGTGGTCGCTTGGGCCCGACCTCTCCCCAATTCTCTATTGAAGCAAATTATCTTACCCTCGTTTAGGCAGTGAGTTGGTAGGCAGGGGCAGGGTAGAACGGAATACGGAAGTTGACCCACCCTCGGGGTAAAGGATCTGCCCGAGTATAGGTCGGACTGAGGACGGGATCTCGATTCTCTATCAGATGGATTGGTTCATCTGAGGGGATCGGGCCCCACCTGCAGATCGAGGTTCACGCGTCATGATCGGATACTCTCCCGCCTAAAAACAGGGGTAAGGAAATTGCTATGATTTATTATTCTGCCCCTCGCCTTTGCCGGCGCAATACCCTTACTGGAGGTTCAATTCATTTATGGACAAATGCACTCTACACCCCGAGTTAATAGCGCCTTACGGAGGCAAACTAATTAAGTTGGTTGTTCGTGGAGAGGAACGGGATGAAGTCATACGGAAAGCAAGTCATCTTCCATCTATTCAGTTATCTTCCCGTTCGCTCTGCG
>MGSI01000006.1 GCA_001798455.1 Deltaproteobacteria bacterium RIFCSPLOWO2_02_FULL_57_26 | reverse complement strand
ACGCTGGTCGAAAAACTCGCGCAGATCATAAGACGTTACGACCATGCCATCCTGGCGCCCTATCCGGGGATGAGCCAAAGAATCGCCTTGACGGCGTGGACCCGGATCGACAAGTTCAATGAGTTCGACGAGAAGAGAATCGTGAGGTTTATCGAGGCCTATATGGGCCTCGATCACCACCCGCCGAGGTGACGGTCATCGGGACCCGCCGCCTGACGGCTCTGTGAAAATCTCGGCTTGGGATTAGTACCTCAACCAACAGCCAACGCGGTATTGACGCGGAAAGCCTACCGTCTCTTCACACAGAACCCCGCCCACCCGAGCTTGCGGTTCGAGAGCCCGCTCTCTGATCCACGTCTTTGGTCGGTCCGCGTAACGAGTTCATATCGTGCTGTGGGTTTACGCGAAGGAGAGGAGATAATCTGGTTCTGGATCGGATCTCACGACGTGTTTGACCGAACGTTTCCTCGCCGTTAGCTGCTCTTTTCATGTCCTCGCCTTTTGACCTGCGTCCGAGCGATTCTGGGCAGGGTCCTAAATGTGGCTAATCCGCGCATCAACTGCCAATTGCTGTATACTGTCCCCAGAAATCTCCACGTTTTCGCCTTCTCCGCTTTTGCCTTTTCTTGGGCCATCACCCCCTTGGTGGTGAAGGCCAACATCAAGGCTGCTACCAGAACTCCCATAAAAGGATGGGTTAAAGTTTTTATATACGAACCTCCTTTCGTCCTCTGCTCCATACCCCAATCGGGGGGGTAGATGTCCAACGCTACGTGCAGGCCAGCCTCAGATTGATAACTGCACCTTATCGGATACTGTCCGGCCAAAACATGGGGAAGTAGGCGGGCCTGGCTTCGCTGATGGCCGCCAGAAGCCGGCGAAGGGGGCCGGCAAGGACGCTCAGAGGGCGAATTTGAGTTCCCTGCCTGTGCCCGGCAGACAGGTCGGCGGCTGATCCCCAAAAAGGAAGTTCCTATCACTGGCTATTGGAAGCGAAAAGAGATTGACTCCCTTGTTATTTCTTGTACAATTGTTTGTACAGAACAAATAGGGGAGGATGAAACCCATGAAACAGCTTTCTTTAAGCGAGGCCAGGGCTAAGTTGAGTGCTTTAGTGGATGAGGTTCACAAGGGAAAGGGCCCCGTTGCTATCACCCAAAGATCGAAGGTCAAGGCCGTGCTGGTAGATGCTAACTGGCATGAGAGAGTTGGCGAGGAACTGGGTTTTTACCGACAGGTCCTAAGAAGCAAGCCCTTGAAGCTAGAAGGGACAGCGGAGCTTATCGGTGATCTGGACCAAGCACTTGATGAGCTAAAACAAGAAAGGGAAGCATCGTTTCAACGGTTGATTAAACAGCTCAAATGATCTACGTCACGGATACGCACCCTTTGATCTTTGTGGTGACGGGCAGGCTGAACCGTCTGGGTCGGAAGGCCAAGAGGATCTTTCAGGCTGCCCACGAAGGGAAGAATGTGATTGTCATTCCGGTATCGGTTTTGGAGGAGGCCATGCGGCTCAGCGAAAGACAGATCATAAGGTTCAAGCTGCCTTTCCACCGCTGGGCTCAAGAGATTGATAGAGCGCCAAACTTCCAAATTCAGCCTTATACTTTGGAGATTTTCTTAGAGGTGGTGGGTTTATCTTCCATCCGTGATCCAGCGGATAGAGCTATTGTCGCCACCGCCCGCCACCTGGGCTATCCTCTCATTACAACAGATGAACAAATACAGGAAGGCGGATGGGTCGAGACAGTGTGGGACTGAGGAATTATAAAGTGAGTGGCGGCGAGAACGACAGGAATCTCAGCGGATACCCTCCGCTCCACAATCGCGGTCCGGCCTAGCCCGTCGTCTTTGGCAACTGCATCGCGATCTTGAACCGGGCTCGGCGCCCGGCCATGGGAGGTGATTCCTGAGCGCTCGACGGCTTCTCCTGAAAAGAAAATTCACTACTTCTCTGCCCGCTCTATGGGCCAACGGCGCAGTCAATTAAGATTGTAAATAAACACCCGTGAAGGTAAAGTATGTGTAGGTGCGGCGGGATACTAAAAACTGGCTTGCCTCAGCCGATTATGACATCGAAACGGCAAATCACCGCCTTCCCAAGGGAGGTGGCGGAAAATTATCTCGCGAAGACAAAGGAGGTTTTGGAGTGGTTGAAACAGGACTCGAGGTTAAAGAAATCGTAGAGAAATATCGCCAACAACTCGCTCACTTTGGCATTCGACCTGAAAGAATCTACCTTTACGGCTCCTATGCTAAAGGAAAGGCACAAGAGGGAAGTGATATCGATCTGATAGTTGTCTCGAGCGATTTTGCCTCACTCGACCTGCGTGAAAGGCTGGAAATACTCGGTGTAGCAGCGGCACGTATATTAAAGCCAATTCAAGCCGTTGGATATACACCCGAGGAAATCCAGGCCAAAACCTACAGCCCATTCTTGGAGGAGATTTTCGACTCCGAAGCCGTTGCTTTATAGCAGCTCGGCGTTAACGATATACTCATCTCATTCTCGGCTAAGAAGAGATCGCTTTTGACCCCTCTTACTCCCAGCTCGTTTGACCCTTTTCTACACTGGGCTGCCGCGCGATGTCCAGCCCTGTTTGGAAAACGCTCTTAAGGTTGACATTTCATTTTGTATAGCGAACCTCGAAAGTAGTGCAGCCGTTGGGCGTTATCCAGGGGCCATGGGGCATCCCTGGAGGCCGGCAGGCGTACTGCCCCGCTTTGAATTCCTGTTTAAGAGTGAGGTCAATCATGCTCCCCTCTAAAATGTAGACCTCCTCCCAGAAGTCATGCCTCAACACCCCGTTGGGCGTGGTGTCACAACCGGGGTCGAAACGGAGAACGCGCGAATAGTCACCGGTGTTCGGATCGCCGCTCAGGATGCGCTCGTGAAGTCCCGCACATTTGCTGCCCGGGACATCGCGCCACGGCTTGGTAGTGACATCAAAAAATTCCCGCTCTTCTTTGGGCATTCCCATCGGCCTCCTTGGCGCACAGTTTTTACCGGCAAGATTTTATAGGGGCGATTTCACCCCCCCGTCAACCCGGCGCACGCGGTAGGCACAGCGTAGCGCGCGATTCGTCCTTTGATCGAACAGTTCGGCTTCGAAATAGGTCTTCGGTGCAAAGGCGCCACCGATAAGCGGAATGGTGCCGGTGAAAATCGCGGCGCCGTCCACGAGCTTCCCCACGCGCTGGCGCAACATTGCGAGCAAATTCTCGGGAGCGAGCACCGCGGACATATGGCCTTCCTGATAAAGCTGCTCCCGTCCCGATTCACCAACCCAGCTCCTGAGAATTAGTTGATCCCACCGCTCGCGCACAGCCGAATACCTCCACACTTCGAGAGAAACCGGCTTGGGACAGACTTGCTTGGAGGCCGTGATGTTGAGCTTTTCCAGATCCCGATCCGTGTGATCACTCCCAACGGCCACCCATATCTCATCCCCCCTTACCAGAAGCACCACCTCTGCCTCCCCCGAAGTATGCCCCCCGAGCACCTCCACATCGCGCGCAGTCGTCAGCCGATCTAACGTCGTGCGAAAAACCGTCGGGATCTCCGCGGGAGCCGGAATCCCGTGGGCTGCGAGCTCATCGATATGGGCCCGAACCTCCTGCTGGTTCCGCCCCGTGTATCCAGCGATGATCACCCTTTGGGGCAAAAACTTGATCTTCCTACGGGTTCGCTGCAGTTTGAAGCTTACCTGAGTCATCGAGCTAGAGCTCTCCTTATGTGTTTTTTTTGGCTGGCATTTTGAGAACCGCCGCCTTCATCCGACCCATAGCCTCTTCGATGCTCTCCGGCTTGGCCGCGTAGGAAACCCTGACGAAGCCCTCATAGTCAAAACCGCTCCCGTTGGTCAGAACCACGCCCGCCTCCCGGACCAGGTACTCGACAAAATCCAGCGAGCCGATCCCCAGCTCGCGAATATCGGCAAAGACGAAGAACGATCCCTTGGGAAGAGCGCAACGGACCCCGGGAATGTCGTTCAGACGCTTCACCACGAGGTCGCGCCGCGCCTGATAGGCGCTGCGCATCTCCTCGACGCAGTCCTGTGGCCCCTTCAGAGCAGCGACGCAAGCCACCTGGGAAGGCACATTGGCGCTGATATTCACGGTGTGATGATATTTCAGGAATTGCAGCAGCTTGTCGGCCGACGCCGCCAGATAACCCACTCGTAACCCGGTCATGGCGTAGGTTTTTGAGAAGCTATTGACCTGCACCACATGCTCCCTGGCATCCGGAAACGAGAGCAAACTCGTGTGCTGCAGGCCATCGTAAACCAAGCTTTCATAGACTTCGTCAGCGATGAGAACAATGTCGTGGCGTCTGGCAATGTCCAGTAGGCGCCGCAAAGTTTCTTTGGGATAGACCGCTCCGGTCGGGTTGTTGGGGGTCAAGATCATGATGAGCTTCGTTCGATTCGTGATGACCCTCTCAATGTCTGCCGGGTTGGGAACAAAGGCCTCCTCGCTGCGCAACTTGACGAATACGGCTTTCGCTCCGGCTAGCTGGGCATTGACGACATAGGGGGGATAATGGGGCAGCAAGATGACGATCTCATCACCCGGGTTGGCGAGAGCCATGACCGCAATATGAAGCGCGGCCTGGCCCCCGGCGGTCACCAGGATCTCATCCTGCCAGTTGTGAGCGGCTCCGTACTGTCGGTGAATTTTTGCCGCGATGAGCTGGCGCAGTTCCGGGAGGCCACGGTCCGGCCCATAGTGGGTGTGACCCTCGTCCAGAGCCTTTTTCGCGGCCTCACGGACATGTTGAGGGGTGATAAATTCCGGCTCTCCCAAATGGAGGTAGATGCAGTCTCCCCTTTTGGCAGCCAACTCCATAATGCTGTAAAAGGGAGAGCGCTGGACCCCGAGAATGCGATCAGCGAGCATAGAAGCGTCACCTCGGATAGCGCGGCCGTCAGCAACGAGCTCAAGACCAAACGCCGAAAGCGCTGGCGGTGCGCTCACACCGGACTCGCTAATATACTGAGCTCCAACCCCCCTTTCAAGCAGCCCCGATTCGGTGATTCCCAGTTTCCCTTGACTTCAATTCCAACAGGGTGATAGCTTTGGGCCAACGGAACCAGCCCCAAAGCCGCAAATAAGGAGGCAGTAGCCATGAAGAAAATTCTATGCGCCGGGCTTGCAGCAATTGCCGGAATGGCATTCTCCGTGGGCTTCCC
This sequence comes from Deltaproteobacteria bacterium RIFCSPLOWO2_02_FULL_57_26, assembly GCA_001798455.1. Lineage (GTDB taxonomy): Bacteria > Desulfobacterota > Binatia > UBA9968 > UBA9968 > 2-12-FULL-57-22. The sequence goes on along the minus strand of MGSI01000006.1, from coordinate 7,239 downwards.
CTCTCACTCCGAAGCGCAGGGCAAAAAAGTCTCAGTGCAGTTCGCCTGGGTCGTGGGCGGGCTTCACGCGGGTTTTTTCGTCGCCAAGGAAAAAGGATTTTACGCTTCCAAGGGACTCGACGTCACGTTCACCCGCGGATTCGGCAGCGGAGATACCGCTAAAATCGTGGCCGCCGGAACGGTTCAGTTCGGCGAGGTGAACCTCCCCACAGCCATCATCTCGAACGGCAAGGGAGCTCCCCTGACGATTCTCGGGGTCATCATCGGGAAAGCCCCGGAGAGCATTCTTTCGTTTGCAGAAAAGAACATCCGCAAACCCAAGGACGTTGAGGGAAAGAGCTTCGCGGAGGCGCAGGGAGCCGCCGTTATGGCGACGTGGCCGGCCTTCGCCAAGCTTGCCGGCATCGACATTAACAAGGTCCCCTATATTCCAATCGAGGCGGCCGCCAAACCGGCGGCGTTCTTTGGCGGACAGGTCGATTGGGTTGCAGGTTTCCGTCCGGGATTCGATGAGCCCGTCATTCTTAGGGCGCGCAAAGAGGGTAAAAAGCTCGTCTTTCTGCCCTGGGAGAATTATGGGTGGAAGGTCTATGGCAACGGGATCGTCACCCATCGGGATGTGCTCAAAAAGGACCCGAAGATGGTGGGCGACTTCTTCGGCGCCACGATGGAGGGGTATGCTTATGCGGTCGAGCACCTGGAGGAGGCTTTGAATATTACGCTGAAAGACAATCCCGAACTGGATAGGGAAACCTCCCGTCTTTCCCTCCTTTTCGCTCTCGACGCCCTTCTGACCAAAGGCGCAAAGGAGCATGGCTTGGGCTATATGGAGCCGGATCGGATGGCCTTTCAAGTCAAACTCATGTCCGACCTCTTGAAGTTTGCGCCGCCCAAAGAGGTTTACACGAACCGTTTCGTTCAAAAGAAGCCGCTCAAGATTACCCCGAGCCTCGAAGCCGATCTGGCGAACTTACCCTAGCATGCCAGAGTCGATTCGCATCGATCGGCTGTGCAAGGTCTATCGCTCCCGGGACGGAACGGATGTCGAAGCGCTGCGCGACGTATTCTTTACGGTAAAGCAAGGGGAGTTCGTCTCCATCGTCGGGCAGAGCGGCTGCGGCAAATCCACCTTGCTCAAAATCCTCGCCGGACTTCTTCCGAGAACGAGCGGAGCCCTCTCCATCGAGGGACAAGAGGTCGATGGGCCCCGCCGGGACATCGGGATCGTTTTCCAGAAGCCGCTACTCCTGGAATGGCGCCGAGTGTTGGACAATGTGCTCCTGCCGGTGGAGATCTTTCAACTGGATCGGCAGGAATATGAGGCGAAGGCCTTGCGGCTTCTTCGGACTGCGGGTCTAGGAGAATTTTTACGGAAGTACCCCTTTGAGCTTTCGGGGGGCATGCAGCAGCGGGTCGCGCTGTGCCGCGCCCTCGTGGCTGAGCCGTCCCTACTGCTGATGGATGAGCCTTTCGGGGCCCTCGACTCCCTAACCCGCCAGAAGATGGGCTTCGAGCTGCTCCGGCTCTGGGAGGAGTGGAAAAGCACGGTCCTCTTTGTGACCCACGACATCGACGAGGCCGTGATGCTTTCCGACCGGGTCCTGGTCATGTCGCCGCGTCCAGGGAAAATCCTCGACACCCTGGAGATCGATCTTCCGCGACCGCGTGAGATCTTCGTCAAGGACACGGCGGAATTCATCCGGCACAGCAGCCGCATCAGACGGCGCCTGTGGGAGGAAGATGGCCATGAATGAGGGAGGCCGGATAGGGAGGGTCGTGCGCATCACCATCTTCTATACCGTGACCCTCCTCGTGTGGGAAGCGCTGGTACGCTTTCTCCAGGTCCCGGAATGGCTCTTTCCTGCGCCGTCCCATATCATCGACGTCATCGCCGACAAAAATTCAGTGATGCTTTTCCATACCCTGGTAACTCTCCAAGAGACCATCCTTGGATTTGCACTCGCTCTGGTGATGGGGATCCTATTCGCCATCGGAATCATCCACTTCTCTATCCTGCGCGACACGCTTTATCCCACCCTCATCATGTTCAATTCTTTTCCTAAGATCGCTATTGCCCCGCTATTCATTATCTGGATCGGCATCGGCATCGAATCCAAAATCGCGAATGCTTTTCTCGTCGCTCTTTTTCCCATCGTCATCAACATGATCATGGGCTTGGTCGATATGGACCCGGAACTGTTGGAGCTTGTCCGGGCCATGTCGCGGAGCCGCTGGGTTCTTTTCTGGAAAATCCGCCTGCCGCACTCCCTCCCCTATCTCTTTGCGGCCTGCAAGATGGCGGTCTCTTTCGCCGTCATCGGGGCGATCGTGGGGGAGTTCATCTCGGGAAGGACCGGCCTCGGTTATCTGGTCCTTTCGGCCAACAGCCAGTTCAATACGCCTCTCGCGTTCACTGCGCTTTTCTATCTGGTGTTGATGTCCCTCGGATTGTACGGGGTAGTGATCCTGGCCGAGAAGCTCATGCTGCCCTGGTACCACCGCGAGCCCGCAGCATGAAGCCGAGGCTACTTGCGGTCGCGACCGGCGAGGATTTTTTCTATCTCAACCTTAAGCTTCTCCGCTTCAGCGGGGGTTACGCGGCTTTCAAAGAGAGGGAATAGCTCGCGCTCCTCGCGGCGAATGTGACGTTCGAGTAGGTCTCCCAAGTCAAACAGGAGCTTGGCTAGACTCGAACTTTCTTGAAGCCGGTCGGCGCCGTCACGGATCCACTCGTGCTCTTTAAGCAGCTCCTCAATCAACGGTTGGCTCTCGGAGACGAGATCGCGCATGTGGGGGAAAACAAGCTCCTCTTCCGCTTGAAAATGAGGCCGGAGATTGACCCCAACGAAATTTCTCACCTCCTCGGCTCTCTGCTTCAAACCCTGAGCTCCCGTAGGTTTCAACTGACCTAGGGCCTGTTTCCGGCATCTAAGCGCCAAGGCCAGGCCGTGGTGGTGGTCGTGGGAAAGCCGGATCAAACTCGGATGGCGCATCTTCTCCCTCTTGTCCGCCTAGATGGACTCCAGCTCCCTTTCTATTTACATTGGCCTCCCCGCATGTTACAAGCCCACACACGTTTTCCACGGGAGCAGGGGATGAGATCTTTCGTAAGCTTCATGGTGCTTGTCGCGCATCTGCTCATTTCAGGTTCGCTCTCGGCAACGCGGAGCGCTGAGCTTTCAAGCAAGCTTATTCTGGCTCACGGAGCGATCAACAGTAACGTGACACCTCTGTGGATGGCGAAGGAGCAGGGTTTGTTCCGGAAGTACGGCCTTGATGTGGACCTCGTCTTTATCATCGCTGGCCGCGCCGCTCAGGCTATGCTTGCGGGCCAGGTCGCCGTGGGTCTTATCGGGGCCACCCATGTAACCAACGCGGTCACCGCGGGTGGTGACCTGACCATGATCTTGGGCCTGCAAAATCGACTGGATTATCTTTTCATCTCCCGCCCCACCATTAAGAGCAGCGAAGAATTAAAAGGAAAAAAAGTGGCCATCGGAACGCCTTCCGGTTCCGCTTCTCTGGCGACCTATGTAGCGCTCGACCATCTCGGCCTCAATCCTCGACGGGACAATATTGTCCTCCTACAAGTGGGAGGCGTTCCGGAACGTCTAGCAGCCTTGCGCGCCGGCAGCGTAGAGGCCACAAGCCTCTCCCCCGAACTGGGCCAGGTGGTGACGAGCGAAGGGTATCGCATCCTCCTGGATATCGGGAAAGAAAATATTCCGTTTCAATCTTCCGGGCTAGTCACCTCGCGAAAGCTCATGAAGACTAACCCTGACTTGGTGGAGACCATCGCCAAAGCCATCATTGAAGGGGTCGCCTCTATTCATAACCCCGCAAATAAAAAGGCCGTGGAGCAAATCATCGCGAAGCACTTGAGACTGGATAAGCCTGACCGGGTGGAAAAAGCCTACCAAGACCTGCGCAAGGAGCTACCGCGCAAGCCTTGCCCTACAATTCCCGGTGTAGCATCGGTTCTCAAGCTCATGGCCCAGCACGGGCTTAATTCTAAGGCAGTCCAACTCAAGCCTGAGGATGTGGTTGATATGAGCCTGTGCAAGAAACTGGACGAGAGCGGGTTCATGGACAGGCTCTACCAGGGCTGGTAATAGAATGAAAGCGCCTGCCACAGAAATCACCTGAGCCACGGCGGAGGAGATGATGACCATGAAACCCTATCGAGTAGCCCTGATCCAGCAGCAGACGCGCGTCATCGTAAACCCCAAAGGACGCGATGAGATTATCCGGGAGAATCTGGATCGCATCTTCGAACTGCTGGACTGGACCTTCCTCAGACTCGGCGACGCCAGGCTGGCGGTTTTTTCTGAGTACGGGATCATCGGGCAATACCGCCCGCGCTCCGTGGACGAATGGCTGGCTCTGGCCGAAACCATCCCCGGGGAAGTCACCGACCGAATCGGCAAGAAGGCGAAAGAAAGGGGTTGTTATATCGCCGCAAACCTGTACGAGCGCGACGACGAATGGCCCGGCCGTCTCTTCAACACGAGCTTCATCGTTAGCCCCGAAGGCAAGGTGATCCTCAAATACCGCAAGAACAACGGGCCCAACAACCTCAACACCCTGTATACCGGACCGGGAGATATTTACTCGGAATACGTGAAGCGATACGGGGAAGATTCCATGTTTCCCGTCGTCGATACCGAGATCGGAAGGCTCGGCTGCCTGACCTGCACCGATGTGGTTTTTCCGGAAGTAGCCCGTTGCCTGGCCCTGCGCGGGGCGGAGGTTCTTATCCATTGCACCTCCGAACCGTACGCCCCCGAAGGAGAAGCCTGGGATGTGCTCAGGCAAGCGCGCGCCTATGAGAACCTGTGCTACTTCTTATCGGTCAACGCCGGAGCTTTTGTGGGGTCGAACCGACCCACCGCGGGCTACCGGGGCATGTCCCAGATCGTCGACTACCTGGGACGGGTTCAGTCGACGTCCACTGCGCCCGGGGAGGCCGTGGTCACCGGCACCATCGATCTCAACAGCCTGCGGTGGGAAAGGACCCGCATGCCCGATTCGGGCCATGTGTGGAACTTTCTGATCGAGCTCCGCAGCGACCTCTACGCCAGCGTGTATGCGAAAGCCCGACGCTGGCCCAACGACGGCTGGCACAACCGCAAACTCCAGAGCACCAGTGAAACACGGGCCTTGGCCAGGCAGATCATTGAGCGGTTAATCCGGGAAGGAAACCTGATCCCACCCGAATGAGGGATCAAACCACTCCCTGCTCCTTGAGCCTGGAGAGGGCGGCCCCATCGTACCCGAGCGCCCCCAAGACCTCCTCCGTATGTTCTCCTAGAGCGGGCGGCGGGATGCGGATTTTCGGCGGGGTGCGGCTCAGATCGATCCCGCTTCCCACCAGGCGAACCTTGCCCAGCCTGGGGTGCTCAACCTCCACTGGAAAACCGTAAGATTTAACCTGGGGATCCTGAAATACCTCTTCTATCGTGTTCAGCGGCGCGCACGGAACATCCTGCTCCTGGAGCCGGCTGAGCCACTCCTCCCTGCGCCGGCCGCGAAAGATCGGTTCCAGCTCGCGCACCAGATCATCGTAATTCTCAATCCGTCCCTTGCGGTCGCGAAAGCGCGGGTCCTCCGCCCATTCCGGCTTCCCTACAACTTCCAGAAGGCCGCGCCAGAATTTATCCGGCGAGGAAAGGTGGATGACGAACGGCAGGCTGTCTTGAGCCACGAAGGCGAACACGCCCGCCGTCTTGGTCCGCTCAGCTCGGCGCGGGAGCACGCCGGTCTCGAAGTAACGAACCGCATTCTCGCTAACGAAAGAGACCGAAGCACGCAAAAGCGACGTTTCCACCTGCTGCCCTTCCCCGGTCATCATCCGGTTCACCAACGCACCGAGGATTCCGTAGCAGGCATAGATGCCCGTCAGATGGTCGGAAAAAGAGATCCCCATCCCTTGGGGCTTTTCCGGGTCGGTGCACAAACTTAAAAGACCGCTCATCGCCTGCCCCACCGTATCGTAGCCCGGGAGATCACGGTACGGACCCCGTTGCCCGAAACCCGAGACGGAGCAATAAATGATCTTGGGGTTAAGTTGTCGAACCGCGTCATAGCCAACGCCTCTTTTCTCGAGCGTCCCGGGGCGAAAATTCTCGATCAGGATGTCGGATCGAGCGGCAAGCTGGAGCACGATGTCCCGCCCCTCGTCCCGCCGGAGATCCAAAGTCACGCTTTTCTTATTCCGGTTGAGACTACAGAAAGTCCCCGAATAGAGTTTCTCCCCCCAGCCGCGAAACGGATCCCCCTGCTTAGGCTGCTCCACCTTGATCACTTCGGCCCCAAGGTCGGCGAGGAGCATGGAAGCGAAAGGTCCCGTCACGTAGCTTGCAATTTCGAGGATGCGAATGCCGTCGAGCGCGTTGCTCATTTTCGTTCTCTCCTTCAGTGATGATCGAACCCGCTTCAGTCTGTCTAACTTTTGCAAGGTCTAAAAGTCAAGCGACGGGTTGATCCGGAAGGCTAAATGGAATAGGGCAAAGTGAAGGAAAAGGTGGACCCTTTTAAGGGTTGACTTTGGACATGGATATCACCCCGCAACAGATCCAAGTACTTTTTGACGATACTTAATCCTAAACCAACCCCGCTATAAGCGCCCGTGTGCGCCTCCCTGAGCTGATAAAAATCGCCAAAGATTTTCTCGAGCTCCCCTTCCTCTATACCGATTCCGGTATCGCTGACGCTGAACTCAATCCGCTTTTTTCTTATGAGATCTCGTATCCGGATCTCGATCTGACCTTTGGGAGTAAACTTAAAGGCATTACCGATTAGATTCTGGAGAATCTCTTCGACCTTCAAGGCGTCCGTAGTCATTAGGGGGAAATGATCCTTCACATCCCATAGGACCCTCAGACGGTTTCTCTGATTCATCTGCTCCACGTAGGTTCGAACATGAGCAATGACCTCTTCCAGACTGAACGTGGATACGTCTAAGGACATCTTCTTCGCCTCCATCCTGGTGAGAGCTAGCACATCATTGATGAGTTTAAGCAGAACGCGGGAATAACGCAGGATTTTCTCAAGCGCTTCCTGTTGCTTTTCTGTGATCTCGCCGAAGAAGCGATCTTTTATCAGGTCTGTATTTCCTATAATGACGTTTAGAGGAGTCCGAAGCTCATGGGACATCGCCGCCAGGAATTCCGACTTCGCCCGGCTGGCTTCAACGATCTCGCGATTGGCTCCTTCTAACTCGACGGTCTTCTGCTTGAC
>MGSI01000005.1 GCA_001798455.1 Deltaproteobacteria bacterium RIFCSPLOWO2_02_FULL_57_26 | reverse complement strand
TGACTCAGGCATGAAGAGTTGGCTCTCCCTCGCTATCTGGTTTTTCATCCTGCAGGGATTCCTTGCCTGTCGCGGCGCCCACGATGGCGCTAGGGTGTTGCGGGTGGGGTTTGTCCCCTCGGAGAATGTCCAGCAGGTGGCGCAGAACGCGCAACCGATCGTGACGATCCTGCAGGAAAAACTCAACCTCGAAGTCCAGCCCTTTGTGGCCACGGATTACACCGGAGTAATCGAGGCGCTGCGGGCGAATAAGCTCGATATCGCTTTTCTCACCCCCGCGTCTTATGTCTTGGCCAACAGGGAGGCTAACGTGAAGGTCGTTCTCAAGTCCCAGCGCAGGGGCATGCCCTACTATTATGCGGCGATCATTACGCGCGCGGATAGCGGGATTCGCGGTTTGGAAGATCTGCGCAACAAGACCTTTGCCTTCGGCGATCCGCTTTCGACTTCGGGCCATGTGTTTCCCAGAAAGATGTTCAAAGAAAAGGGCATCGATCCGGTGAAGGATTTTAAAAACGTCATCTACTCGGGAGGTCACGATGCCACGGTCCTGGCGGTTCTGAACCGTAAGGTTGATGCAGGCGCCACGTTTGCCAACTCGCGCGAAGGCAGGGAGGGCGCTTGGATGCAGTACTTGAAGGACCCCGAGGAGCAGAAAAAGATTCGCCCCATTGCTTATTCTGAGCCCATCCCGGCAGATAATCTCGTGGTCAATGCCAATCTCGATGCCGCGCTGGCGAAAAAAATTGAGCAGGTTTTCCTCGAGCTCAGCGTGGACCCGGAAGGAAGAAGGATGCTGCGGGACCTCTATAAAATTGACGGCTTCGTTGCAGCGACAGACAAAGATTATGAGACCGTAAGGGAAGCCTTTGCGGTTGCCGGAATCAACCTCAAGCAGGCCTTGAAGCGAAAGAAGTCATGACCATCTTGGAGGTAAGAAATCTCCGCAAAGCCTTTGGCGCTTCGGCCGAGGTGCTCCGGGGGATCCGTTTAAAGGTGGACCGAGGGGAGTTCTTGGGCATTATCGGGTTGAGCGGCGCGGGCAAATCGACGCTGCTTCGCTGCATCAACCGGCTCATCGAGCCTACTTCCGGCGAGATTCTTGTACCACGGTCGATTTTCGACCCCGAGGGGGATGGTCTCGGGCTTGATGTCTGCAAGCTGGATTGGCATGAGCTGCGCCTTTTGCGGCGCAGAGTCGGCATGATCTTCCAGCAATTCAATATCGTTAAGCGGCTTTCGGTCATCGAGAATGTTTTGGCCGGTGGCTTGGGTTACCAATCTTCTTGGACGAGCTGTCTAAGGCTTTTCTCGCGCGGGGAAAAACGCCGTGCCCTGACGAATCTCAAGCGCGTGGGCCTTCTGGAGCATGCCTATAAGCGGGCTGATGAGCTGAGCGGCGGGGAGCAACAGCGGGTGGCGATCGCGCGGGTGCTCATGCAAAAACCCGCCATTATCTTGGCTGACGAGCCCGTCTCCAATCTGGATCCTAGACTTTCGCGGGTCATTCTCGACATCCTCAAAGGTATCTGCCTCGAGGACGGGATCACAGCGTTGGTGAGCCTTCATACCCTGGATTTGACCCGACAGTATGCGGATCGCATCGTGGGGCTGAGAGAGGGTCGGGTCTATTTTGATGCTCTCACCGTGCGGTGGACCGAGGAGATGGTGGAAAAAATCTATGAGGGATCCGGGTCAGAGCTGGTTTGATCTTTACGGCGTCGGAAGCTCATCCGGGAGACTGGCGGTGAAGTAACGCGGTTCGATCTTGAAAAAATCGGGACCGCGCCGGTCGATAGTGACCTTAACCCAGTTCATGCGCGGGCTACCGAAGCTCTCGAGGCGAGTGAAATTTTCGACCCTGCGGCCATGATTCTGCTGGCGCAGCGGATGATCCACGCGGAAGGTGTGGGTGTCGCCGTGGATCAGCAGGACGGGCTTTTTAAAGGCTACCACTTCCCGTTCGAGCTCGAGTAAGAAGGAGCGAAAGCCGCTCTTCTCGCCATGTCGCTTTTCGAAGTAGGGGTCGGCGTGCATGATCAGGACCACGCCGTCCAGCTTTTCGCTTCTGGCGAGGGCAAAGGCCTCTCTCATCCAGTGAAGGGTTGCGTCGATGCGCTCCCGATGTTCTGCGTCGTCTGCCGGCGTCCGCCCGAGATTGTTATTGGAACCGACAATGTGGAGGGTGGAAAACACCGTGCCGCCTGCGACCCAACGGGCGTTCTCGCGAAACTTTCCGTAGGTCGGAGTACGGCTCTGGCGAGCAAGCGGTATGGTCTTTTGCCCGAGGCTTTCCTCACTTGGGAAGAAAATTTCGCGCAGCCTGCTGAGCCTTTCCGATGGGTCATACTCCCCCAGCCCCCATCGGTGGCAGTCGGTCCATTCGTTGTCTCCTGGCGTGTAGATCAAGGGGCGCTGAAAAAGGTCGAACCACTGCCTCACCTGCAGGAACACTTCGTCCGAGCACGGAGTGGTGCCGCCATTTTTGAAGTCGCCGATGTGGACGACGAGGGTGATTCCCGGATCGTGGTTGATGTCTTCGATAAGGGCGGGAAAATTGGCTTCCTCCTGAGGAGTGTAGGGGGCATCGCTTATCACAGCCAGGGAGAGTGGCGAGGGGCTTGGCTGAGCCCCCAACTGCAAAGCGGCGAACCACAAGGCGAGCAGAATGAGGCAGAAAAGGGGTGTCTTGCGGATGGGCATGGACAGTATCTCTCGCCGACCAGGCAACGGTTACTCCAAGCCAAAAACTAAGCCATACGAGTGGCTTCGTCAACCGTGAGGGCGGTTCTTAGAACCGGCCCGCCAGCCGTGCGATAGCGACGATTCAAAAACACCATAGGATTGAGGAGGGAAATAACCTTGGCACAACCGCCTGAACCCAAATCGGACAGAATCGAGCAAGACATTTTGGATGAGATCGCGCCGCCGCCGAAAAAGGGGCTGAGTTCTTTCCTTTTGCTGGCGGCTTTTCTTCTGGTCCTGGGGTGGGCTTTTGAGGGCGCCAAGCTCAGGCCCGGAGAACTGTTTTATGGGATACCGGAAATCGGAATCACAATCGGGCGAATGCTGCCTCCGGATTTCACCAAGGTTACCGATCGGGGGAGCTACTATTTCCCCGAGAACCTTTCCCCTGCTGAGTTGCTTCTTCCCCTTCCGCTCTCGGCAGAAAAAGGCAGGATCAAAGACAGATGGTGGGACAATACCTTCCCCCAGACGATCGTAGGGGCGACGATCGAGACCGTCCAGATGGCGCTGGCGGGAACATTTTTGGCCCTTCTGGTGGCGTTTCCGGTTGGCTTTCTTGCCGCGCGAAACACTACACCGCATCCGCTGGTTTATTATGGCACGCGCCTCGTCTTGAATTTTCTGCGCACCGTCCCCGATCTCGCCCTGGGGCTCGTCTTTGTGGCCGCCGTAGGTCTCGGTGCCTTCGCCGGCACGCTGGCGCTTTTTGTCCACACGACCACGGTACTGGGGAAGCTTCTTTCGGAATCCGTCGAGAACATCGATGAAGGGGTGGTCGAGGCGATCCGGGCCACGGGAGCCAGCTACGGGCAAGTTCTCACCTTCGCTGTGCTGCCGCAGATCTTGCCAGATCTGATTTCTTTTACCCTCTACCGTTTGGAGACCAATATCCGGGCCGCGTCGGTTCTCGGTTTGATCGGCGCGGGAGGCATCGGCTATCTGATGAATACGAGCTTTAGGACGTTTCAGTATCAGGAAGCTTCGGCCATCGTCCTGGTCCTGATTGTTCTCGTCATGGTGGTGGATTATGCCAGCTACCGCCTGAGACAATTGGTAGTTTAAATGGACAATTTTTCCCCCGTTGTGGTAATCTCACGCCCTGGATTGGGATTGGCGATGATGCGCACGGTCGGTCTGGTGGTGAAATACGAGGAGCCCAAGGCAACGGAGATCGCAAGCTGGCTCGTCCCCTGGCTGAAGGAGAAAAAGAAGCAGGTTCTCGTGGAAGCGGGCGTGGGGCGCTTCGGTGGCAGATCCTGTAGCAAGAAGGAGATGGCCCGGAAGACTGACCTGATCATCGTGCTTGGAGGGGATGGCACGCTGCTGAGCGTGGCCCGGTTGGTGGAGCGGCCTGAGGTTCCGATTCTCGGCGTGAACATGGGCGGCCTGGGTTTTATCACCGAGGTGTCAGTCGATGAGCTGGAGTCGGTTTTGGCGCGGGTCCTCGTGGGGGACTACTCGGTAGAAAAAAGGATGACACTGGAGATCCGGGTTTTCGGTAAAAAAGGACCGCCTAAGAGATTTCGGGTTTTGAACGACGGCGTGATTACCAAAGGGGCGCGCTCGAAAATCATTAGCCTCGAAACTTACGTGGGGAAAGAATATCTCTGCACCTATCGTGCCGACGGGCTGATTATCTCTACTCCGACGGGCTCGACCGCCTATTCGTTGGCGGCCGGCGGGCCGATCATTTTTCCTTCCCTCGGGGCTATCGTTTTGTGCCCGATCTGTCCGCACACGCTGACCAATCGGCCCATCGTTGTTTCGAGCAAGGCCACGATCCGGGTGACTCTGCGCTCTGCGGGAGATACGGTCGTGTTAAGCCCTGACGGGCAGCAAGGCGTGCTTCTGAACGACGGTGACATCGTCGAGGCCCGCGATTATGGTGTGCCGGTATCGCTAGTGAAGGCTCCTTCCCGCAGTTGGTTTGAGGTTCTGCGGAGCAAACTTAAATGGGGCGAGAGGTGAGCGGGGTCAGCCATGCTGCGAGAACTGCGGATCAAAAACTTCGCCGTTATTGAGGAGCTTTCCCTGGGACTTGGCACGGGCCTTAACGTCCTAACGGGAGAGACCGGAGCGGGGAAGACCATCGTTCTGAACGCTCTCGGCCTTCTTTCGGGAGGTCGGGTTTCCGCCGACATCATTCGCCATGGGGAAGACGAGGCCAGCGTCGAGGCGCTTTTTTCGCCTCTGTCGGCGGCACTTCGGGAGAAGATCCGGGAGGGCGGATACGACGACGAGGAGGAACTGGTGGTTCGAAGAATCATCAGCCAGACAGGAAGAAACCGGGCCTATCTGAATGGCAGCCTGTGTCCAGCTAGTTTGCTTTCGGAGGTCGGGGCTCATCTCATCCACATTTATGGGCAGCATGAGCACCATGCGCTACTCAAGCCTGAGGTCCACTTGTCTCTTCTCGACGCCTATGGCGGGTTTGGGGAGAAGGTCGAAGAGATGAAAAAGAGGCGCGGGGCCCTCGGGCATGCCTGGGAGTGGTTGAGCGAGGCCAGGGAAAAAGTCCTGAGACGAAAACAGGAGGAAGAATTGCTAAAAGCTCAGGCTGACGAAATCTCGCAGGCAAAATTGCGCTCAGGAGAAGAGGAGGAGCTAAGAGAGAGAAAAAACATTTTGCTCCACGCGGAAAAACTTTACCGCGGTTGCAAGGAGGGGGAAGAGATTCTCTATGAGGGTGACCATGCGCTCGCGGGTCGTCTGGGACGCTATGCGCTTCGGCTTCGGGAGCTGGCCAACATCGACGGGAGCCTCAGCGGCGCGGTCGACCTTCTCGAGTCGGCGCTGGCGCAGCTCGAAGAGGCCACCTCGGCCCTTCGGCACTATACGAGCCGGGTCCAGTTCGATCCCGGCGCGTTGGAGCAGCTCGAGGACAGGCTTGCGCAGATCAACCGGCTGAAGCGCAAATATAACGCGTCCATCGAGGAGATTTTGAAGCTTGGGGAGCAGGCCGCGGAGGAACTCGAGTCTCTGGATCGCCAGGAAGAGGAGCTTCCGCTCCTAGAGAAAGGCTTCGAATCAACCCGGCAGTCTGCCTGGGAGACGGCTGAGTCCCTGTCCCAGGAGCGCAAGCGCGACGCCAAAAAATTCAAGCGAGAGATGGAGAAAGAACTAGCGAGCCTCGGCGTGCCTCGCACCATCTTTGAAGTGCGCTTTCTAGAGGAAGAGGGCAAGCGGGATGATCCTCCGTTTCTGGTGGGCGGGAAGCGAATGACAGAGAACGGGATCGATCAGATCGAATTTTATTTTTCGCCCAACCCGGGTGAGGCCGTAAAGCCGCTCGCGAAGGTCGCTTCCGGAGGGGAGCTTTCCCGGCTCATGCTAGCGATCAAGTCCCTGGTCCTGACTCAGGGAGAGATTCCAACCCTGCTCTTCGACGAAGTAGACGCCGGCATCGGCGGGGCCGTTGCGGAGATCGTGGGGAAAAAACTCAAAAAAGTCGCCTCCTCCCAGCAGGTCATTTGTGTCACCCACCTCCCTCAAATCGCCGCCCTGGCCGATCTCCACTATGTGGTTCGAAAAGAGGTCGTGAAGGGCCGGACCTTCACCGAGGTCAAAAAATTAAGCGAGAAGGAAAGAGTCGGAGAAATCGCGCGTATGCTGGGAGGGGTAAAGATTACGGAAAAGACGATACAGCACGCCGAAGAGATGGTGAAGGGGGCAGGGATGAAGGCGGAAGGATGAACTCAGAAGGCAAAAGGCAGAGGACAACAGGCAAAAAGATAGAAGCCGACTCATCGCCGATTGACTTTATGGCTACCTTCTTAGATAGTAACTGCGACTGAGGACCAAGTTAGCTTTATCCTTTAGTCTTCATCCCTCATCCTTAGCTTGGAGTGGGGCCGTAGCTCAGTTGGGAGAGCGCTTGAATGGCATTCAAGAGGTCGGGGGTTCGACTCCCCTCGGCTCCACCATTCGACTCGCGGCGTTTCAACCGCTCGCTCATGGCAGGCCAGCCTACCGTCAAGTCGAATGGTGCCCCGAGCAGGCGACCACAGGGAGCAGTCGAGGGGCACGCGTTCCAATCTACGGTATTCATTAGAACAAACAATGGAGAGGCCTCCCATGCGGTCTAATGTTCTATTGCTCTACTGATCGCGCTTGTCGGCACCCTTGCAATCCCTGCCGGGTCTCGGCATCTTAAACTTAGCACGTTGCCAGAGGAGGAGAGACGTTAGCAATGAAAACAAAAGGTTTTCTGGCACTCTTTCTTTTGTTTTTGTCTGTTTTTCTTGGCGCGACTGCTCACGCCCAGCAAAAGCTCGAGAAGGTTATCGTCGGGGTTGCGGGGTTGAGTGGCCCGTTGGCCCATGCATTTATCCCAAAGGATAGCGGTCTTTACGAAAAGTATGGCCTCGACGTGGACCTGGTATTTTTTCAAGGCGGGACTCAATTAATCCAGGCGACGATTGCGGGGAGCGTCAATTTTGCTGTCACAGCCGGACCCGAAATCATCAATGCTCGCCTAGGCGGCTCGGATGTCATCATGATCCTCGGTTACATGAATACGCTGCCTTATAGCATCGTAGCGGCCAAAGAGATTACGAGATTCGAGCAGCTCAAAGGAGGGAAGGCGGCCATTAGTAAATTTGGCTCGACTTCGGATCTGGCTATGAGGTTTGCTCTGGAAAGGAACGGTTTGGTGCCAAATAAGGACGTAGCGATTGTCCAGTTGGGAGACCAAACTACCCGTTTTGCCGGGCTCACAGGGGGTGGAGTCCAGACGACTGTAATCTCGCCTCCGTTTGACATTACGGCAAAGAAAATGGGTTACCACGTTCTTGCGGACATGGCGGATCTAGGATTGCCTTACCAGCATGAAACGGCTGCTACCACGGAGCGGTTTCTGAGAGAGCACCCTGACACCGTCAGGAAATTTGTGCGGGGTTTTATTGCGGGTATCCATCTCTGGATGACTGATGAGAAAAAAACCAAGGAAATTTTGGCAAAACGTTTGAGAATCAAGGACCAGGAGATCCTCGATGAGACTTACAGCGCTTACAAAAAACTAACGGAGAAGAAACCCTACCCGACCCTGAAGGGAATCGAGTTTCAAGTTGAAGATGTCGCAAGGAGAAATCCTAAAGCCAAAGGCATGAAGCCTGAAGACTTCATCAATATCAGCATACTAAGGGAGCTGGACCAAAGCGGCTTCATTGACGACCTATACAAGAAATAGGAGGGTCCGACTCGCTGTAACAAAGGATTCCGTGCTTTGGCGCCGTTGTGAATCGCCGCATGGAAAAATACACAACGGTCCGCTGTGGGGTTCCGGCCCTGGAACGAAACCGGAAATAGGCAATACTCTGCCCCCGAGTAGAAGCTTTCCGCTTAACCAAACAGTAGCTCTTTGAGCTTGGCGCTTAGATTCGGCGGTAGTTTAAAGAAACCCTGAATGGCGCGCTCCAGCTCCTCGCCGGAGATTGGAGCTAAGCCGAGCCTTGCTTTTTTTGCCTCCGCTACAAAAGCCGTGTCTACCAGGGTTTTTGCGAAGGCTTGTCGGAGAAGCTCAACCCGATCCTTGGGGGTTCCGGGCGGCAAGATGTAAGATCTCTCGATGAAGTTGCCACCGTGAATGACTGCGTCGATGAGCTGTCGCCCTTCCTCGCTCTTTCCGAAGCTGACGGCGAGGGGCACCTTGGTAAGCTCGGGATGAGGTTTGGGACTGAATTGGACGACGACTATGCCTTCACCGGACTCGAGTGCCCTGCTCCATATGGACCTGATCGAATCCCATCCCCAACAGGATCCATCAAGTTCTCCTGCTTCCATCGCCAACCGGACCGGCGCTGTCCCCTTGTAGCCGGACACGATGTGAATGGGAAAATCGGTAGCAAATTTGAGCACCCTCAGCGTGTTGTCGATCAAGTTTCCCGGGCCTATCGCACCCATCTTGATCGGCTTCTTTGAAGCCAGCCAGCGTTCCGCGCTCGTGATGCCGCTTGCCCGCGTAAAGGCGCACGCGAAGTGGTCTGCAGTGGGAGCGCCGACGTACTCAAACTTGCGCATATCGAACTCTACCCCGGGATTGCCCACGAGCTGGCTGATGACCTGGTTGCCGGTGAAGTGTCCGATGGTTAGTGCGTCGGGTTTTGCAATTTTGTAGACGTGGTTGGCCGCAATCATCATCCCCGCGCCGGGCATATTATCGACAATGATGGTCGGGTTGCCGGGGATGTACTTGCCCATGTGGCGGGAGAACATCCGGGCGTAAATATCGAAGCCACCCCCGGGAGCTCCGCCAACGATGATGCGGATGGTCTTTCCCTGGTAAAAAGCTTCCTGCCCGGAAGCGAGGCCGTACAATAGGCAAAAAACCACAACGACAAGCGCCGTCGTCCCTAGAAACGATCGTTTTGCGGCCATAGCTCGATCTCCTTGTCCAAGGCGGGAAAAACTAGGAAATTAAACTATACCCTTGCCCAAAGGTATTCAAGCGGGTCGAATGTCTGTTGCGGAGTAAGCAGAGTACTTGAAGCGTTTCGCCAAGCTCGGGGAAGTGCGCGCAAGGGCAAACCTGGCATCCCCGGTTCTGGTCACTTGTGGGGGTCTTTGCTAGGGCAGTATTCCGACCGTCGGGAAGTCGATTCTATCAGACCACCGAGTGTAGCCGTCTTAGCGGAATCGGCTCCACTGAGGGGCGATCGCTGTCCGCTTGTTCGACCTTTCGCGTGAGGAGCAGTTGAAGCATCTTTAGCAGC
This sequence comes from Deltaproteobacteria bacterium RIFCSPLOWO2_02_FULL_57_26, assembly GCA_001798455.1. GTDB lineage: Bacteria > Desulfobacterota > Binatia > UBA9968 > UBA9968 > 2-12-FULL-57-22. Next base: position 8,493 of record MGSI01000005.1, on the reverse strand, counting down.
TCCTCTTTTACCACGGGACGATGCAGGAGGAGGTCTGCGCCGGCCAGTATTCCCTTGGAGCGTTCCAGAGAAAGGGTCCCACCGAGGAGGAGAATGATGGGGAGGTGCTGGCCAAAGTTCGTAGATCTCAAACTGCGGCAGAGCTCAAAGCCATCCGTTTTACCCCTTAATAGGGTGTCGATAATGAGCAGATCGGCTGGCTCCCTTTGTAGCCTTGCCATCGCTGATGGAGCGTCGGTCGCGCTTATGATTTGTAACGGTATCGCGAAACTTGCTAGGTGGGCTGAAAGCGATTTGACGTTGCTTCCATAGCTCTCGACGATCAAAATTCTAGGGATGAAGTTTGGTCCCATGGTTCTCACCTCTCGTGCTAAAGTTTGTCAATGACCGGACGAAAGTGTCAATTTGCGCTAAGAAACCCATAGTTTTAAGAGGTTGGCAGCTACTCTGGAGCGGAGAGCAATTCTCGTGCCAGGGCGAAATTGCCATTCTTTCCATCGTCTTGCCGGGAGCCTTTGGAACTCCAACCCGTGGGGGAATGGGGGGGATTTGAAGCCAGACCTGGTTTGTGCTATAAGGTTCCTATCGATAGGTTTGAGCTATGAAAGAGGGAATTCATCCAGAGTACAAAGCGGCAACGATCACCTGTGCCTGCGGGAACGTTACCGAGACGCGCTCGACGGTGCAGAATATCCACGTGGAAATCTGCTCGCAGTGCCACCCCTTTTTTACGGGTAAACAGAAATTTGTGGACTCGGCCGGTCGCGTGGAGAAATTTAAGCGGAAATACGGCATTAAAAACTGACTCCAGCGCAGAGGGATTGAGGGCGGCATGTGACCGACTAGGGGGGTCTCCGGTGAAAAAAGGGCAAAGGGCAGGAAGGATCCCTTTGCCCTTTTTTATTGTCATCCGTGCTGAGAAACATGATCGCGTATGCTTGAGAAGTTAGCAGAAGTCGAAAAGCGATACGAACAGCTGGAGCATCTCCTGAGCGATCCCCAACTGCTCGGCAAGCAGAAAGAATATTCCCGCGTGGCCAAGGAGCGGGCCGAGTTGGAGGAGATCGTCGGCTGCTACCGTGAGTGGAAAAAGACCGAGCAGGAGATCCTGGACAACCGCGAGCTCTTGAAAGAGAAGGATGAAGCGATCCGCGAGCTGGCCAAGGAGGAGCTCTCGGCTCTCCGGGAGAAGAAGGACAGCCTGGAGGAGCGGCTTAAGATTCTAATCCTTCCGAAAGACCCCAATGACACTAAGAACGTGATCTTGGAAATCAGGGCCGGGACGGGAGGAGAAGAGGCGGCGCTTTTTGCCGCTCAGTTGTTCCGCATGTATTCCCGCTATGCCGAGTCTCGGGGTTGGCGAGTCGAGGTCATGAGCTCTAACCCCACGGGGCTAGGGGGTTTTAAAGAAATTATCGGGCTGATCGAAGGGAGGGGGGCATACAGCCGCTTGAAGTTCGAGGGAGGGGTTCATCGGGTTCAGCGGGTCCCTGTCACCGAGGCTTCCGGCCGCATCCATACGTCGGCGGTGACCGTTGCCGTTCTCGCTGAGGCTGATGAAGTTGAGGTGGAGGTCGATCCTAAGGATTTGCGGATCGATGTCTTTCGCTCCTCCGGACCGGGCGGACAGAGCGTCAACACCACAGACTCGGCTGTCAGGGTAACGCATCTTCCCACGGCCCTTGTCGTTACCTGCCAAGACGAGAAGTCTCAGCATAAGAACAAGGCCAAGGCGCTGAAGATTCTGAGGGCCCGGCTCCTGGAAAAGAAGCAGCAAGAGCAGCGCTCCGAGATCGCCGCGACTCGCAAGCTCATGGTGGGAAGCGGGGATCGGAGCGAGCGAATTCGGACCTACAACTTTCCGCAGGGCAGGGTAACGGATCACCGTATCAATTTGACGCTCTACAAGTTGGACCGGATCATGGAAGGCGAGTTGGATGAGGTGGTCGAAGAGCTGGTCACGCACCACCAAGCAGAGGCCTTACAAGCGACTGCCTGAAAGATGACGGCGGAGGCTCGAATAGTCGACAGGCCCGACCAAAGGCCCGTGACTGTGCGTACGGCGCTGCGCGAAGGGGCAGAGTTTCTCTCTCGGTTGGGCGTGCCGGGCGCCCGTCTCGACGCGGAGGTGCTCCTGTGTCGGGTTCTGGGCTGCGGACGGGGAAAGCTTTTCGTCGCCTTTGAATCCATTCTCGGGGCGGAGGCGATGAAGCAGTTTCATTCGCTGCTCAGGCGCCGGGCGCAAAGGGAGCCTATTTCCTACATCACGGGGCATCGGGAGTTTTGGTCGCTCGATTTTGACGTGACCCCGCAGGTCCTTGTGCCCCGACCCGAGACTGAACTGTTGGTGGAAGTTGCCCTGGACATCCTGGGAAAGCGGAGGTCTTCGAGCCGGATTTTGGAAATCGGGACAGGCAGTGGTGCCATTGCTGTGACCCTGGCCACGCAGCGGGTGGAGGTAGAAATATGGGCGACGGATCTCTCTGCAGGGGCATTGGAAGTTGCGCGTCATAACGCCAGGCGTCATGCGGTCGAGGAGCGGATCCATTTCCTCCAAGGGGATCTCTTCGATCCCGTGCGTCATTGGGGGGAAGGGTTTTTTCACCTGATCGTTTCTAATCCCCCCTACGTTCCGCGACGCGAGCTCGAAGTTCTTTCTGCGGAGGTCCGCAACTGGGAACCGAGGCTGGCTTTGGATGGAGGCGAGGACGGTTTGGATTTTTATCGCCGGATCTTTTTCGCCGGGGATGTCTTTCTGGCGGGTGGGGGCTACGTGGCATTCGAGATCGGAGCCGATCGGGGGGCTGAGGTTTTGCCCGTCCTTGAACAGCAAGGTGGCTATTTGCCTGGCACGGTTTACTATGACTATGCGGGGCGGGAACGGGTTGTTGCCGCGCGCAAGCTTCGATAGCCCGTCGGGTGAGCTGGGAGGCTAGGACAAGTGGATAAAATCTTGGTGCGCGGGGGCCGGAGGCTTCAGGGTGAAGTGGAAATTAGCGGTTCCAAAAATGCCGCTTTGCCAATTTTAATCTCTTCCCTCCTGACCGCGGAACCCTGTGTCTACGAGGGAGTCCCTGACCTCGCGGACATCTACACGGTCTTGAAGCTTTTAGCCGGCCTGGGAGTGAGAGTCAAAAAAGATGATGCCACCGGGGCGCCAGGCCAGTTTACGCTGCAGGCGGACCGCGTCGCGCACCTGGAAGCTCCGTATGACCTGGTGAAGACCATGCGGGCATCCTTTCTGGTTTTAGGGCCGCTCTTGGGCCGTTTCGGGGCGGCGCGTGTTTCCACTCCGGGCGGCTGCGCGATAGGGGCTCGCCCGGTCAACTTCCACCTCAAAGGCCTGGCCGAGATGGGCGCGGAGATCGAGATACTTCATGGTTACGTCGTGGCCAAGGCAAAAAAGCTTCGTGGGGCGAGGATCTATCTGGACCTGCCCTCTGTTGGCGCGACCGAAAATTTGATTATGGCGGCAGCTTTAGCGGAAGGCGTGAGCGTGATTGAGAACGCGGCGCACGAGCCGGAGGTCGAGGATTTAGCCGCGGTTCTGAATAAGATGGGGGCCAAGGTTGAGGGGGCGGGCACCGACGTAGTGAAGATCGAAGGCACCGATCAGCTCCACGGCGTCTCGCATCGGGTTATCCCCGACCGAATTGAGGCCGGGACGTTTATGGTCGCTGCGGCTTTGACGGACGCGGAGATTACGGTTCGAGGCATTAGGCCCGACCACTTGGATGCCTTTCTACTCAAGCTCAAGGAGACGGGCGCGGTGCTTTCCGTGGACCGGGACAGAGTCAAAATTGCGGGGAGCGGGCGGTCGGTCGGCGTCGACTTTACCACGCTTCCTTACCCCGGGTTTCCCACCGATCTGCAGGCGCAGATGATGGTCTTGATGGCTGTCTCTCGTGGCACCAGCGTCATTACCGAGACTATTTTTGAGAACCGCTTTATGCACGCCCAGGAGCTGATTCGGATGGGCGCAGATATTCGCCTGGAGGGGAATCGTGCCATCATCAAGGGAGTGGGGGGCCTTTCAGGGGCGCCGGTTATGGCTACAGATCTGCGCGCCAGCGTCTCCCTGGTCTTGGCGGGGTTAGTCGCGGAGGGACGCACGGAGATTTCCCGGGTTTATCATCTCGATCGAGGTTACGAGCACATCGAACGGAAGCTTTCGGCGCTGGGAGCGGACATTCAGAGGATCAAGGGATAAGGCGGTGGGTGAGACGATGCCGATACCGATCATCAGCACCAGAGATCCCCAATTTAGCGCCACGCTCAAAAGGATCATCCAAAGGCGGGAGAGCCGGGGAGGGAAAGTGGAACGTCAGGTGGGAGAGATCATCCGCCAGGTGAGAAAAGGCGGCGATCGCGCTCTCCTCCGTTACACCCGCATGTTCGATGGTGTGCATTTGCGACCCGTGGAGATGGAGGTGCGGCCTAGCGAGATCGATCAGGCCATGCGCATGGTGAAGCGGGAAGACCTGCGGGCGCTTAGGCTCGCGGCCAAACGGATCGCCGCCTTCCATCGCCGCCAGATCGAGAAGAGTTGGAGCTATCGCGATAGCCTCGGTTTGTTTTTGGGCCAGAGGATAGCTCCTCTGGATCGCGTCGGCATCTATGTTCCAGGCGGGAAGGCCGCCTATCCGTCGACGGTCTTGATGAACGCGGTGCCGGCTACGGTTGCCGGGGTGAAGGAGATCGTGATGACGTCGCCGATCCGTGAAAATAGCGCCCTTGTCCTGGCCGCGGCCCGGATCGCCGGGGTCGACCGGATTTTTCGCGTCGGCGGCGCGCAGGCCATCTCGGCTTTGGCCTTTGGGACGGAGACGATCCCGCGCGTGGACAAGATCGTGGGTCCCGGCAATATTTTTGTCGCGACCGCCAAGCGCCTGGTATTTGGAGAGGTGGACATCGATTCCATCGCCGGCCCCAGCGAAATCTTGCTCCTGGTCGATGGGCGCGTGGACCCCATCTACGTCGCCGCCGACATGCTTTCCCAAGCCGAGCATGATGAGTTGGCATCGGCGCTGTGCCTCACCCCCTCGTTGCGGCTGGCGCGAAGAATTCAGGCCGCGCTGGAAAAGCAGTTGCGGGAGACCCGAAGGCGCAAGATTACCGTCAAGGCCTTGCGGAGCTACGGGGCGATCATCGTTTCCCGTGGACTCAAGGAGGCGGTCGAAGTGGCCAACGCCATCGCCCCGGAGCACGTGGAGGTAATGGCACGCCGGCCGGAGAAGTTGGCCCGATCCATTCGCCATGCCGGTGCCATTTTTCTCGGCCCGTACTCGACACCTCCCCTGGGGGATTACCTGGCAGGTCCCAATCATGTCCTCCCCACAGGAGGGAGCGCTCGCTTCTTTTCGCCGCTTGGCACTTACGATTTCCTCAAGCGGACAAACGTGATTCGGGCGCCGCGGGAGGCGCTGCGATTGCTCGCCCCCGAGATCATCCGCTTGGCGCGACTCGAGGGGCTCTATGACCATGCCCGCGCCGTCGAGGTCCGGTTTAGGAAGGAGGGCTATCGTGAGCAGAAGGGCTAGGGTGGAACGTAAGACGAAAGAAACGGAGATCTTGGTCGAGCTAGACCTCGATGGTGCAGGAACTTCCGAGATCCAGACGGGAATCCCTTTCCTCAATCACATGCTCGAGATCTTTTCGCGTCATGGGCTGTTCGATCTCAAGATCAAGGCCAAAGGCGATATCGAAGTGGATTACCACCATACCGTCGAGGATGTCGGGCTGACCTTGGGGCAGGCCTTCAAGGAGGGTTTGGGTGACAAGCAGGGGATCTGTCGCTTCGGTGAAGCCAGCGTGCCTTTGGATGAGACTCTGGCGCAGGCGGTCGTCGATTTGGGCGGGCGCCCTTATCTTTCATACAAGGTCAAGATCCGTCCAGGCCGCGTCGGTGGCTTTGATACTGATCTGCCGCAGGAATTTTTTCGAGCCTTGGCCAACCAGCTGGGCATGAACCTCCACATCAACGTGCTGCAAGGAGAAAATCCTCATCACATCATCGAGGCGTGCTTCAAGGCTCTGGCGCGGGCGATGGAAAGGGCCACGCGCGTCGACCCGCGCATCCGGGGGGTGTTGTCCACCAAGGGAAGCCTATAATGAACAACGAATAGCGAATGGCGAATAGCAAATAGCGAAGCGGGACATGAGCGAGATAGCTATCATCGATTATGGGATGGGAAACCTCCGAAGTGTGCAGAAGGCTCTTGAGCGCGTGGGCTGCCCGGCTCGAGTGGTCCGGGACCCACAGCAGATTGCTGCTGCCCGCGCGGTCGTCCTTCCCGGGGTGGGGGCCTTCAATGCCTGCATGGAAAATCTTCGGCACTTCGGGCTGGTGGAAGTGGTTCAGGATGCGGTGCGCCGGAAAAAGCCCTTTCTCGGTATCTGCCTTGGCTTTCAGCTTCTCTTTTCCGAGAGCGAGGAATTCGGCCCGCAGAAGGGATTGGATCTCTTTGCGGGGAAAGTGGTCGGCTTTCATCCGGAGAACGGGCTGAAAGTTCCGCACATGGGATGGAATCGGTTAGAAAAAACCAGGAGCTCTCCGTTTCTGGACGGCATCAGCGACGGCGACTATGTCTACTTTGTCCATTCGTACTATGTGGTGCCGGAGGATCCCTCTGTCGTCGCCACCACGACGACCTACGGGGAGCCGTTTGTTTCCAGCATCGCCACGGATACCCTCTTTGCCTGCCAATTTCACCCTGAGAAAAGCCAGGAGGTCGGGCTCAGGATCCTGGCCAACTTTGCGCGCTTGGTGGAAAGGGAGTGATCGGATGCTCATTATCCCGGCCATCGATATCAAGGGCGGCCGCTGCGTCCGCCTTTTCCAGGGTGAGATGGAGAAGGAGACCATCTATTTCGATAGCCCTTTGGAGGCTGCAAGACACTGGGTGGATCAAGGGGCCGAATTTCTTCACGTGGTGGATCTGGACGGAGCGGTGGCGGGCCGCCCGGTGCACACGCAGGAGGTGGCGGCCATCTGCATGGGTTTCGGCGTTCCGCTGGAGATGGGTGGAGGTCTGCGCTCCCTGGAAGCGATCGAGGCGGCGCTGGCGCTAGGCGTGGCGAGGGTCGTCGTTGGAACCGCGGCCTACGCCGACCGCGATCTGTTGCGCGCTGCTTGCAAAAGGTTTTCAGGGAAGGTCGCCGTCGGCATCGACGCGCGCGAGGGACGCGTCGCCATCAAGGGTTGGAAAGAGAATACCTCTACGGATGCGGCAGAGTTGGCCCAACGCTGCGAGCAGGACGGCGCCTCTTGGATCATCTACACGGATATCAGCCGCGATGGAACCGCCACCGGGGTTGACACTGAGCAAACGCTCAGGGTCGCACGGTCGGTCGAGGTTCCCGTGATCGCTTCCGGTGGAGTGGCCTCGGTGGAAGACATACGCCGTCTCAAAGAGATAGAGAGGGAGGGCGTTGAGGCGGTGATTGTCGGCCGCGCCCTGTACGCTGGTGCTTTTACCCTAAGAGAGGCAATTGAAGTCGCTGCTGAGGGATGATTTGACTGGCTGGGGGTTCTGTAACAGATTATCTTACAGCAAAAAGGAAATTTCTGCTGGGTGGATTGTCAAGATACGACGGCGCTAACCCCATGAACTTTTTCCCCAGTGCTTTCCTCACAGCATCAGGGCCCCGCCGTTCACGTCGAGACAGGCGCCGGTGATGTAGCTCGCCTCTTCAGAAGCCAAGAAAGCGACCGCGGCGGCAATTTCCTCGGGTCTCCCCAACCTGCCCGCGGGAATCGAATGAAGGGTCTCCTCTTTTTCCTGAGCGCTCAACTGATTCCAGCTCTCCTCGGCCCGGGCCCCGCTCAGGATGCGGCCGGGACACACGGCGTTGACCGTTATCCCGTCGGGGGCAACCTGCCTGGCCAGTTCCCGGGTCAGGCCCAGAACCCCCGCCTTGGCAGCAGTATAGGGGAGGAGCTTTGTGCGCCCGGTACTCCTCCCGGCGGCCGAGGAGATGTTCACGATGCGGCCGTACTTCCCGGCCCGCATGATGGGAACGACCTCCCGGCAAAACACAAAGACAGACCTAAGGTTGAGATCCACCTGCGCATCCCAAGCTTCCAAGGGCATCTCATCGATCGGACGAGGGAGCTTTGTATCGGCGCCGCCGGCGCAATTAACCAAAATATCGATGCGACCAAAATGCTGAACGGTCTGAGCGACGACCCGGTGAACCTCTTGCGGCTGGGTGACGTCGGAAACAAACTGAAGCGGCTGCCGCCCTGCTCTCTTCATCAGATCCGTTGCTGTTTCCAGCAACCCCTCTTCGTCTCGATCAACCAGGGAAAACTCGGTTTCGATTTCAGCCAACCGGAAAGCACAGGCCCTCCCGATCCCATGAGCAGCTCCCGTGACTAAGGCTACCCGTCCCATTAAAACCTCCTCATCCCGTGATGTCACCCCCGTTGCAGTTTTGACGCTCCTCAATCTCCGTAGCGCTTGAGAATCCACTCGGCAATGTCCCGCCGGC
>MGSI01000004.1 GCA_001798455.1 Deltaproteobacteria bacterium RIFCSPLOWO2_02_FULL_57_26 | reverse complement strand
GGGAAGGTTGCCAGCGGGCGATTTGCTGAAGTATTTCCCGAGAAAAATTTACCGATGTCATGCCTTGGTATGCCTCTTCGACGGCTCTGGTCTCTCCAGGGGTGCCGATTATTTCTAGGATTGCTCCAAAGCGTCGATGGAGCGCCGGCTTAGCCTGAGATACCAGCTCCAGGATGGACTTGACCTCAAAAGCCATCACCATCGTGTTCCAGAGAGCTCCCCGCTGTATTAGCTCCCGAGCATGATGCATCTCCGGCTTCTCAACAAATTGAGCGACTTCATAGAGCCCGAAAGAAGGGTCTCCCTTCTGACCGAGTTGGATATACCCGTACTCCGTCTCCGGCCTATCCGGCTGCATTCCCAATAAAACCAGACGTGAAGGCTGGTGCTCTACCGCCTGGCAGGCCAGGCGCACATGATTCATGAACGTTTCCTCCTCGCCGATGAAGTGGTCCGAGGGGAAAACCACGACTATAGACCGAGGGTAGCGCTTGTAAATATACATCAGAGGCAACAGGATCCCGGGGCCAGTGTCTCTATTCATGGGCTGCTTGATGACGACGGTTGTCGGCGGAAGATCGGAAAGCTGACGTTTGACCTCAGGATGTCCCAGATGATCTCGGCTGACGACTGTGAAGACGCGCTCTGGAGGTATCAACCGCTCGGCGCGCGCTTGGGTAATCTGGAGCAGAGATCGGGTTCCGATGAGGTTGACATACTGTTTAGGGAGGTGATCACCCCGTAGACGCTGGATAAGAGGCCGAAGGCGTATCCCGTCGCCTGCCGCCAGGACAATGCCACAGCGAACCAGCAAGTGAGGTCCTGTAATCAAGCAGCTCCTCAAGTCGCGGCAGGAAGTCGAGCAATCTCGGTGCCATAAATTTCTGTCGATTTATTCAGCTGTTATAAGGCCCCAATTTAGAGAGGAGGACAGATTGGACCATTTTCGGCCATTTTTGGCCATGAGATGCCGAATCGGGTTGAACGTGTCTGTTCCACTAGGAGGGGGAGTTTTCCATACCCTTTTTGCCGGTATTGGCTCGGAGCGATGGCCTTCAGTTCCGTGACGCTCAGCAGGTGCGGGTCAGTCGTGATTATGACGTCGGCATGTTCGGCCAATCCGGAAGCCAGGTAGAGACCGTCATGGTGAGAAAAAGGGGTATTGGTTGACTTTGAGGGGCGAATCTGGTTTAAAAACGGGCAATGTATGCGGTGATTAGAACTGGCGGCAAGCAATTTCGGGTAGCCCAAGGGGACATCGTCGCGGTGGAGAAGCTCGCAGGGCAGGTAGGGGACAAAGTCACCTTCGACCAGGTTCTCTTTGTCGGCGGGAATGGTGAGGTTAAGATAGGGACGCCTTCATTACCGGAGGCAAGAGTCACCGCCGAGATTCTGGATCAGGGGAAGGCGAAGAAGGTTATCGTCTTTAAAAAGAAGCGGCGTAAGAGCTACAGCCGTAAGCGTGGGCACCGCCAACAGCTGACGACCCTGAAGATCGTGGAGATCCAGGGATAACGGGAGGCGATCGTTATGGCTCATAAGAAAGCGGGAGGGAGTTCTCGTAACGGCAGAGACAGTCAGGGACAGAGGCGGGGCGTGAAGGCCTTTGGCGGAGAACTCGTGCGGGCTGGCAATATCATTGTCCGCCAGCTCGGAACCCGCTTCCACCCGGGACGAAACGTCGGGATGGGTCGCGACTACACCCTGTTCGCCAGAATAGACGGTGTGGTTCGTTTTGAGCGACTCGACAGGGAAAGGAAACGGATCAGCGTGATTCCCCTCTGAGACCCTTCTCAGATGAAGAAAGCCCCGTCAGGGGCTTTTTTTTTGCCTGGAGAAAGTGGATATTAGTTTGGCCTGCTTATGAAGTTTATCGACGAGGTAAGAATCAAGGTTAAGGGTGGTTCGGGGGGGAGGGGTTGCGTAAGTTTTCGCCGAGAGAAGTTCGTGCCTCGCGGGGGCCCGAACGGGGGAGACGGCGGTGATGGTGGCGATGTGGTGGCTCTTGCGGATGGCCAGCTCACGACCTTGCTCGATCTCCGTTATCAAAAACTCTACGGCGCCGGCAGGGGTGAGCATGGCAGGGGCAAAGACCAGTACGGTAAGAGAGGAGACGATAAGGTGATCGCCGTACCGGTCGGGACCGTGATTCGGGACAGCCGTACCGGCGATCTCTTGGCTGATCTGGAGGCTGCGGGGGATAGGGTCGTGGTGGCAAGGGGAGGAAAGGGGGGTAAGGGAAATGCCCACTTTGCCACCTCCACAAATCGAAGCCCCCGCCGGGCCCAGCCCGGCCTTCCGGGAGAGGAAAAGGAATTGGACGTCGAGCTCAGGCTGTTGGCCGATGTGGGGATCGTTGGGCTTCCCAATGCCGGAAAGTCGACTTTGATTGCGGCCATTTCAGCGGCGCGCCCCAAAATCGCCGATTACCCGTTCACCACCCTGGTTCCTAACTTGGGTGTTGTAAGCTACGGCGAGGGGAAAAGCTTCGTCGTTGCGGATATCCCGGGGCTGATCGCGGGGGCGCATCGAGGAGAGGGTCTGGGTCACAAGTTTTTGAAGCACGTCAGCCGAACCAGCCTCTTGATCCATCTGCTGGATGCCTCCACGGTTGGGGCGGAAGACCCTCTGGCCGATTGGGTGGTGGTCAATCGGGAGCTCGAACTCTTTGATCCGGCCCTGGTCGCAAAACCTCAGATCGTCGTGGCCAACAAGATCGACCTGCCCGAGGCCCGCGCCAACGTGCCGCGCTTGGAGCGATACGCTGCCCGCGCCTGCTATGCTTTTTGCGCGATTTCCGCAGCGACCGGCGAAGGTTTGCAGGAGCTTAGACGGTTGATAGGCATCCATTTGGAACGGGCGAAAGCGGCTAAGGAAGAAAACCGTGTCGCAGCTGGAGTATAAAAAGCGTTTTTTAAGCCGCGCCCGCCGCGTAGTCATCAAGATTGGAAGCCAGATCCTCTCGTCTCAAAACGGCATCGAGGAGGGCAGGATCAAAGGGCTCGTGGGGGATCTTGCGGCCCTCCATGACCAACGCAAGGAGATCGTGGTGGTGAGTTCCGGCGCCGTCGCCGCGGGGATGACGCGGCTCGGGATCAAGGAGAGGCCCAAGACGATTCCGCAAAAGCAAGCCCTGGCGGCGGTGGGGCAAATCAAGCTGATGGCGCTCTACGAAACATGCTTTTCACGCTTTCACAAGAACGTGGCTCAGGTGCTTCTCACCCACGAGGATCTGGCCAATCGGCGACGCTATCTCAATGCTAAGCACACGCTCATGACCCTGCTGGAATCCTCCATCATCCCGATCGTGAACGAGAACGACACGGTGGCTGTCGAGGAAATGAAGTTCGGGGACAACGATCATCTTTCCGCGCTCGTGGCCGCGCTCCTGGAGGCGGACCTGTTGATCATGCTGAGCGATGTGGATGGTATCTTCGATCTCGACCCTCGCGTCCACGAGGACGCACGTCTGATTCCGCTGATTTCGGACATCAAGGCAGCCAAGCATAGGCTCAAAGGGGAAAGTCAGAGCCCTTTGGGAACGGGCGGCATTTCTTCGAAGGTCAGCGCGGCGGAAAAGGCCGCCGCCGCGGGGGTCCCCACCCTGATTGCCAACGGGCTGGTCGCGAATATTCTGCCGCGGCTCTTTGACCTTCGTCAGGAGACGGGGACGATGGTGATCCCGGAGGAGAACCGGCTGGCACGCCGTAAGCACTGGATCGCCTATAACTTGAAACCGGCGGGAGAGATCGTGGTTGACCAGGGTGCCTATGAGGCCCTGGTTCTCAGAGGCAAAAGCCTCCTCCCTTCGGGTTTGAAGGAGGTCCACGGCTCCTTTGGCGTGGGGGAGTGCGTTCGGTGCCTCGATCTTCAAGGGCGGGAGTTTGCCCGCGGGCTGGTAAACTACAGCTCGCAGGAGTTGAATCAGATTAAAGGATTGCATACAAGCAAGATCGAACAGGTTCTGGGTTATAAGGTCTATGACGAAATCATCCACAGAGACAATCTGGTGCTGCTGGAGAAAGGCAATAGGCAATAGGCAATGGGCGGAATGCACAAGGCAATACGCAACAGGCAACAGGTTGTCGGAGGCGGGACAGCGAACTATTGCCTTGTGACTGATGCCTCTTGCCTGGGAGCAAGCGATGTCGCTTAGAAATGAAGCCGTCGAGTTAGGGAAGAGAGCCAAGGAGGCCTCCCGTCGGCTTGCCAAGCTCTCATCCGAGGAAAAGAACCTGGCCTTGCTTCGAATGGCCGAGCGGCTGGAAGGGGAAAGGGAGGCGATTTTGGGCGAAAATCGTAAAGACCTGGATTTGGCCAGGGCGGCGGGGCTCTCCAGCGCCCTGCTCGACCGGATCGCCCTGAATCCGGCTCGCATCCAGGCCATGGGGAAAGGGCTCAGGGAGATCGCCGCCCTTCCTGATCCGGTAGGGGAGATCGTCAAAATGTGGCGGCGTCCCAACGGCTTGCAGGTGGGCAAGATGCGCATTCCGCTCGGGGTCATCGCGATCATCTACGAGGCCCGTCCGAACGTGACCGCCGACGCGGCGGCGCTGTGCCTTAAATCCGGTAACGCAGTCATCCTGCGCGGGGGCAGTGAGGCCCATTTCTCAAACCGGGCGATCGGCGCGATCCTGCAGCGAGCCTGCGCCGAGACGCGCGTGCCCGAGCAGGCAGTTCAGGTTGTGGAATCCAAGGATCGGGCGATGGTTTATGAATTGCTCCAGCTGGAGGACACCATCGACCTCGTCATCCCGCGCGGGGGAGAAGAACTGATTCGGGCGGTTGCTGCCCATTCGCGCGTTCCGGTGATCAAGCATTACAAAGGAGTCTGCCACGTCTACGTCGATAGCGAGGCATCTCTGGAAATGGCGGAGCGGATCTGCATGAACGCCAAAGTCCAGCGCCCTTCGGTCTGCAATGCCATGGAGACGTTGCTTGTCCATGAAGGTATCGCCGCCAGCTTTCTGCCTGGCATGATCGCCCAGCTCCAGGCGGCCGGCGTGGAGATCCGCGGCTGTGAAAAGACCCGCGCTCTGGTCTCCGGGATCAAGCCTGCCAGCGAGGCCGATTGGAGCACGGAGTACCTGGACCTTATCCTCTCGGTGCGAGTGGTCAAAGATATGGACGGCGCCATTGATCACATCGAGCGCTACGGCTCGCAGCACACCGAGACCATCGTGACCTCCGACTACGCGCGCGCCAGAGAGTTTCTGGATCGGGTCAATTCCTCGGTGGTCCTGGTCAATGCTTCGACGCGCTTCAACGACGGGGGGGAGTTAGGTCTGGGAGCGGAGATCGGCATCAGCACGAGCAAGATCCATGCCTTCGGCCCCATGGGGTTGGAGGAGCTCACGATCACGAAGTTTGTCGTCTTCGGGGACGGGCAGATCAGGGAATGAAGATCGGCCTGTTCGGCGGCACCTTCGATCCCATCCATTGGGGCCATCTGCGCAGCGCCGAGGAGGTGCGCGAGGCCTTCCGCCTGGACCGGGTTCTGTTTATCCCTGCCGCCATTCCTCCCCACCGGATAGCCCGACCTGCCGCCGCCGCGCGCCATCGCCTCGAAATGGTGCGCCGGGCGATCGCTAAGAATCCCGGCTTCGGCCTCTCGACCGTGGAGATGTCGCGCCCCGGTAAATCCTACTCCATCGATACGCTGAGACACTTTACCCGCAGGCGGTCGCCGAAAGACACACTCTACTTTATTCTTGGCCTGGATGCGTTTCGCGAGATCGGCTCGTGGAAGGACTTTCGGAGCATTTTTCCGCTCTGCCATCTCGTTGTGACGTCGAGGGCCGGCTGCGCTGAGCCGATGTCGCTCGAAGGCATGCCGGTTGCGGTGCGTAGGTGGTTTTGTTATGATCGAGAAAAGAAAGTTTACCGACACGAGAGCGGCACTTACCTTTATTTTATCAGGATTACGGACATCGGCATTTCAGCCTCTGGGATTCGACGACTCTTGCGGGGGAAAAAATCGATCCGCTATCTGGTGCCCTTGGAAGTCGCGACCTACATCAAGCGGAGAGGCCTGTATCAACAGCGCCGGGGAGGACAGTAAAGAGCTTGGTGGGGCTTGACTCCAGGGAAAAAGCCATTCTTCTCAGCTGTCTTGCGCTGGAGAAGAAAGCCTATGATCTCGTGTTGATGGAGGTGCGCGAGATTACCTCGATCGCTGACTACTTCATCATTTGCTCCGGTCGATCCGACCGGCAAGTGCAGAGCATCGCTCAGGGTATCGACGAGAAGCGGGCTGAAACGGGGCTATTCCCCTTATCCATCGAGGGCATGACCCGTGGCCATTGGGTCCTGATGGATTTCACCGATGTTATCGTTCATATCTTCTATCAGCCGGTCAGAGAGTTTTATGATCTGGAAGGACTATGGGCCGACGCGCCCCGAGTGGAGCTGCCCGAACCCTATGCCACGCTCGTCACCCAGTTTCGTCTCAGGGACGAGCAGGTTTCTTAGTCGGTAACTCGGCTCCATGGCGGTAGTTCGCCGGATCGCAACTGCGCCCCTCATTTCCAGAAGAAAGGAGAAAGCCCGTTGCCCGACCAACGAGCGCTGGTTCTGATAGTTCTGGACGGCTGGGGAGTGAATCCCCGCAAGGAAGGAAACGCGATTTTTAAGGCGGCGACGCCGCATATGGATGTGTTGGCGGAGCGCTACCCCTCTACCACGATTTCGATTTCGGGCCTGGATGTGGGCCTCCCCGAAGGGCAGATGGGAAACTCTGAAGTCGGTCACATGCACCTTGGCTCCGGGCGCGTCGTCTATCAAGATCTCACGCTGATCCATCGCGCTATCGACGATGGCAGCTTTCCATCCAATCAGGTCTTTCTCGATGCTCTGCGGGCGGCCAAAAGAGCTGGCGGAAGGCTTCATCTCATGGGTCTTCTGGGGAACGGCGGCGTGCACAGCCATCAGCGCCACCTTGAAGCCCTCATCGAGCTCGGGTGCAGGGAAAAGATCGAGCCCATATTTCTCCACTTGTTCTTGGATGGCCGGGACACTGCCCCGACCAGCGCGGAGCAGTTTGTGCTCCGGATCGAGGAAAAGATCCAGGGCCTTCCGGCGGTGCGGATTGCCACGCTCAGCGGTCGGTACTACGCTATGGACCGGGATCGGAGGTGGGAGAGAACCGAGAAGGCCTATCTGGCGTTGACTGAAGGCGTTGGGGTCCAGGCCACCTCCCCGTTAGGGGCGATTCGCAAAAGTTACCGGGATGAGGTCACCGACGAGTTCGTTCTGCCCACGGTGATCCAAGGAAACTTTCCCGAAGCCATCGTCCGTGATGGAGATGCAGCGATCTTCTTTAACTTCCGGGCGGATCGGGCGCGCCAGTTGACGCGGGCCTTCACCGAAGAGGGGTTTCAGGAGTTCCCCCGCAAGCGACGCGTCGCTTTGTCTGTGTTCGTGACGATGACGGAATACGACAAGACCTTCCATCTTCCGGTAGCTTTTCCGCCGCGGGACCTCTCGAATATTCTCGGCGAAGTCGCAAGCCGGCAAGGAATCCGACAGCTCCGCATTGCGGAAACCGAGAAGTATGCGCATGTGACCTATTTTTTTAATGGAGGACAAGAGAAGAAGTTTCCTCTCGAGGATCGCATTCTCGTACCCTCCGCCAGGGAGATTCCGACCTATGACCTCAAGCCGGAGATGAAGGCGCGTGAGATCACCGAAAGGCTGATTCCGGCGCTCCGCGAGCGGAGCTACGGCTTGGTGGTCCTGAACTACGCCAACGCCGATATGGTCGGCCATACGGGAAATTTCGATGCCACGGTGCGAGCCTGCGAAGTGGTGGACGAGTGCATCGGGCAAGTGGTTAAGATATTGCTCGAGGAAAACGGCATTGCCATGATCACCGGCGATCATGGCAATGCGGAGCAGATGATCGACTACGAGACCGGAAGCATTCATACCGCTCACACGACGAACCCGGTTCCCCTGATTTTGGTTGACGAGAAGCTTAAATCCTGTTGTCTGAGCTCGGGGACGGCGATCGATGTCGCGCCGACCATTCTCAGCCTTATCGGGCTCCCCCGGCCATCCGAGATGACCGGACGGTCGCTGATCAAATGATAAAAACAAGTTTTCAGTTCTCCGTGTTTAGTTAATCAGAACCAATTCATAACTCAAAACTGCTAAGTCCGGACTTAGCTATGCGTTTGGGGTGGCTTTTAGATTGGATTTATCCGCCGCGTTGCCGCTTTTGCGGCGAGCCCCTGCCTAGCCACGCGGAGGAGTACTTCTGCAGCGCCTGCCGAGAAAGGATTCGAATCGTTTCCCATCCCCTATGCCCCACATGCGGTCGGCCCTTTTTGGACGGGGGTGGGGAAGATCACCTCTGCGGCTCCTGTCTCATGCGATCGCCGTATTTTGAGCGGGCGCGCGCCTGGGCCTGCTATCCCACCGAAGCGATTGAGGGCCATCCGCTGCGCGACGTCCTGCAGAGATTCAAGTACGGGCGCAAGCTCTCCCTCGGAAAGCCGCTGGGACGTCTCATGGCACGCGCCTGCGCGCCGTTTTTCCACGACTGTACTTTCGACGTCATCGTCCCTGTTCCCCTCCATCCCAAGCGGCTGCGCTGGAGGGGTTTTAACCAAGCGCTTGTTTTGGCCCGAGAGGTCGGTCGTGGCTGGGGAGTTCCCGTGGATCCGTTCATTCTGGTGCGCTCCAGAGAAACCCCGCCCCAGACCCAGCTCGCCGAGGAAGAGAGAAGAAAGAACGTGCGCGGGGCTTTCGCTCTGGGTCGGGGAAAAACGGTGCAAGAAAGATTTGTCTTGCTAGTGGACGATGTGTACACCTCCGGCGCGACGGTCAACGAGTGCAGCCGCACGCTCTGTCGCGGCGGCGCCAAAGGGGTCTATGTGCTCACGCTAGCTAGGGCCGTGTCGTGAGGGGTTAGCTTGGCGACATCTGATCAAGCGAAATGGGACCAGGAGCACGCAATCAAGCAGGGCGAAGGAGCGCCGGCAAGCTTCTTGCGCCAGGTGTTTCATTTCGAATCCTGGCGGATGGCCTCGGGCAGGGCCCTTGACATCGCGACGGGCAGAGGAAGAAACGCTATCTTTTTGGCCGAAAAAGGATTTGCCGTGGAGGCGATCGATATCTCCCCGGTCGCTTTGGAAGAGGCCCAAAGACGGGCAGCGCAAAGAGGACTGGCGGTAACCTTCAGCCAGGTGGACCTAGATCACATCGAGCTTCCCGAGGCTCAATACGACTTGATCGTGAATATTAATTTTCTTCTGAGATCGCTCGTCCCCCAGATCAGAAAGGCGCTCAAGGTCGGGGGACGAGTCGTTTTCGAAACTTACCTGATCGAGCAGCAGACCATCGGCCACCCCAAAAACCCCGCCTATCTCCTGCGCCACCACGAGCTCCTTGAGCACTTCTCCGACTTTCGCGTCTTCTACTACCGGGAGGGAAAGTTTTCCGAGGGCGGAAAGGAAGCCTACCGCGCCGGCCTGTACGGGCAAAAAGTCTAAGGATTGGTGCCCACGGCGCAATTCGATCGCCGCATGATGTCACAGATGGACTTAACCGCACCGTTCAAAGACTGCGGCGTGGCGAGACGCTTATTGTTGGTCTTCTTATTCGTTGTTTCGTTCCTCATTCTGCTTTGTTCTGGTCGCTTTCTCGATCACGCTCATAATAGGCCGCGCAAGATACAAGCGGTTCCATTTGCGACCTGAAACTTCCTCAAGCATTCCATTCTCTTCGAGTATCCCCACGGTCTGCCTAGCGGTGGGGTTAGAGACCCGCAGAATTTTTTCGGCTCTTGCTACGGTGATATACGGATTCACAAACAACGCGTCAAGCAAAGCCAAGGATTTGAACTTGTCGCTTAGCTTTTTGCGGAATTGCTCTCGCAGGTCCATAAGCTCGCCTGCACGGCTGACAGCGTCGCGGGCTGTTTCAGTCACGCCAGCAAGGAAGTAATGTAACCACGCAGGCCAGTCCCCATGCGTGCGAACCCGCTGGAGTAGGTCGTAGTACTCCTGTCGATGGGCTTCGATGTAAGCCGACAAGTAGAGCAAGGGTTGAGACAATCGTTCACGCTCCATGAGAAAGAAAGTAATCAGTAATCGCCCGATCCTTCCGTTCCCGTCCAAAAAGGGGTGGATGGCCTCGAACTGTTCATGCATTAGCGCACATTGAACCAGATCGGGCATCGCTCCACGCTGGTGGAGGAAAAGTTCCCATTCGCCCAATGCCTTCATCATTTCATCGGGCGGCGGCGGCACATAGGGAGCCGTAGAAGGCGTGCTGCCTGAAGGACCGATCCAGTTCTGCGAGCGCCGAAATTCTCCTGGGGTCGCGTACTCCCCTCGAACCCCTTTCATCAACCGCTCATGTATCTCTCGCACCAGGCGCAGAGACAACGGCAGGTCGGGTAGTCTCTTGATACCATATTCGAGAGCAGTCACGTAGTTGCGGACTTCTCGAACATCCGCATCTTCCTTTGGCGTGCTGGACTGAATCTCATCCAGCAGGATGTCGGAGAGGCTCGCCCGCGTCCCCTCGATGCGAGAAGAAAGAACCGCCTCGCGCCTTACGTAAGGCGCAATAAGCAGGTGCGGGTTCGGCAATTGCCGACCCAGGCCCGAAAGCTCACTAAGGGCTGCGTCAGCGCGAGAAAGAGCCAGTACCAATTTGTCGTCGTATACGAGCTTTGGCGGGAGCGGCGCGGGAATAAACGCCGCGTATCCCTGAGGCATCTGGATAACTCTGCCTGCGTCAGGGGATTGAAAATCCTTTGGGTCCATATAGGGCTTTACAAGCGGGCTTTCAAAGCGATTTTAGCTTTGAAAGATAATAGCATAAACTTTTCAAAGCGTCACG
>MGSI01000003.1 GCA_001798455.1 Deltaproteobacteria bacterium RIFCSPLOWO2_02_FULL_57_26 | reverse complement strand
GCTGGTCGGCCGGTACGGGATCGAGACGGTCCAGAGCTGCATCTCGGTCATGCAGGAGCGCACCGAGCGCGCCGTACGCGCCTGCATTGAGAAGATGCCGGATGGAACTTACTACGGGGAGTCCTCGACCGACGACGACGGTTACGAGCTGGACGTGCCCGTGACGGTGCGCTGCGAAGCCACGATCAAAGGAGACGAGCTGACGCTTGATTTCTCCAAGAGCGACAAGCAGCGCCGCGGCTTCGTCAACTGCAGCTACCCAAGCACCTACAGCAATGCGGTCGCGTCATCGATTCTTTTCTTCGATCCTGCCCTGGCGGAGTATCACAATGAGGGGACGATGCGGGCGATCACCGTGATCGCGCCTGAAGGGTTGGTGGTCAACGCGAAGTATCCCGCGCCGATGGGCGGCGCGCCGGTCAATATGGGTGGCAACATCCTCGAGGCGGTGATGATGGCGATGTCGGAGGCAGTGCCGAATCGGGCTGCGGCGGGTTGGGGACGGCGCTACGGACAGTATATCTACGGCATTGATCCCCGCACCGGAGGCCTCTACGTCATGCCGGGATACCACGCCGAAGGCGGTGCGGGCGCGGTAGCGGACTACGATGGCTACCAAGGTTCGGCTTCGATCGGCACGCTGGGGGAGATCTCCCGACCCAACACAGAGGACGTGGAGATCAAGTATCCCTGGAAGGTCGTCAGCCGACAGTTCCGCATGGACTCCTCCGGCGCCGGCAAGTGGCGGGGCGGGCCGGGATTTCACTGGGAAGCGGTCAACCTGGGAGGTGAGGCCGGGATGCACACTGGCGCCGGTCAGGGCGAGACCACCTTCAGCCACGGCGCTCTAGGCGGCAAATCCACCCCACCGAACCGCTGCTACATCGTGCGCAACGGGGAGAGAATTCAGGCCAAAGTGCATCGACTCCACCAGCTCAAGGCCGGCGACCACATCGTCAAGGACACCGGCGGTGGCGGCGGCGTGGGACGGCCCGAGGAGCGCGACCCGCAGGCCGTGTGGGACGATGTCTATATCAACGAGCTGGTCACGCCGGAGACGGCGCGGGAGATCTACAAGGTGGTGATCGATCCGAAGAGCCGAACCATCGACTGGGAACAAACACAAAAATTGCGCGCCGACGTGGGAGGCAAACGCAACGTTCGTTGAACCGTGCCTGCTGTTAGGTTGCGGAAGTGCGGCCGGACCTAAATTCCGTGAATCTCGTTATCGTTTCGTTCCATTCTTGGGCCTGTGAGGGGGCCGCGCGGGCGATCTCGCTCAGGATGTCACGACTGGCCGCAAGGCTGTGAGGGCCGAAATCGACATTTGCAAATATCTCCAGGAGTTCGGCCATCTCATGTGCTCGACGCTCTGCCTGCCGCGGCGTGTTCTTAACCAGAGGCGGGAGCCGTTCAAATAGTTCTGGCAGTCTACGCGAGTAGAGCGTCAGAGCCTGGGGCAGGATGCCCAGCCGACGGGCCCCAAACAAGAGTTCGAGCATGAGCGTCGTTAGTCCATGGAACAGTCCTATGTTCAGCATCTTGAGGGCCGAAGCTTGGCCTACCTTGTCACCGACCACCTCGACCGAAAGACCTAGCGAACCTAGAGTTTCCAGTTCAGAGGCCCGGGGTCCGGAGAGGACAGTAAAGGTCCCTTGGGTCAACTGGGAGGCTGGCCCGATGACTCCGCCGTCAACGCAATCTCCCCCTGCTTCGGCCACCAGGCCGGCAATTTCCTCAGCCCTGGCAGGGGAGATGCCATTAGATTCCAGAAATAGGGGGCGGCTGCCAGTCCTCTTCATGGCCTCAGCAACCCTGCGGCCCACCTCCAGGGAAGCCTGCGCCGGTACCAGGGAAACGATCAGGTCGCTCGCTTGCACAAGGGCCTCTACGTTCTCCATTTCCAATGCGCCGCAGCGCTGCGCGGCCTCTAAAGTACAGGGACTTCGCCCGCTGCTGCAGGTGCATACACAGACCCCGTGGAAAGCGAGAACGCGGGCCCACTGTTCCCCCATCTCTCCAAGGCTAAGGATCCCTACTGTCTTTAGTACCACGCTTTATCCTCCTCGCATATTCTCTTCGGGACCGGGACCAAATTCTCCGTCGTTCTTATTCTTTCGCGCCGCCCTTGATGGGGCGCAACCGAATGCTCCTAGCGGTAGCCTATCATGGCGCCATATTTTTCGGCGCGACGCTGCAGCTCCTTCGCCATGAAGTCCTCCTTTAAAACGACAACCTCTTTCCCTTGAACGAAATTCCAGTAGGGCGACCCCTTGACGAAAATGGAGCTCTGCTCCTGCAACTCTTGCCAGAGATCATGCCCCTTCTTGCTTGCGAGGAAACCAGCGAAGAGAAGAGCAGCGTTAGGGTTAGATGAGCCTTTGATGGGACCAACGGTCATGGTCTGGAGGAGAATTGGCTCGACGTCCTCTGCCCATTTCACCGGCGCTTTGCGGATGCGAGATACCCTCATGAAAGTATCGGTCTGTGTGGCCAGGAGAAGGACCTCACCGATATGGAGACGCTGGTTGAGATCGGCCAGGGTACCAAGTCTAGGTTTCATATCAGCCAAGCGCTTCACAAACTGAGTTGTCCTCTCCTCACCCCAGGTCTGGGAGAGCCGCGCCCAGTGGTGGGTGGCCACATGGACCCCGATTTTTTCATTGAACTTAGAATTCAAAATATCCTCCCATTTCTTCGGGATGTCCGGTCCTTTAACCAGGTTGGTGTTGTACATCGGCAAGGCCACCTGGTGCGCGAAGGCATACGCCCCTCCGTTGAACATCACCGCTTGAGGAGGCACGTCGAAGAATTCCACCCACTTGTGATGGCCGAGCAAGCCAGCCTGATAGAGATCGTTGTGGTGCGCTTCCGTAGTGAGCATAACGTCCCACGCCGGCTTTTGCCCCGCCAAGTTCTCGGCTACAACCTTCGTGGTGTCACGCCCCCAGTCGGCGCCGCGCGTGTCCCTGATGGTTATATTGGTGCCAAATTGCTGATTTAACGCATCCTGGAAGCGCTGGCGCCACGTGTCCGTCGCCGTGTTTGTCCAGTAAAGGCGAACTTCGCCTTCCTTGTTCGCGGCGTCGATTACCCCCCTCGGCGGCGCGGCGAGCGCGTGGGCTCCTAGGACAAGCTCGACCACAAAGAAACCGACAGATAAGAGGCCGCGTCTTCCACGAAACCACGGGCGCAAACCCATCCCAGGGTCCACTTTGTTTCGGAATGTCTTCATGGGAAATTCCTCCTTTCCTCGTGAGGTTTTTTTCGCGTGATCAGTTCCGCGAAGTATACGACCCACTCAGCACGATGTTATGACCGCAGAGGACTCCTGTGTGGGGATCGACCGGATGAGGATAAACCTTCGGAACCTGAGGTTGGTTCTTGCACAAAGACCTTTTGTCCGATATTCATATGCCATTCCCTTCCCCGGTTTGGCAGAAGGATGGCAAAAAAAGACTTCGAATTCAAATCGGTTACATGAAATAAATATTTGAACACTTGGACAGTAGCGTTGCGGGATGGTTTTTGATTGCCCCTAGCCGCCCTTGAATCAGCAAGGTTATGCAATTAATATACCACCCGCACGAAGCCGCTGAACGTGGTCTTAAATTGTGCTGACTCTTGGCCTTTGTAGCGAAGCTGAAAAGTCGGTTTCTGAAAACTGGGAATTTTCCATCGGTTTTTCCTGTTTTGAGGAACAGCTCCTTATCAAGTCTCAGCAGAACGAAGAAAATGGACGAAATCCGAGTTGCCACAACTGGCATGACGATTGCGAGATTTGTTATCTGCTCCGTAGCTTTTAGAAAACACTCATCAGTGGCTAGGAACTACGCCGCTCGTACAAATCGAAGAAGTGCTGCCTGAACTCTCGTGGAGAAAACGATGAGCACAACAGGTCTAGATCCCATCACTTTGTCTACGGTTTGGCATGCTTTGCAGCGGACCTGCAGAGAGATGCGCCGGGTGATCGAGAGAACATCACAGAGCTACTTGATCTCCCAGCTCAAAGACATCTCCGTGGGCATCTGGGACGGCGAGGGAAATACTGTGGCCATCCCGGTCGGGCTGCCGATCCAGTTTGTGGGCGGGAAGTTTTCCGTGCGCTACATCCTCAACGAGTACCGCGATAACGTCTATCCGGGAGATGTCTTTTTGGCCAACGATCCCTACAACGGTTATTCCTGCCACGCACCTGACTGGGGCTTTTTCCGCCCCATCTTCTACCGCGACAAGATGGCCTTTTGGACTCTGGCCCGTGCCCACGTGGAGGACACCGGAGCGGCTTTTCCCGGCGCCTACTTCTCCGATCCCTACGACATCCACTCCGAGGGTATCTTGATCCCGGGAGTCAAAGTCATTGAGAAGGGAAAGGAGGTGCACGACGTCCTGAGGCTGATCTGGAACAACGTGCGGCTCTCCGAGGGGGTGAGAATTGACTGTTATGCGATGATTGCGGCGACCAAGGTGGCCGAGCAGCGACTTTTGGAGCTGATCGAGAAATACGGGATCGACACTGTTCAGCACTGCATTTCTGTCATGCAGGAGCGCACCGAGCGCGCCGTGCGCGCTTGCATTGAGAAGATGCCGGACGGAACTTACTACGGGGAGTCCTCCACGGATGACGACGGCTACGAGCTGGATGTGCCTGTGACCGTGCGCTGCGAGGTGACGGTGAAGGGGGACCACCTGACCCTCGACTTCTCCAAGAGCGACAAGCAGCGACGCGGCTTCGTCAACTGCAGCTACCCCAGCACATACAGCGATGCGGTCGCCTCATCGATTCTTTTTCTCGATCCGGCATTGGCCGAGTATCACAATGAGGGGACGATGCGAGCCATCGAGGTCATCGCCCCTGAGGGGTTGGTGGTCAACGCAAAGTATCCCGCGCCGATGGGCGGAGCCCCGGTCTATATGGGGGTCAATATCTTTGAGGCGGTGATGATGGCGATGTCGGAGGCCGTACCGAATCGGGCTGCGGCGGGTTGGGCACGGCGCTACGGACAGTACATCTACGGCATCCATCCCCGCACCGGAGGTCTCTACGTCTTCCCCGGCATCCACGCCGAGGGCGGCGCAGGCGCGGTCTGGGGCTACGACGGCTATCAGGGATGCGCGTCCAGCGCCTCTCTCGGCCAGATTGCCCGGCCGAACACGGAGGATGTGGAAATCAAGTATCCCTGGAAGGTGGTGAGCCGGGAGTTTCGCAAGGACTCCTCCGGCGCCGGCAGGTGGCGGGGCGGGCCAGGATTTCACTGGGAAGCGGTCAATGTGGGAGGCGAGGTAGCCATGCACACCGGCGCCGGCCAGGGCGAGACCACCTTCAGCCACGGGACTCTCGGCGGCAAGCCGACTCCTCCCAACCAATGCTACATCCGGCGCGACGGAGAGATGATTCAGGCCAAGGTGCATCGGCTGTATCAGCTCAAGGCCGGCGATCATATCATTAAAGACACCGGTGGCGGCGGTGGAGTGGGACGGCCCGAGGAGCGCGACCCCCAGGCCGTGTGGGACGATGTCTATATCAACGAGATGGTGACCCTTGAGACGGCGCGCGAGGTCTACAAAGTGGTGATCGATCCGACCACACGGCAGATCGATTGGGACCTGACCCGATCGCTGCGCGCCAGCACTAGCGGCAGGAAATAATATTGATTGATAGGTGTTCCATGCAAAAAAAATCCCCTTCTCATCTGACCGATCTGCGCGACTGGATCCGCGCCGTAGACGAGATGGGCGAGCTCCGGGTCGTGGAAGGCGCGGACTGGAAGCTCGAAATCGGGGCGATCTCCGAGCTTAACTGTCGCCTCAAGCCCACCCCCGCCCTTCTCTTCGATAAGATCAAGGATTACCCCGCCGGCTACCGGGTCCTGACGTCCACCACCGCTAGCCGCCGGCGTCTCTTGCTGACGCTGGGAATGTCGACTGACCTCGACGATCGAGCTTTCACAGCAGCCCTGCTGGGCAAGCCAAACCACTGGGAGCAGCAGTCGGTCCAATTTCCCCCCACGCTGGTGAGCGAGGGCCCGGTGCTTGAAAATGTCCTCGAATCGAACATCGACCTGGAATTGTTTCCCGTGCCCATCTGGCACGCCGAAGACGGCGGCCGCTTCATCGGAACCGGCTCGGCGGTCATCACCTCGGATCCGGAAACCGGATGGATCAACGTCGGGGCTTATCGCATGATGACGCTCGGCGGCAGCAACGCCTCTTTAGCCATTACCAAAGGCAAGCATGGGCGTCAGCACTACGAGAAGTGGTGGGCACGCGAGGGCCGTTGTCCGATCTTGGCCTCTCTGGGCCATGACCCGCTCTTCTTAATCCTCGGAGGTCTGGAGGTCCCGACCGGCATCAGCGAGTACAACTATGGCGGAGCGATCCTCGGCGCGCCGATCCCCGTGATCCGGGAAGAGATCACCGGATTGCCGATGCCCGCTTTTGCCGAGATCGTCCTGGCCGGTTGGATCCGGCCTGAGCACGAGGCGAAAGAGGGACCGTTCGGCGAGGCGACCGGCTACTTTTCGGCGACGCCCGGTCCGGTGCCGGTGCTGGAGGTAGAGAGGGTGTATCACCGCAATGACCCGATCCTGCTCGGGGCGCCTACGGCCAAGCCCCCGCACGACTTCTCCTATATGCGCAGCGTGCTCAAGTCAGCGATGATTTACGACGCCCTCGTTAAAGCCGGCATACCCGACGTGCGCGGCGTCTGGGCGCCCGAGTCCGCAGCCGGAAGAATGATTATTATCGTCAGCATCAAACAACGCTACTGCGGCCATTCGCGCCAGGCAGGGTATATCGCCTCGCAGTGCCAGACCGGAGCTTATCTGAACCGCTACGTCATCGTCGTGGACGAAGACATAGATCCCGCGAATATGGACGAGGTCATGTGGGCGGTGGCCACCCGATCCGATCCGGCAACTGACATCGATATCATGCGCAAGGGCTGGAGCGGGCCCATCGATCCCTTAGTGCGGGACCGGCGCAACGCCTACAACTCCCGCGCCATTATCGACGCATGCCGCCCGTTCGAGTGGATCGACGAGTTCCCGCGCGTGGCGGAAGCCGACCCCGCCTACCTGCGACAGATTCAAGCCAAATGGCCGGCAATATTTGATGGGCGCGGCGCGAATCTTTCCTCCATAAGAGAGGAAGGCGATAAGTTTGAACAGCCGCATCAGCAGCCCTCGCCGGGCAAGAATTCCATCATGGAATAAGGGTAAGGAGGTATGCGATGACTCGAGTGGCAATTGACGTCGGTGGGACCTTCACCGATTGCCTGGTCCTGGATAAACAGGGCCGGCTCAACCAGTTCAAGGCGCCCACGACGCCGGAGGACCCTAGTACGGGTCTCATGGACTCTCTCGAAAAGGCCGCCAAAGCGGAGCGGAAAATCTTGAGCGAGTTTATCGGGGAACTGGAATTTATCATCCACGGTACGACCTTAGCGACCAATGCTCTGCTCACCGAACGCGGGGCCAAAGTCGGGATGCTCACGACCGACGGCTTTCGCGACGAACTCGAGATCCGGCGCGGCTTTAAAAATATCCGCACTTCCATGTACAACCTCGGGGTTCCCCCGTACAAACCGCTCGTGCCCCGATATCTCAGGCTTCCCGTTCGAGAACGAACGCTCTTCACCGGCGAGATCGAGACGCCGCTGGACTCCGCAAGCGCCGAATCGGCCCTGAACAAGTTCGCGGCTGAGAACGTCAAGTCCATCGCCGTCTGCTTTTTGCATTCCTACGCCAACCCGGAAAACGAGCGGCGCGCCGCGGAAATCTGCCGGCAGCGGTTCGACGGTAATGTCTATGTGACCGCCTCACACGAGGTCTTGCCTGTGTGGGGAGAGTACGAGCGATTCAGCACGACCGTGGTGAGCGCCTACATCGGGCCGATTGTCTCTGATTATCTTATGGCCCTGGAAAAGCGGCTTGCCGGGCTGGGCTTTAAAGGAAGCCTCCTCATCGTGCGTGCCGATGGGCTGGTCCAGTCCGCCTCCCACTCGCGTCGCCAGGCAGTCACGATGATCAACTCCGGACCGGCGGCGGCGCCCACCGCGGCGCTCTTATGGGGGAGCTCATCCGGGCACAATAACCTGATTTCGATCGATATGGGCGGCACGAGTCTGGACGTGTCTCTGATTCGGAAAGGCGAGATTCCCACGACGACTGAGAGCTGGGTGGGCGACGAGCGAGTAGCCATCAAGATGGTCGATATCCACTCAATCGGCGCCGGCGGCGGTAGCCTGGCATGGATCGATTCACTGGGGCTGCTGCGGGTCGGGCCGCAAAGCGCGGGCGCAGTGCCGGGCCCGGCCTGCTACGGCCGGGGCGGCGATAGACCCACGGTTACGGACGCCGATGTGCTGCTCGGCTACGTCCCAACGGATTACTTCCTTGGCGGCGAGATTCCGCTTGACGCGGAGAGATCGCGGGAAGCAATCCGGCGCGTCTCCGAGCCCCTCAGGATGAGCGAGACCGATGCCGCCCAGGCGATCTTCCAGAGCGTCAACTCGCTGATGGCCGATCAAGTCATCGAACTCTCCACCAAACGCGGCCTGGATCTGCGCGACTTTGCCCTGATCGTCGGTGGCGGCGCGGGGGCCGTGCACGGCGCCAACGTCGCCGAACTGCTAAGGATCCCGGTGGTGGTCATTCCGAAGTACGCGGCCCTCTACAGCGCTTTCGGGATGTTTGCCATGGACATAGGGCGGGAATACTCTCGGACACACATCCTCAGAGCCGACAAGGTGGACTTAAAGGCGATCGAAAGTCTATATCGGGAACTCGCCCAGCAAGCGATCGCCGACTTCAAGGAGGGTCATATCCAGGCCGAGGATCTCGTCTTTACCCGAACGGCCCAGATACGCTACGCCGGACAGTTCCACGAGATCGAGGTCCCGCTGCCGAGCGCGCTCAAATCACCGGGCGATCTCGAGGAGGTGCTCAAGGCATTCCATGCGCGGCACAAAGAGCTCTACACTTTTGAATTGCCTTTTCGCCAGGTCGAGTTTCTGACCTTTTGGCTTAGGGCCACGGCCGCTCGGCGGCTCGACCTGAAAATGATCCCGATCGCCAAGGGGGAAGCCAACCCCAAAGCGGCGCTGAAGCGCAAGAGGCGCTGTCTATTCGGCAAAGATTGGGTCGAGACGTCCTGCTACGACGGCGAACGACTCCTCGCTGGAAATGTCGTTCCCGGCCCGGCAATCATAGAGGAGAAGGCGACTACAGTGGTGGTCCCGCCGAGCTTCACGTGCGCCGTGGACGCTTCCGGAACCTACTTATTGAAAAGGAGCTAAGACCATGGATGACATGCTGATCGATAAGCTGACCGCGCCGCTGCGGTCTCGAGAACCTATCGCCGTCGCGACGGAGGTAGATCCCCTGACCTTATCGACCGTATGGCACGGCCTGCAGCGCATCTGCCGGGAGATGCGCCGTGTCATCGAGCGCACCTCCCAGAGCTACCTGATCTCCCAGCTCAAAGACATCTCGGTCGGTATCTGGGACGGCGAGGGACGGACCGTGGCCATCCCGGTGGGCCTGGCAACCCAGTTTGTCGGGGGGAAGTTCTCGGTCAGGTTCATTCTGAACGAGTACTGCGACAATGTTTACCCTGGCGATGTCTTTCTGGCCAACGATCCCTACAACGGCTACTCCTGCCACCCGCCCGACTGGGGCTTTTTCCGCCCCATCTTCCACCACGGTAAGGTGGCCTTCTGGACTCTGGCCCGCGCCCACGTGGAGGACACCGGCGCAGCCTTCCCGGGCGCCTATTTTTCCGATCCCTACGATATCCACTCCGAGGGCATTTTGATCCCCGGGGTCAAGGTGATCGAGAAGGGGCAGGAGCAACGCGACATCTTGAGGCTGATCTGGAACAACGTGCGGCTGGCCGAGGGAGTGAAGATTGACTGCTACGCGATGATTGCGGCCAC
>MGSI01000002.1 GCA_001798455.1 Deltaproteobacteria bacterium RIFCSPLOWO2_02_FULL_57_26 | reverse complement strand
TGGGCACTAGATTCCTGGTCAAGCACCTTGGAAGTGTTATAAAAAGCCTTGGGAAAAGGACAACAAAGGCGGGAGGGCAAAGAAATTGTGGGAATCGGGGGGAATGGGCCAGAATCAAAATTTTCGTTGTTTTCCAGGGAGTTACTAGGATATTCGGGGACTTCTTCTGCCCCCTGCTAGGCTATTTTGCGGGAAACGCCGCCCAGAGGCCGCCGTCTGCGGCGGAGCCGTACAGTTCACTTAATACCTTTTCCCGAGTTGCCGGAGGGCCTTCCACGCGTCGGCGTCGTCAGCATCAAGAGCCAGGACTTCGCGGAATTTCTCCTCGGCTTCCCTGTTTCTTCCCATCTTGGCCAATGCTAGACCCAGGGCCCGTCGCCCGGCGCTGTTTCTTCTACCCAACCTCAAGGCCTGCGAGTAGGCCTCAGCAGCCTCCGCCCAGAAACCGAGTTTGAAATTCGCATCTCCTAACGCGCTGTAAAGCGTAGCGGAGTCTTCCCCTTTCTGCTTGGACTGTTCGAGAAAACTTTTCGCCTCCTTATAAGCCCCCTTGGCGGCCAGCAGCCGTCCAAAGGCCAAGAGCACAGCAGCATGTTCCGGGTTAATTCGCCGGGCCTGCTCAAACCACTTTTCGGCCTCTTTTAAATCGTTCTGGTGTAGGGCGATATTACCCAGGCCCAGATAGGGTAGGATCTCCCGGCTCCCCATCCCGATGATTTTACTGTAGACCGTCTTGGCATCCGGCAAGTAAAACTCCTGGCTCATGCCAAGGATCGGCTTGACCGCCTTCGGCGAACGCTGAAGTGCGAGGAGCGCGGACGCAGCCCCCTCGGCGCTTTTGTCCTCTTCGAGAAGGGTTTTTGTTTTCAGCAGGTAAAAATCGACGTTGGAAGGATCCAGGCGAATCGCCTGATCGACCTCATCGAGGGCGCGACTGTGCCATTCGTTCGCCGCGTAAGCTTCAGCCAAATGATAATGGCGCATCGCCCCGGCTAACGGGTTGGCATCTGAGTTAAGCCAGGGAGCTTCAGTGATAAAAGGCTCCATGAGCTTGCGATTTAGTTCGGAGGTCGTGCGGCGGATATTCTTTGGCGCAGAGAACTCAAGCTGTCCGCCGTCATCCGTGTTGACTTCGGCGCCTTCGCTAAAAGCCAGAACCTCTTTTTTCCCCATCCGGTAGAACCCTAAAATCCCGTAGATGTCCGTTAAACCGAGCTCCCGCAGGTCCTCTTTCAGGGTTCCGTTCTTGGCAACGATCTCTTTCAGGACCGGATACTGGAAGACCTGTTCCCGGCGGCTTCCTAACAGCAGAAAATCGCTCTCTTTCATTCCCCAGACCGTCACGTGGGGAAAAGCCTCAGCGAAGGTGCGAAAGACCATGCGAAAATCATCCGGAGACATGGAATAATTATGAAACCATTGGGCGAAGATCCCGTCTTGCTTGAGTTTGGTCTTCACCACCTCATAGAATTCCCGCGTGTAGAGGTTGGCGATACCGGCGATCCACGGATTGGAAGGCTCGGCCGTGATCACGTCATATTGTCTGGGGGTGGCGAGAATGTAATTCCTTCCATCCGTGGGGATCAGACGGACCCTCTTGTCCTGGAGGATCTTGTTGTTTTTGTCGCTGAAGAAAGCCGCCACCTCAACCATGGCTGGCTCTATCTCGAGCACCTCGATCTCACGCACCGGGAAAACCCCAACGGCTTTGGCCGTCATGCCGGTGCCAAGGCCGATCACGGCGGCGCGCTCCGCAGCCGGGTGGAAGAAAAGCGGCAGATATCCGGTGAGGAGCTGGCTCAGGGTATCGCCGTGGGAGCCATCGATCTTCCCATTGCTCCTGAAGTAAAGGTAATCCTTACCTATGCGATGGACGCTGATGGTGGCCGTCAAACCCTCGCGATACAAGAGCATCTCGTCGCGGCGCATGTCCTCCAGGCGAAGGGAATCCATGGGAAGTTTTTCGTAACGGTCGCTGTAAATCGTGACGCCGCTCGTGAGAATGAAGCGGTCCCAGCGAGGGGTCTTTAGTGGGATGAAAACCACCGCGGCCAGAACCGCCGCGCCCAGAGCGTAGCGCGACACCCTGGACAAGAGAGGATCCACGACGACGAGAAACCCGCCGATCAGGAGGTTAATCGTAACCGCGAACATGATGGTGTTCTGTACGCCGATCCGAGGAATGAAAATGAAGCCGCCAGCAAAGGCTCCCACGATAGCCCCGAGAGTATTGGCCGCGTAGGAAGTCCCCACGCTGCTGCCAACGTGGTAAAGGGATTGCGTAAAGAGCCGGGCGACCAAAGGGAACGTCATCCCCAAAAATAGAGTCGGTAATAACATAACGAGGGCCGAGAGAAATACTTGAGCCGAGAGAAAAAGCGAAAAGGAATCGCCAAGAGCCTGGAGCAATCTCAAAAAGAGGAAGGGCAGCTTCTCGAACAACGGGATCGTCGCCAAAGCCGTGAGGCCTACCCAAAGCTCAATAACGCCAAAAGCGCTGACGCGGACCTCACGGCCTCCCATGAGCCGGGCGTAGAGAAAGCCACCCAGCGCCAGGCCGATGAGAAACGTGACGAGCATGGTCGTAAAGGAGTAGACGGAGCTCCCGATGACCAGCGTCAAAGCCCGAGTCCAGGCGTTCTCATAGACCAGGGCGGCGAAACCGGAAAGGGCGAAGCAAAAAAGCAGCACCCATCCCAACCGTGAAGGGGTCACCCCCGCAGCGACTTCCGCCTGGGCGGCCTCGGCCGCCGGGGCAAGCGCCTCCGCACTCACCTTTTCCCGTAGCCGGTCCACGATGAAGATCACCAGCGCGATCCCCAAGTTGAGGGCGGCAGCCAGATAAACGGTCTCGCGCATTCCCAAGGCGGGGATGAAATAGTAACCCGCAAGACCGCAACCCAGGACCGCCCCGAACGTGTTGATCGCGTAGAGGTCCCCCACCCGTCGTCCCAAATGAGCGAAGCTGCGGACGAAGAACCGGCTCAGCACCGGCAGGGTCGCTCCCATGAGGACCGTGGGGAGCACGAGCAGCACAAAGCAAAGGAAGAAGAGCAACAGGTTGAAAAGAAACGGATAGGCGTCGTAGAGGCGGAAGAGAGGAATGTAGATCTTCTGTCCGAGATTAAAAAGCCAGGGGATGGCGAATCCGTAGACGCCGACGCCGGCCTCGAGCGCGCCGTAGAGCAAGAAATCATTCTTGCCCCGGTCGGCAATCCGGCCAAAAACATAACTCCCCACGGCCAGCCCTGCCATAAAGGCGGAAAGAACGGTGGCAATGGCGTACGTGGTATTGCCGAAGATCTGCGTGAGCATCCGCGTCCAGACCACCTCATAGACGAGCCCGGCCACGCCGGAGAAAAAGAAACAGAAAAGGGCGACTACCAGCAGTCCGTCCTGCTTTAAGCGGTCCATGGCCATGTTTTTCTCCTAAATCGAACCCCTTCGGGGCCGAAGGAGTGATAGCAAGCAATCGACTGCCTGTAAAGAGCCTCGAAATTCCACGCGCGTTCTCCGGCAGCCCAACGTTGACTTTTCGCTCCCCGTTAGCTAAGGTACCTCCGTGTCGTAATTTCCCGAAAAAAGCGTGCTGTCTATCCCATTCGCAGCTAAAATAAATTCTCTCACCGGAGGCTAAAAGATATGAGCAAGGCGGTAAGGGAGGCACCCGGCAACCATGCGGCGCTGATTGCCGACCTGCGCGGATCCCTCCAGTGGCTCAAAGCCGAAGGGGACCTCATCGAGAGCGACAAAGAGGTCAATCCGGATCTCGAGATCACAGCCATCCAAAAACAGCTGGATGGCGGCTGTCCGATTCTCTTCAACAGCGTTAAGGGCAAACCGAACCACCGGGTCGTCACGAATCTGTTCGGGGACATCAAAGTTATCAACAAGATGTTCGGCTGGAAAGACGACACCGAGCGCACGAAGAAGCTGGCCCACGCCGTCACGCACCCCCTTCCCCCAACTATAGTGGACCAGAAGGACGCCCCCTCCCAGGAAGTCGTTTTTGATAAACCGGCTGACGTGAACCAATTCCTGGTGCCGATTCGCCATACCGAGATCGAGCCGGAGCTGACCGTGGGTTCAGGGAACCGCTTGATCAGCGGGGAGCATTTCGGAGGCGGGAGCGACCTCGGCTACAACCGGATGAACTTCCGCTGGGGCAACGTGGGAACCTTCCAGATTTCCCCGGGCTCCCATATGTGGCAGGTGGTCACCAAATACTACCAGGCTGACAAACCCATACCTCTCACGATGTGCTTCGGGGTTCCGCCGGCCTGCACGTTGCTTGCCGGCGCCGGATTCGACTACGTGATTTTGCCGCAGGGCTGCGATGAGGTGGCCATCGCGGGCGCGGTTCAGGGATTCCCGGTTCGGCTCGTTAAGGCGCGGACCGTGGATGCCCTGGCGCTGGCTGATTGCGAGGTCGTCCTCGAAGGCTATGTCAACCCGCGCGACCGCCGCTACGAAACCGCCGAGGCGGAAAAAGCCGGCGTCCAGGGGCGCTACCACTTCCACCCGGAATGGGCAGGGTATATGGGCAAGGCCTATAAGGCCCCGACTTTCCACGTGACGGCGGTAACCATGCGCAAGCCGGAGTCCAAGCCGATCATCTTCGCCCTGGGGGTTCATACGCTGGACGATCACAATATCGACACCACAATTCGCGAGGCAGCGATTTACGAGCTCTGCGAACGCATTCAGCCGGGACTCATCATGGACGTCAATATCCCCTACTGCATGACCGACTGGGGAGGCGCCATCATCCAAGTGCGCAAGCGCAACAAGATCGACGAGGGCTGGCAACGCAACTTCATGGCGGCGATCATGTCGACCTCCCAGGGCATGCGCCTGTGCATTGCCGTCAGCCAGGATACCGACATCTACGACATGGATGACATCATGTGGTGCCTAACGACCCGCATGAACCCCCATACCGATATCCTGAACCCGATACCGGGCGGACGGGGCCAGACCTTCATGCCAGCGGAGCGCATGACCGCCGGAGAGAGGGAGTGGACAGCCTCCAACACCCGCTTCGAGGGTGGTATGTGCATCGACGCGACCGTGCCGTTCGGTTTCGAGAACGACTTCATGCGGCCGGTCTACGCCGTGGAGAAGGTGACTCTGAAGAACTTCTTCAGCGAGAAGGACATCAGCAACGCCAAGGGGCGCATGCGGGGCTGGGTCCACTCGTTGGCGCGGACGGGGCGGTGATCACGCAACGCTAGTGGCGGTTCGGAACGAAACGTAAGGGCAGGGGCGGCAGGACCCCCTGCCTTTTTTTTAAGGCGAGATGGCAAGCGAGGATAAAAACAAGGGACTTCTGGCTCCTTTCCGTGTCTTGGATCTCACCGACGAGCTCGGTTTTCTCTGCGGCAAGATCCTGGGCGACCTGGGAGCCGATGTCATCAAGATCGAGAAGCCGGGGGGAGATCCGGCCAGGATGATCGGCCCGTTTTACCGCGACGAGCCTCACGTGGAAAAAAGCCTCTACTGGTTCGGTTTTAACAATAATAAGCGGGGTATCACGCTCAACTTAGAATCCAGTCGTGGCCAGGAGCTCTTCCGCCGGTTGGCGACAAGCGCGGAGTTTGTCATCGAGTCCTATATGCCCGGTTATCTGGACCGGTTGGGGCTGGGCTACACCACTTTGAACCAGATCAACCAGCGGCTCATCCTCACCTCCATCACCCCATTCGGCCAGACCGGGCCTTACAGCCGCTTCAGAGCCTCGGATATCGAGGTCATGGCGATGAGTGGCTGCATGTCGCTCACCGGAGATCCGGATCGTCCCCCTCTGCGCGTTTCCTTTCCTCAATCCTATCAGTGGACCGGCTCCTACGCAGCCGTGGGGACGCTCACGGCCCACCTCTACCGCCAGCGCAGCGGGATTGGCCAGCAAGTGGATGTGGCAGCCCAGGCTTGCCTTCTCTGGGCGTTCTCCCACGCCCATACTTTCTGGGACCTCAACCGACATCTGGAGAAGCGAGCCGGCGCCTACATGACTGGGCGCAGCATCACGGGCGCCCGCATGCGGGTCTTCTGGCCTTGCAAAGACGGTTATCTCAACTTCATTATCTATGGAGGGGAGGCCGGGAGAAAGACCAACCAGGCTTTGGTGGAATGGATGGACAGCAAGGGGAGGGCGCCTGAATCCCTGAAGCGGAAAGATTGGAAGTCCTTTAACATCGCCGAAGTCACGCAGGAGGAGATCGACCGGATGGAGGAGCCGATCACGCGCTTTTTTGAGGGGGTGACGAAACGAGAGTTTTTCGAGAATGTGATTCGCCGAGAGATGCTCGGTTACCCGGTAGCCACCGTGGAGGAAATCTCCAGCGACCCGCAGCTCAAGGCACGGGATTTCTGGCAAGAGCTCGCCCATCCTGAACTCAAGGCATCCCTGCCCTACCCTGGAGGCTTCGCCAAATTCTCCCAGGCGCCCTGCAAGATCTGGCGCCGAGCCCCGTTGATCGGCGAGCACAATGAGGAGGTCTACTGCAGGGAGCTGGGATTCAAGAAAGACGAGTTGGAGAAATTTAAGCGGGAAGGGGTTATATAGCCGTTTTGAACAATTTGAACGTTTTGAACCGTTCAAACCGTTTAAGCCGTTCAAGTCGTTCAAACCTCAGCGCTTCGAATACGTTAGCTACGTCGCCATGCATGCCTTAGAGGGGATTAAAGTCGTCGAGTTCGCGGCTTATGCCGCTGGGCCCACCGTGGGAAAACACCTGGCCGACCACGGCGCCACGGTCGTCCACCTGGAATCGAGAAGCCGTCCCGATGGCTTTCGCACCCACTATCCCCCCTACAAAGACAACATTTACGGTCTTAACCGCTCCGGGCTCTTTGCCCTGTGCAATAACGACAAACTGGACGTTACACTGAACCTCAAAAAAGCCCCAAGGGCGACTGAGCTCGCCAAACGGATCGTCGCCTGGTCCGATGTGGTGATTGAAAATTTCAGCCCCGGGACGATGAAGCGGTTGGGGTTGGATTACGAGAGCCTTAGAAAAGTTAAGCCCGACCTGATCATGCTGAGCAGTTCAAACTTGGGGCAGACAGGTCCACACGCTAACCATCCCGGCTTCGGCTCCCAGCTATCGTCGCTCGCCGGTTTTACCAACCTGATCGGCTATGCGGATGGTCCCCCTCAGATGCTCTATGGCCCGTATATCGACTACATCGCCGTGGCTTACGGGGCGGTCGCCATCCTGGCGGCTCTGGATCACCGAGACCGCACGTGCAACGGTCAGCATATCGACCTGGCACAATACGAATCGGGGCTCCAATTTCTTACCCCCCTCCTCCTTGACTACAAGGTGAACGGGAGAGTGGGCGTCCGCAACGGCAACCGCGACCCGGCCGCCGCGCCCCACGGGGCCTATCCCTGTAAGGGGGAAGACTCGTGGTGCGTCATGAGCATCTTCTCCGAGGCGGAGTGGCAAACCCTCTGCCGGGTTATGGAGAATCCCGCCTGGACTCAGGAAAAGCGTTTCGCCACCCTAGAGGCCCGTAAGAAGCACGAAGACGAGCTCGACGGCAGGATCGGGCAGTGGACAGTGCAGTTTACTGCCCGGGACCTTATTGATAGGCTCCAGGACGCCGGCCTCCGGGCCGGGTTAGTAAACACCATGAGGGACCTTTTCAGTGACCCCCAGCTTACCCACCGGACTCAATGGGTCGAACTGGAGCACCCGGAGATCGGGCAAATGCACTATCAGCGACCGCCATTCCTCCTGACCAAAACCCCGCCCGGGCCCAGGAATAGAGACCCTCTCCTCGGCGAGCACAACGAGGTTTTCTATAAGGAAATGTTAAGCTTACCGGAAAAAGATTACCGCGAGCTCGTCGAAGAAGGGGTGATCGACTAGCCCCCAACAAAGCCAGCCTGAGATCGAAACAGACCTCACCAGCCGCGTTCAACTCATCCATTGACCAAAGCCCCCGCCAGGCGGACCCTCGACACGCTCTTTCCGAAGCCAGAGTCTTCTTCTGGTGCAGCCGCTGTCTGATTCCTTACGGTACGAGAGTTCCAACTGGGATCCTCAACGGCCGGTACGTACGTATAGGGGGCTATTGACAAGCTGTCTTCTGCTTGATAAAGGAACCCGACCCTTGAAACAGGCTAAATGGCCACCGTGAGTCTGAGAGACAGAGTTATAAAGCCGTATCAAATATGGGAAAATCGGAAAAAACGCCGTCTTTCCAGATTGTTAGGAGAGCCGCCCCAGCCTCCGTACTGGCCCTGTTGTGCCTCCTTGCCGTGCTGCTTGTGCCGACCCACCCCTTGCGAGAAGGGAGCGGCCACCGGGTGGAGCAGGTCGATGGGTCAAGCGGGAAACAAAACCACGAGCTTTTTAGAATCTATTCGGTAATTAAATCTCACCGGATGGACTTACAAGACGCCTCCGCCTGGGCTATATCCGAAGCGATTTTGACGGAAAGTATAAGGCACTCGCTCGACCCGCTGCTGATCCTAGCGGTCATAAAGGTGGAAAGCCGCTTCCAACACACGGCGGTCTCTAACATGGGCGCGCGGGGACTGATGCAGATCCGCCCGTTAGTGGCCAATGCCCTGGCAAATGAGGTTGACCTGGGGGACAAGTTCGCTTCCGGAGAGCTGGATCCAGAGGCCTTGGATGACCCCATCCTCAATATCAAGTTGGGCGTGTTTTATCTGCAACACTTAAAGAGGAGATTTCGGGACCTAGAGCTTGCCTTAACCGCCTACAATTGGGGACCCACGGAGATCGACAATCGACTGAGCATGGAGGAAGCGGTCCCACTAGAATACGCTATCAAAGTCCTCTCCGCTTACCAAAGCTACCGCCGCCCTGACCGCGACCGCCTGAAGAGACCGTAGAAATCATCGAGCTTCCAAGTTGGAGTTTTCTCGCACGCCGGAAACTAGAACTTCCCGCACCTGCTTGGCGTACAGCCAGCGCTCGCCCTCCTTAAAAGCTCCGGCGGGGATGGGAGTATGGAAGGTCAGCTTGAGGGGAACCGGATTGAGGAGTATTGAGCCCCGCTTGAGCGCGCTGAAAGTCCCCTCGATAAGGACCGGAACTACGGGAACGCCGCTGCGAATGGGCAGCATGAACAGAGTGGCCTTAAACTCGTTAATCCCGCCATTTGAGGTCCGCGTCCCTTCGGGGAAGACTACGATCGAAACACCTTCCCCGACGAGATGGGAAGCCTGCCTCAGACTTTTTAATCCCTTACGTGGATGGGTACGGTTCATTGGTATTTGGTGGGATCTTTTAAGGATCCAGCCTATGAACGGAATTCGAAACATCTCCTCTTTGGTGATCATGCGAAAATTGTAGGGGATACAGGCGAGGGCAAGAAGGATGTCGAGGAAACTTGCGTGGTTGGGCATAAAGATATACGTCCCTCTCGGCTCAAGTCGCTGCAGGCCTTCGATCTGGACTCGCAGCCCAGCCAATGCCAAGTTAACCCTGGCCCAGTAGGTGAGGCAGCGGTGTGCCCTGTCGCCGCTCGCGTCAAACAGGCTCGCGAAAAGGATTCCTAGGCTGCAAAGCAGAAGCAGGGCGAAGAAAACGACGAGAACAAAGAGCTGATAGGGAAAAAGGACCAGCCGGCGCAGGGAACTTGCCGCTTTCACGCAACACAGCTTAACCCATGGCCGAGGAGAGTCAACCCATTCGACACCGCGCCAAAGAGCGGTGCTTGCTCAGGCTTCGTCGTGAGCTCAGCCGAACGGGTTGACGGTGAGCCACATACAACCGTGCCCCTTCGGCTTCTTTACCGACCCCCGGAAAGAATGTGGCTGCACGCCGCTGCAGATTCAGAGATACCGCTCCAGGGTCTCAGGCCCGCTACTCGACCGGATTGACATTCAAGTCGAAGTACCTGCAGTCCGCTACCAGGAGCTGGCAAGCCGAGATGCTGGAGAACCTTCTGCTGTTATCCGGCAAAGGATCAACGGCGCGCGCGCCATCCAACTCAAGCGCTTTGAAAAAAGGGGCATCCATGCCAATGCCCAGATGGGAACAAAAGATATCAAGCGCTTCTGCGTGGTCAAAGAAGGGGGAGAAAAGCTGCTCGAGGTGGCGATCAACAAACTGGGTCTGAGCGCCCGCGCCTACAGCCGCATCCTCAAAGTCAGCCGCACCATCGCCGACCTCGAGGGATCCGAAGAGATCCAACCCGCCCACGTCTCCGAGGCCATACAGTACCGGAGTCTGGATAGGAGATTGTAGAAGGTAAGCCATCGAGCATGAGAATGCGCAAAGATCGTCCAGAAACGAAAGTCTGATCGCAGGTCCACTCTCCCCTTGCCCTGTCACCTGCAAAATCCTGTGGTAGGCCCCAGGTCCCCTTCGTAACATTCATACATCTCGCTGCGGTAGATAAAGATCACAAACTCATGGAGGGTCATAAGGTCCTCCTTTCCCCCTCGTCAGCGCCGGGTCACGTTTAGGGGACTGGCTCGCTTGCGTGCCTGTCCCCGTCTGATCACCTTTGATGGAAAGCA
>MGSI01000001.1 GCA_001798455.1 Deltaproteobacteria bacterium RIFCSPLOWO2_02_FULL_57_26 | reverse complement strand
AGGGATTCAGGCCTAGAGCGAACATGGAAGTTTCGGATGACATCATTGCGGGCGCGGTGGCCCGCTATGCCGCCATGCGGGGGCGGGGGACGCTGGCCAACCTTTTGGCGTTTGCCCGGATTCTGAAGCAGTTGGGGATGAAGGTCGGCCTGAGCCAGGTGCTCGATGCGAGCCGTTCCCTGGAGTTCGTGAACCTGGCCTCCAAGGCGGATTTCCGTGCCGCGCTGCGGGCCAATCTGGTTTCGGAAAAAGACGAGGTCCCTCTTTTTGAGCGGGTTTTTGATTATTTCTGGCGGGACTTTTGTCCCCAGAGACCGACGATGGAGATGGTCGCGCCGCCCACCATGCTCTCGGGAGACCGTGACGGTTGGGCAGATGGTGAGGAAGGGGGTGAGGAGGAACTGGTCGTGCTAGGGTCAAACCCTCAGGCCCAACCCGACCAGGACGACGAGCCTGTTTCCGTGCCCACGTACAGTCCCAACGAGGTCCTGAACAAGCGGGACTTCAGCGAAATGGGGATAGAGGAAAGCCGCGCCGTGAGACGCGCCATTCTCATGATCGCCAATAAGATCGCCACACAGGTCAGCCGGCGCAAGAAACGTGCCACCAAGGGAGAGGGCATTGATGTGCGCTGGACCCTGCGCAAGAACATCAAGTACGGGGGCGAGATCGTCGAGCTGGTTTCGCGCAAGCGGCGGATCAGAAAGACCCGCGTCGTGCTCCTCTGCGACGTCAGCGGCTCCATGGACTGCTACAGCCGCTTCTTGATCCAATTCATGTACGGCCTTCAAAACGAGCTCTGGGGGGTCGAGACTTTCGTCTTCAGCACCTCCTTAAGCCGCATCACCCATCTGATCCGTAGCAAAGACATCGGTGGCGCCCTGGAAAGGATTTCGGATTCCGTTCTGGGTTGGTCGGGCGGGACGAATATTGGTCGCTCGCTCCATGCCTTCAACCGGGATTTCGCTCCCAGCCTGGTAACCCATCGGACCGTGGTCGTCATCATCAGCGACGGCTGGGATCGGGGAGATGTGCGGGTTTTGGAACAGGAGATGCGGAGGCTCAAGTCCAGGTGCTATAAGATCATCTGGCTCAACCCCCTCTTGGCCAGCGAAAATTATGAGCCTCTGTGCAAGGGAATGCAGGCGGCGCTACCCTATCTTGATTTCTTTCTGTCGGTGCACAATGTTAATAGCCTGGTTGCGCTCGGGCGGACGCTCCAAAAGCTGGTTGCCTAGGAGGTGAAATTTTATGGATATGATCTACGATCAGGTGAAAGAGTTCCTGGACAAGGGGGAGACCGTGGCCGTGGCCACGATCGTGTCAACTCGCGGCTCCACCCCGAGAGAGGTAGGCGCGAAAATGGTGGTGACGGAGTGGGGAGAGATCCTGGGAACGATCGGGGGAGGGTGTGGAGAGGCCGACGTGCGGCGCGAAGCGGTCGAGGTGATCCACACGCGCAAGCCGAGAATGGTACGGGTGGATCTTTTGGACGATATCTCGTCCGATAGCCCGGCGGTTTGCGGTGGGATTATGAATGTCTTCATCGATCCGTGGTGGCAGGAAAAGGAGCCGGGGCAACCGTTGGAACAATGATCGACCTCACTGAGGAACTCATCCGGATCAAGCGCGAAGGGCGCGCCGCCGTTCTCGCGACCATAACGGGGGCTGAGGAGAACGGCAAAGTGGAGCCCGGCCAGAAATGCTTGATTCGTGATGGCAAGGTCAAAACCG
The DNA here is from genome assembly GCA_001798455.1 of Deltaproteobacteria bacterium RIFCSPLOWO2_02_FULL_57_26. GTDB lineage: Bacteria > Desulfobacterota > Binatia > UBA9968 > UBA9968 > 2-12-FULL-57-22. Next base: position 9,604 of record MGSI01000001.1, on the reverse strand, counting down.
GGACGATCCGCCACGAAGAGCTCTTACAGGCGATCCTCAAGGAGTCGGAGGCGCGCCTTAAGGAGGAGCGTTCCAAGCTGGTGCCTTTGGATCTACCGGGCACCGGGGATAAAGTCGAGGTCTTTTTCGAGGTGCTCCCCGCTCCGCCGAAGCTGATCGTGGTCGGTGCGGGCCATATCGCGGTTCCCTTGGTCAAGATGGCCAAGATTTTGGATTTTCATGTGACCGTGCTGGACGACCGCTTGCAGTTCGCCAACCGGGAGAGGTTTCCGGACGCGGATGACATCAAGGTGGGCGATATGGCGCAGACGCTGAAGGGAATACCGGTCACCCCCTCGACGTATATCGTCCTCATCACCCGGGGCCACAAATACGACGAGCCGTGTCTGCGCGAGATTATCCATGGCCCGGCAAAGTACATCGGCATGATCGGGAGCAGGCGGCGCATCAAGGCTTGCTTCCAGAGATTCCGCGAGGAGGAGGAGATCGCCGAGGAGGTCATCGAGAGAGTCCATGCCCCCGTTGGCCTCGATATCAAGACGGAAACCCCCGAAGAGATCGCCCTCAGCATCCTCGCCGAGACGATCAAGGTCCGTAGGGGAGGGAGAGCGCAGTCCCTATCGGGCCACTAGCAAGTAGTGAAAAGTGAGTCGCGAGTGGCAAATGGAGAACAGACGGAGAGGCATGGCTGCTAAACGCTCGACGGGAAAACGGAAGCGAGCGGGGACTATTCACTATTTACCATTCACTATTCGCTGAGCGAGGATGGAGCGAAGAAAATTGACGGGAGTGGTCTTCTCGGATCTGGGTCAGGGAGCCATGTTTATGAGTCTCCCGTGGGTGCAACAGACGCTGCGCGAGCGGCTTGGATTTTCGCCTTATCCGGCCACTCTGAATGTGCGGCTGGACTCGGAAAAGGAGATGGGGGCGTGGCGCGAAGTCAAACGGCAGGTGGAAGCCATCGACATCCCGCCGCCGGATGCTTCCTTCTGCCGGGCGCGCTGCTTTCCGGTCGAGATCGAGGGGAAGCAAAACGGGGCAGTCGTCCTGCCGGAAGTTGAAGGCTATCCACCGGACAAACTTGAGGTCGTCGCGCCGGTCCGGATTAAAGACGAGCTTGGGGTGCGGGACGGAGACCGGCTCACGCTGGAGTTCAAGGTTTAAAGTTCAACGTTCAACGGATGCCAGCCTTGAACTATTGAACCCTTGAACGTTCGAAGGGCTGCTTCGAAGGCAAGATATGCGACGATTGATTGTGGGCATGTCGGGAGCCACCGGGGCGATCTATGGGATCCGGATTCTGGAGGTCCTTTCTCGCCTCAAGGACGTCGAGACCCACCTCGTACTCACCCGTGCGGCGAAGATGACCATCCAGGTGGAGACACCCTATTCGGTCAGAGACGTGGAGGAGATGGCGAGCGTCGTCCATGACATCAATAACGTCGGGGCCAGCATATCCAGCGGCTCGTTTCGTACCGAGGGCATGGTCATCGCCCCTTGCTCCATGAAATCGATGGGCGGGATCGCCCATTCGATCGGTGGCGACCTTTTGGTTCGGGCCGCCGACGTCGTCCTGAAAGAGAGAAAAAGGCTGGTCTTGGTGGCCCGCGAGACTCCGCTGCACTTGGGGCATCTGGAGAATATGGTTGCCCTGACGCGCATAGGGGCGATGATCTTCCCACCGGTACCGGCCTTTTACCATCGGCCCAAGACGCTCGATGACGTGATCAACCAAACCGTTACCCGCATCCTCGACCAGTTCGGGATCGAGGTGACCCTCTTCGAGCGATGGACCGAGGAGGGCATGAGCCGCCATCCCGAAGCGGTCAATCCATCCTCCTCGCCTGCCGGGAAAAAAGGCGGGCAAGCGGCGAAAAAGCAGCGATGAGACTCCACCGGCCAATTTATGGCACGCAGTAGGGCCAAGAAAACCCTCTCGGCGACCCAACAAAGGAAAAAGGAACACCTGGAGCTTTGTCTCGACGGCGAGGCCGTGAGAGGGCCCGACGGGACCGGCTTTGATCGCTACGCTTTTCGACACAACGCGCTTCCTGAAGTCGATATTGATGAGATCGACTTAAGCACCACTTTTCTCGGCAAACCGCTTCAAGCGCCCCTTTTGATCTCCTCCATGACCGGTGGGTTTGATCTGGCCCGCAAGGTCAACCGGAATTTGGCTGATGCCGCTCAGCGATTGCGCCTGGCAATGGGGGTCGGCTCTCAGAGGGTGGCCTTGGAGGAGCAAAGCGTGGCCGATTCCTTTAAAGTTAGAGATCTGGCGCCGGACATCCTTCTGCTCGGCAATCTCGGAGCGGTCCAGCTGAACTATGGCTACGGCGTGGAGCACTGCCGCCGGGCGGTGGAGATGATTCAAGCCGATGGGCTGATCCTCCATCTAAACGTTTTGCAGGAGGCTATCCAGCCCGAAGGCAATCGGAACTTTAAGGGGTTGACCGAAAAGATCGCTGAGGTGTGCCGCCGGCTTGAGGTCCCGGTGGTGGCCAAGGAGGTGGGCAGCGGAATTTCGGGCGAAGTCGCTTCGCGCCTTGAGCGGGCTGGGGTCAGGGCGATTGACGTGGCCGGACGAGGCGGAACCTCATGGTATTCGGTGGAGGCCAAGAGGGCGGCCCAAAAGGGGAAGGCTGTGGATCTCACCTTTGCTGACTGGGGAATTCCTACCGAGGAGGCCCTGGTGGAGGTACGAGCGGCTGTGCCGAATTTGGAAGTAGTTGCCTCGGGGGGGATCCGCAACGGTCTGGACATTGCCAAGGCCATCGCATTGGGGGCGAACATCGCCGCCATTGGACAGCCCTTGCTGGCGCCGGCTTTGGAGTCGGCCCAGGCCGTGATAGAATACTTGAGTGGGATCATTGCCGAAATCAAAGTGGCGATGCTTTGCGTGGGAGTTGCGAACCTCAAGGCGCTCACCAAGACGCCTCTCATACGGCGGACTCCCTGAGGCTATCGGCGGTCGGCCATCAGCTGTCAGCCTTAAGAGAAAGCTGAAAGCTGAAAGCTGATCGCTGACGGCTTTATTTGTATGTCGGAAGAGCTGAAGCGGCAAATTCTGAGCTACATCGAAGGTCACAACACGATGACGCTCGGGACCAGCCACGGCGATGTTCCTTGGGCCGCGACGGTTTTTTACGCCAGCGACGGGCTGCGACTCTATTTTTTCTCCGCCCCGGATTCTCGCCATTGCCAAAACTTAGCAGCGAATCCTCGAGTCGCAGTGACAGTCCAGGAGGACTATCGGGATTGGCGTAGAATCAAGGGCATCCAGCTCGAAGGGAAGGTCGTAGCCGTGGATTCTCTTGTTGAAAAGGGGAAAGCGATGATCGTTTATGCGCGCAAGTATCCCGAAGTCATGAAGATCTTTACCAACCCGGCAAGCGGTCTCCTATACCAGGCCTTTCTAAAAGTAAAGTTCTACTGTGTGGTCCCGGAGCGGATTTTTTATATCGACAATGAGCAGGGTTTCGGTAAAAGGCAGGAACTCGTAGGGGCAGGTTTGAAACCTGCCCGTACTTAAAAGAAATATCAAATTTTCATTTTGCATTCTGCATTTTGCAATGTGCCAAAGGCGATTAAGGGATTAAGAAGATGTCCCAGCTCCTGGGCAAAGAGTTGACTGAAGAGCTTTTTAACCGGCTCAACGGAGAAGATGTAACATCCAAGACGGGTAAGGCCATTGTCTTGGTCACGGTGGATGACAAGGGATGGGCCCATCCGGCCATGCTCTCCTATTATGAGGTTGTGGCCAAGAGTCGGTCCAGGATCGACCTTGCGATTGCCAGGACGAGTACTACGGCCAAGAACCTGAGGCGGACAGGTAAGATCACCCTTTTGATCACTGACAGGGGCCTCAACTATTATCTCAAGGGGACTGCGAGAGAGATCCAGGAGTCTATGTCCGAGGTGCCTTTTATGTCTCTTTTCGGAGTAGAGATTGAGCAGCTTCTGGAGGATCAAGAGTCGGATGCACCTATTACGAGCGGCGTTACTTTCAATCGCCCGCAGAAGAAGCAGATTCTCGAGCTAGTGGAAAAAGTTTTTCAGGGTGTCCGGGGGGAGCCGTGACGCGCAAACGAGTCATCGCACTTACAGCCGCTCTACTTCTGGTCGCGGTAGCGGCATTTGAATTCTGGCGCTTCGGCAACAGCGCCAAGGAGTCGTCCTACGTCACAATGCCGGTACAACGGAACAATATCACTCAGGTGGTATCGTCTACCGGGACCCTGCAGGCCGTCGTCACGGTTCAAGTCGGGAGCCAAGTTTCTGGGACCATCGATAAGCTCTTTGCCGATTTCAACACAAAGGTTAAGGCGGGGCAGGTTGTCGTCCAACTCAATCAAGACAAGTTCAAAGCGTCCGTGGATCAGGGGCGGGCCAATGTCCTCGCCGCTCAATCCAACTTAGCCAAAGCTAAAGTCAGCGTCGCCGACGCGCTGCGGACGTTAGAGCGGAATCGAGAGCTGAGAAAACGGGACTTAACGGCTCAGAGCGAACTCGATGCGGCTCAGACCGCCTACGATGCAGCGCTGGCGCAAGTCGAAGTCAACAAGGCCCAAGTCGCCCAGGCGCAAGCTGCTTTGAATCAAACCGAGGTGGATCTCGACAATACCACTATTCGATCCCCCGTGGAGGGCATTGTCATCTCGCGCAATGTGGACGTCGGCCAGACAGTGGCCGCCTCACTACAGGCGCCGACTTTGTTTACCATTGCAAACGACCTGTCAAAGATGGAAGTGCATACCAGCGTTGACGAGGCGGACGTCGGCAATATCTGGGAGGGGCAAGAGGTTACGTTTACGGTGGACGCCTATCCGGCGCGCCGTTTTACGGGTAAGGTTCACCAGGTGCGCAACGCCGCAACGGTCGTGCAAAATGTAGTGACCTATAATGCTGTTGTGCGAATCGACAACAAAGAGTTGCTGCTCAAGCCCGGTATGACAGCCAACGTGCAATTTTTGGTAAGCCAGAAAGAAGGTGTTCTGACTATTCCGAATATGGCGGTCCGCTTTAAGCCACCCGAGCAGAAAGACGAAGCCCAGGAATTGTTGCGTCAGGAGCAAAGCAGGGCGGCGCCTAGAGTAGGTGCTAGACGGACCAGCCGCTCAGGTGGTGGCGGCGGAGGAGGGGGCGGACGCCGCGTGCGAATCTACGTTCTAAAAAATTTGAAAGCGCAGCCTGTCGAGGTCCAACTCGGCATCACTGACGGATCGAAGACCGAGGTTAGGGATGGTGAACTCAACGAGAACGATGCCGTCATCATTGGTATGGCAAGCGGCGCGAGCGCGCAGAGCAAAGCAGGAGTCGCAAACCCGTTCCAACCACAGCAGCCGCGGGGATTTGGCTTCCGATGAGCGAAGTGATCCGTGTTGAGGCCCTCCACAAGACCTATCGCATGGGAGACGTGGAGGTGCCGGCGCTGCGCGGCGTTAATCTGACCATTGACCGAGGAGAGTTTGTCGCCGTCATGGGTTCCTCGGGTTCCGGCAAGTCTACCCTTATGAATATCTTGGGTTGTCTCGACCGCCCCACGAGTGGCAAGTATTTTCTGGAGGGCGAGGAAGTCGGATCGCTGACGCCGGACGAGTGGGCGCACATCCGCAACAAACGCGTCGGTTTCGTCTTCCAAGGGTTCAACCTGCTCGCGCGGACGACGGCTCTGGAGAACGTCGAGCTGCCGATGATGTACAACGGCTTTGCGGGCAAACAGCGGCATGAACGGGCGGTGGAAGTCCTTTCGCTGGTCGGACTCGAGGAGCGGCTCGATCACACCCCGAACCAGCTATCCGGCGGACAACAACAAAGGGTGGCCATCGCCAGGGCCCTGGTGAACCGCCCGTCCTTGATTCTGGCCGACGAGCCAACGGGGAATCTTGATTCAGCCACCGGCGCCGAAATCATGTCGCTTTTCCAGCGACTCAACGCGGGACAGAGTATTACCGTTGTTCTTGTAACCCACGAGCGAGATATTGCGGAGTATGCTCGGCGGCGGGTGGTGTTTCGTGATGGAGTGATTGTCTCTGATGATAAAAAGGTTCAAGAGCCAGAAGGGTTGTAAGGGTTCAAGGGCTTAACGGATAAGTCAAAATGCAAAGTGCAAATTGCAAAATTCAACATTTGAGATTTGGAATCTGCAATGCGCCGGAGGCGCTATGTGGTTCATGACCTTGAGGATCGCCCTTCGCGCTCTGGGGAGGAACAAGCTGCGTTCCTTCCTTACGATGCTCGGCATTATCATCGGGGTTGGTGCGGTCATCGCTATGGTGGCCATAGGAGAAGGTGCGAAAGCGACGATCCGTTCGCAGATCGCCAGCCTCGGAACGAACGTACTCATCGTGCTGCCCGGCACTTCTGTTCAGGGAGGTGTCAGGACCGGCTCGGGTGGCGTGAATACGCTGGTGGACAGCGATGCCAAAGCGATGATGCAGGAGCTTCCGTCCGTGGCCTTCGCGTCCCCGGCGCTGCGTCGTCCGGAACAGGTGGTGGCGGGCAATCTCAACTGGTCGACGCTAGCCCAGGGCGTTGCGCCGGAATTCCAGCAGATTCGTGACTGGCAGGTGGCGGAGGGGCGCTTTCTCCACGAGGGAGACATGGAGAGCGCCGCCAAAGTCGCCGTCGTTGGGCAAACTGTGGTGGATCAACTCTTTGGTAACGATGATCCGATCGATAGCGTGCTCCGCATTAGAAACATTCCGTTTCGTGTCGTCGGCGTATTGGCGCCCAAGGGACAGAGCAGCCAAGGGACGGATCAAGACGACACCGTAATGATCCCCTACACTACGATGCAAAAGCGGCTGATGCGTATCACTTGGGTGCAAAGCATCGTCGTTTCGGCGGTGAGCGCTGAGCGGGTGCAGGAGGCCCAGGAGCAGATCAGTCTGCTGCTGCGCCAGCGCCACCGGATCGGGCCGGACCGCGAGGATGATTTTACGATTCGCAATCTCTCCGACATCGCCGAAGCGGCCTCTGCCAGCGCACGCGTCATGGCGGTGCTTCTCGGCAGCGTCGCTTCCATCTCGCTTCTAGTGGGCGGCATCGGCATCATGAACATCATGCTCGTTTCCGTGACAGAGCGAACGCGCGAGATCGGGATCCGCATGGCCGTCGGAGCACGCAGCCGCGATATCATGTTTCAGTTTCTCGTTGAGGCGGTGGTGATGGCGGCGAGCGGCGGGCTTATCGGCATCCTTCTCGGCATCGGGAGCTCGGTGCTGCTCAACCGCGTCGCCCAGTGGCCGACGTTGATCAGCCCGGAAATCGTTGCCGTCGCCTTCTTCTTCTCCGGCGCCGTGGGAGTCTTCTTCGGTTTCTATCCCGCCCAGAAGGCAGCCCACCTCGACCCGATCGATGCGCTACGCTACGAATAACGTTCGTGGGAGCGTAATTCAAAGTCGATTTCGCGGGAGAAATACGGGCTCTATCGATGACTGAACGATCGCCGAGAAAAGGGAAGAAAAAGATGGACCTCTCTCTCCTCGTGATGTGCGTCATTGTGGGTGTGCTGGTTGTGCTGGCTTACCTCATCGAGGGGTGGCCCATGGTCCTGTCCGGCCTGCGCTTGTCGGGACACATGCTGGAAACCGTCTGGCTCCGTCTGATTTTGGGATTGCTTATGGCTGGCATGGTCCAGGTGGTCATCCCGGCAGAAGTCATCGGGCGCTGGATGGGAACAGGCGCGGGGCTGCGCGGGATTCTGGTGGGCACCGTTGCCGGCTCGATTACCCCCGGCGGACCCTTCGTGAATTTTCCGATCATCGCAGCCCTTCAACACAGCGGGGCTGGCTTCGGTCCTCTGGCTGCCTACCTGACTGCCTGGGGAGTCATTCCCGTCCACCGGACACTGATCTGGGAGCTCCCGTTCCTGGGGCCCAAATTCGTTTTTGCCCGGCTGTTGGCCGGCCTGCTGGCCCCGGTGTTGATCGGCCTCGCCACCCCGCCAATCATGGAGGCTTTTTCCCGGCTCTTCGGGGCGAGAGTCTCCGGTTAGAGAGAGGAATGGCAGAGAAAGCGCACGCGATCTTGATCGAACATGACCATATTTACGACAAGGTCATCGCCTCTTTTTCACCAGCCCCGAGGCTCTGCAAATAGCACTCTCCGAAGTCTTGACTTCTCCGTTATGAGGATATACTTTTGGTGATACCTTAGTTCGGGAGGTATCCTATGGCTAAAGCGCTTTCTCTTAAGCTAGATGAGCCGACTTACCGGGAAGCAGAGAAGATCCGCAAGCGACTAAAGTTGCCGCGAAATACTTACATCCGTAAGGCCGTCAGCCACTATAACTCCCTCTACGCCCGGAAGCTCTTAGAGCAGGAATATCGCAAGGCCTCGCGCCGTCTAGGGGCAGCGCACCTGGAATATCTTCAAGAGACAGAGCTTCTCGAAGACCTCCCTTCGAATCTATGAGGCCGCAATACGGTCACCTCTATGTGGCTGACCTGAACCCCCGCTTTGGCACAGAACCGGGAAAAGTTCGACCGGTGGTCGTAGTTCAGACGGACGCCCTAAACCGCGTCCATCCGTCGACGATTATCTGCCCTTTGACGACGAAGGTAGCTGGTTTTGAAAATCCACTGCGTGTGGCTCTTCCAAAAGGGGTTTCAGGACTGGGTCGTCCGTCCGATATATTGGTCGATCAAATTAAGGCGATCGACAATCGCCGGCTGCGCCGCAGCCTCGGAGCCCTTCCGGATCCCTATCTAAGCGACCTGCGCCAGAAACTTCTGCTTGTTTTGGATTTTGTGGAGGAATGCCTCTCTGGTGGGCCCAACCAAGCATAAAAAGTGGATTTGATGAGACCTGTGAACTGTTCAGCGTGCGGCCGCTTTCAATCGATCCCGACCACCTCAAATCCTAGGCTTTGCGCAGCAGTGCCGAGCCGGAGGTCGTGAGTTAAGAAAAGGTCTGGCTTATCAAATTCGCGTATGGCCAAGGCCGTGGCTAAATGAAGCGCGTCCAGGGTCCCTACTACCGTCGGGAATGATTCGCTTGCTCGCTGCAGGATTGAATCATTAAGTGGCTGGATCAATAAAGTTTCGTGAACAATCCGGATATCTCTCGCTAGATCGGCCACCTCTCTGTCGGAAAGGTCACCTGAGAGACGAAGACGGTCCACAGTCCTCAAAGCTTCGACACACCACAAGCTGCTGCTGTAGGCTTTGTCCCATTTACCCCATACTTTCATAGGATTCGGTTCGTGGAAAAGCACCCGCAAGACCACGGAGGTGTCGAGGTAAACGGTCATCTACGCTGACGGTCTTCTAACAGTGTTTTCACGGCAGAAATAGACCGCCGGGGTTTTATCCCCTTCAGCTTACGCAGATCCTTCACTGACCGGGAAGGTTCCCTGGGCTGGGCGTTAGGTGCGGACACAGGCAGGATGCGGGCAACCCTATGCCGGTGGGATGTTACCACCACTTCTTGCCCCCCTTTTACCAGATTGAGGTAGTGGCTCAGTTTTTCTTTCAACGTAGCCACATTTACGGTAGTCATGGTCTTAATCTAGTCCTAAAATAGTCATATTGTCAATACCCATCCTGGCCTTATTGTTGAACCAACTCAAAGTCGATTTCGCTGCGGAAGGCGTTGATGC